>JAAFIC010000110.1 GCA_013298565.1 Alphaproteobacteria bacterium | reverse complement strand
CTGCGGGCCGTTCCCGCGCAAGCCTATGCCCAAGATGGTTTGACCGGTTTGCACGCCTGGGCTGTCGGGTCGTCTGTTTGAAGGAGAAGACTTATGGGAATATTCGACAATCCAGAGGGGTTATTCCCCGTCACGCCCGGCACTCCGGTACCCGAAGGGGTCGATATCGTTGATCCTAAGATCGACGAAGGCAGGGGAGTTCCCCCTTTAGGATGCGACATCGGCACTGACTGCGAAAAGGCGCTTGTCATATTCGTTGGTGGGGCTTTGGATACAGAATACCGAAATATGTATCGTGAATTTGCCAACTATTGTCGCGAAGGACATCCCCATCAGGCTAAAGCCTATTTTACGAATGACGCTAATCGAGCCATCGTCAGGTACATCACCCGCTGGCGAAAACATTACCCCGGCCATCAGGTGGGACTGATTGGCCATAGCTGGGGTGGATACCGCGCTTATGAAGTGGCCCAAAGCCTTGCTGAAGAGAACGTACCTCTCGATCTTCTCGTGACCCTCGATCCGGTCAAGAATGGAACCTTCACGCAACGCAAGAGTGCGGGCGGTTTCGGCAATAGCGATGGGGCCGTAGAAATGCGCCCCACCGAACGCCCGGAAACGACCAAACGCTGGTATAATGTTTTCGTTCGGGATAATCCGGTAATACCGATCTGTCCTGATGTGCCGCTGGGGACAGCTAACCGGGTGGCACGCCTCGGGGGTGGTGCTTGGGGAGATCTCAAACAACGCGGGCTTGTCGATGACGAATGGACAATCCAAAGCACGCTCGATCCAAACCATAACCTGCAATGCCACCGTGACAATGGCCACCAACTCGTCGAAACCATGTTTCCATACGTTCGACCGTTCATCATGAGTATCACATGAAGAAATATGGCTTGTTTTTCCTGTGCAGCCTACTCTTGTCGGGTTGTATGCCACTCTATTTTCTTTGGGCTGAACTGAATCCGCGAGAGGCATACCGGGGGTATTTGGGAGGCCAGAATATCGATCCAATCCCGGAAGCGGAGATTGATCGGACGATTCTGGCGCGGGAATTCGAGGGCGTCTGTCAACCGCGTGCCTATCTTGATGGCACACCGGTGCATGCGGCCATTCGCCTAGATGGCGTGGTTATTGAAAAAAAACATTTTGAGTTTTCAGAATTATTTCGATTTAAGAGGGATAAATTAAATATTCTAAATACATCAGAAAATAAAGAGATAGACTGTAATAAAATATCAAAATGCCTAAATAAAATCTCCATTGAATTCATTAAAATTGGGGAATATCCATTTGGCTTGCTATATTTACGCCTTAAGAATGGAAATCAAGGCTCTATTCGTGATTCCGTCTTACGCGACGTTCATTACGAATTAAACGATAGATTTTCAGTAAAAAAATGTCTTTCAGACCCAGAAAATGGGAATTATTTTTATTACAGTCCTTGGTTTTACACTAAATGAGTTGGTGCCGAACGCCCCCCTCACGCATGCCCCGCCTCACTGGAGAGCATCGTAATATCCACCCCCAATTTCGCAATCGCGCGGTGCCATTTGGTGTCGAGGTTGGTGTCGAACAGCAGGGCGTTGTCGGGTTCTACGGAGAGCCAGGCGTTGTTTTGGATTTCTTGATCGAGTTGGCCTGCGCTCCACCCGGCATAGCCTAAGGCCAGCAGCGCGCGGCGGGGGCCGGTGCCTTGGGCGATGGCGCGGAGAATGTCGATAGTGGAGGTGAGGGCCACGTCTTCCGACACGGCCAGCGAGCTTTCCTCCAGCCGGTCGGTGGAGTGCAGCACGAAGCCCCGGCGCGGCTCCACAGGGCCGCCGAAGTTCACGCGGGCGGTGCCTAGGTCTGCGGCGGCGGCCTCTACGTCCAACTGGCTGAACACGTCTTGAAACTTCATCGTTCCGGCACGCTGATTGATGATGAGGCCCATCGCGCCCTCGGCGGTATGGGCGCAGAGGAAGATCAGCGACCGGGCGAAGGGTTTATCCATCATCTGCGGCATGGCAATGAGGAATTGGCCGGTTAGGTATTGGGTATTGCTCACGGTGGGCTTACATCATCCAGGAATGTTCATCGGTGCTCGTGTGAAAGATGGGATACGCCTTGGCCTTTGTGAAGCGCTTTTGTTGGGTTGTGCTGCTCTGTCTTGCAACGGTGGGCAGTGCGCGGGCGGCGGCGACCGCGTGGGTGGGCGATGAAAACGCTGCTGTTCGGCTGTTATCGGCGACCGAGGCGATAGGCGGCGTGGACCGGGTTACGCTGGCGCTGGAGTTTCGCTTCGCCCCCGGCTGGCACGGCTATTGGCGCACGCCGGGCGAGGCGGGCTTGCCGCCGACGCTGGACTGGAGCGGCACGCAGAACCTAATTTCCGCCGATCTGCGCTTTCCGCCCCCCCGTCGCACGACCCTATTGGGGATCGAAACTTTCGCCTATGAAACCGCCCTGCTGCTGCCCATCGACGCCAAGCTGCTCGATAGCGGGCAGGCGCTGCCGTTGAAACTGGGGGTGGATTACCTCGCCTGTGCCGACATCTGCGTGCCTTACCGGGCCGATTTAGCGCTCACGCTGCCGCCGGGCGCGGCCAACCCTGCGCCGGAAGCCGCCCTTATTGCGGCGGGCGTGGCGAAACTCCCCATTGCCGCTGAGGCGGCGGGATTGACGGTAGCGGCGGCAACCCTTAACGACACCACGCTGCGCCTTACCTTAACTTTCGCCGCACCGCTGTTGGAAGCAGAACAGGCATCGCTCGATCTATTCTTGGAAGGCCCCGCCAGCCTCACCGCGCCGCGCCCGCAGATTAGCGGCGCGGGGGGTGCGCTCGATCTAACCCTACCGCTGAACGGCGTTTCGGCAGCGGCGGTGCTGAAAGACGGGCTGACAGCAACCCTGGTCGCGGGCGAACGGCGGGTTGAGTTTGCGGTACTGCCCGTCCTCAGTCCTGCGGTTGGCACCTCCTGGGCGCTGCTGGTGGGGACGGCGCTGCTGGGCGGGTTGATTCTCAATCTCATGCCGTGCGTCCTTCCGGTTCTGTCGCTGAAAATCCTCGGGCTGGTCGGCAGTGGCGGGCGCAGCCGGGGGCAGGTGCGCGGGGATCTGGTGGCGATGGCGGCAGGGATTTTCGCCAGCTTCCTGCTGCTCGCCGGGGCCGCGATTGGGGTGAAGCTCGCGGGCGGCGCGGTGGGGTGGGGGATTCAGTTTCAGCAGCCGTGGTTTTTGGCCGGAATGGTGGGCGTGTTGGCGCTCTTCGCAGGCTCGTTGCTGGGCGGGCGCGAGATTGGTTTGCCGGGGGCGGTGAGTTCTTGGGCGGGTGGGCTTGGCCAAGGCAGCCGAGGGGAAGCCTTCTTCTCTGGTGTGGTGGCGACGTTGCTGGCAACGCCCTGTTCTGCCCCCTTCGTTGGCACGGCGGTGGGGTTTGCGCTGGGGCAAGGACCGCTGGAGATTCTCGTGATTTTCCTAGCGCTGGCCCTGGGGTTTGCCGCGCCGTTTCTGCTGCTGGCAGTTTTCCCCGGTTGGGCCGCGCGTTTGCCACGGCCAGGGGCGTGGATGCTGTGGGTCAAGCGCGGCTTCGGTCTGGCGTTGTTGGCAACGGCGCTGTGGCTGCTCACGGTTCTCGCGGCCCTGGTTGCGCCGCTGGGGGTTGGATTGGTGGGGGCAATGGCGCTTGCCTTGATCCTGGCGATGCTGCGCCTGCGCCGGGGGCTTTTCGGGGCAGTGCTGGCGGGATTGGTGGGCATTGCGGTGTTGCCGTCCTTAGCGGCGCGGCTCGCCCCGCCCCCCCTAGCGCGCGTGAGTGAGGATGCCGTGTGGCACCCCTATTCTGCCGAAAGCCTTGCAGCGGCGCGCGCCAAGGGCCAAGTGGTGCTCCTCGATATTACCGCCGACTGGTGCCTGACGTGCAAAGCCAATAAACTTGCGGTGCTGGATAGGGATGCTGCGCGCGATGGCCTGACCGCCCCCAATGTGCGCGCCTTCAGGGCCGATTGGACGCGCCCGAACGCCGAAATCGCGGCTCTGCTGAAGCGCTATGGCCGCTACGGCATTCCCTTCAACATCGTCTATGGCCCCGGCGCGCCCGAGGGGATTATTCTGCCGGAACTGCTGACGCTGGAGGCGGTTCAGGCGGCGCTGACCAAGGCCGCTGGGGTTGAAAGCGTAAGGTAGTGTAAAAATTCATACCCGGTCACGCGGCTGTCGCGGTAAGGCTGTAGAGTTCACCCGTGCCTCATGGTGAGGCTTGAGAAGAAAGAGGATATAATGAGCATTTCTAGTGGCGATAAGATTCCCCCGGTCACTCTCAAAACGATGACGGCGGAAGGCCCGAAAGACATCACCACCGCCGATATTTTTGCCGGCAAGAAGGTTGTGCTGTTCGGCCTGCCGGGCGCGTTCACACCAACCTGTTCAGCCAAGCATCTGCCGGGCTTCATCGAAAAAGCCGCCGCTTTCGCCGAGAAGGGTGTGGATACCATCGCCTGCATCTCCGTGAATGATGCGTTCGTGATGGGGGCATGGGGCAAGGCACAGAACGCCGAGGGTACCGTGCTACTGCTCGCCGATGGCAGCGCCGATTTCGCTAAGGCGATGGGCCTCGATGCCGATTTCTCCGCCTACGGCATGGGAACGCGCTGCAAGCGCTTCGCCTTGGTTGCCGAAGACGGTGTGGTCAAACTGCTCAACGTCGAAGCGGCGGGCCAGTTCGATGTCTCTAGCGCCGATTACGTGCTGAACCAGC
>JAAFIC010000011.1 GCA_013298565.1 Alphaproteobacteria bacterium | reverse complement strand
GCAAGCGATGCAGGTTTATCCTATTGAAATATATAAATAAAAATAAAATCAGAGTTCAAAAGTTTCAACAGAAATCGCGTTTGCTTAAATTCGGTTAACGGTCTATCAGTCGCAGGCTGTTTCTAAGTTTGCGCCAGCAATCCTGACCTTCACGCCGCGTTGCGTCATGAGAATTGACGCACGCTGACGCGTTACCCCTCAGCTTACCCGGCTAAATGCCGTTCTGGCAGCCAGCGGCGCAACAGCCCTTGGTGCGTACCGAGAATGAGCGAGGCGCTGTAGAATCCCCCCGCCGTCAAAATAATCGCCGGGCCGGACGGCAGATCGAGGTGGTAGGACAGGATCAGCCCACCGAAGCCGGAGAGGATGCCAATACCCGCCGCCACTGCCGACAGGCTCCACAACTGCTGCGCCCAAAAGCGCGCGGCGGCTGCGGGCAGCATCATCATCCCCACCGCCATCAGCGTGCCTAACGCTTGAAAACCCGCGACGAGGTTCAGGACCACGAGCACGAGGAAACTGAGGTGATAGAAAGCCCCCGGTGCGCCTAAAGCGCGGAAAAAGCCAGGATCGAGACACTCGATCACCAGGGGGCGGTAGATTGCGGCGAGCGTTAGCAAGGTAACGCTCGTGATCCCCGCAACCAGCAAGAGGGACGGGCCATCGACCGCCAAAATCGTGCCGAACAGCACATGAATGAGATCGACATTGCTGCCCCGCGTCGAGACAATCATCACGCCTGCCGCCAGCGAGATCAGGTAGAAGGCGGCAAAGCTAGCATCTTCCCGCAATGGCGTGATCCGGGAGACCAGCCCTGCGAGCAAGGCAACCGCCAGCCCGGCAATAAACCCGCCAAGCCCCATCGCCCAAAGCGACAGTCCCGCGACGAGAAAGCCAATGGCCGCGCCCGGCAACACTGCGTGGCTCATGGCGTCGCCCACCAAGGCCATGCGCCGCAAGATCAGCAAAGTGCCCATCGGCCCACACCCGAGGCTTAGGGCGATACAGGCTACCAGCGCGCGGCGCATGAAGGCAAATTCAGTGAAAGGGGCAAAGAAGATCGCCCAAAGAGTCTCTAGCATCGAAAAACGCCCCGAACTGGATCAGGCCACGGCTTGATGGCAGTGGGGCGAATCTTCGTCCCAGGCTTCGGACCGGGCGCGGGCTTTCAGCAGATTGGCAGGGGTCAGCACGCTCTCCGTTTTGCCCCAGGCAAGGCATTCCCGCGCCATCAGCAGCGTTTCCGGGAAGCGACTGCGGACCTGCTCGTAATCGTGCAGCACGGCAATCACGGTACGGCTTTCCGAATGCCAGCGTGTTACCAACGTCAGCAGATCGGCCGTGGTGCGCGCGTCAATTGCATTGAACGGCTCATCCAGCAAGATCACGGCGGCATCTTGCACCATTAGGCGCGCGAACAGCACGCGCTGCATTTGCCCGGCGGAAAGCTGATTGAGCATTCGGCGCTCGAACCCGGCGAGGCCCACGGCTTCAAGCGCTTGGCTGGCCGCGTGAAGGTCTTCTTTCCGCGCCCCGCCGAAGCTGCCAATATGCTTCCAGCGCCCCATCAGCACCATATCGAACACCGACAGCGGGAAACTGCGATCAATCTCCGCCTGTTGCGGCAGGTAGGCGATGTCGCCCTTCTTCAGGCTACTACGCTCGACTTTGCCGGACGATGGGGCCAGCAGCCCGGCAATCGCCTTCAACAGCGTCGATTTCCCCGCGCCATTCGGCCCCACAATCGCGGTCAAGCTGCCCGACCGGAACTGACCGGACAGATGGTGCACCGCAGGGTGGCGGTCATACGTGAGGGTGAGATTATCAAGCCGGATCATTCCACCCCCTCCACCAACGCCCACGCAACCGCGCCCCACATTAGCAACAGCACTCCCGCGACGCAGGCGAGACGGGGGAGTAGGCCCCAAGCGAAGGGACTGAGGGGAGGGGTGGAGTGAGACATAGAGATGTTATAGTGTAACGTTCGTTCGTTGAGCAAGCCTTTAATTGGGGGTTGTATCTTGACTTTATGTTTGAATACTCATAATTTTTGGTCATACCAAAATTCTAATTGGCAGACACAAATGATTGCGACTGACGAGAAAATTAAGGAAATCCTTCGAGATGAGCTTGAAAAAAGCTCTTTAAATAGTAGTGTAAGAAAAATCGAACTTTATAATCGAAAAGATGAGGATGGTGAAGATTTTTTAATGATTAATGTAAATCTTGGGGAAGATATAGAAGGTTTTGAGGAAAAGGCTCTACCTTTTATGAAAAACTCTGTTCGTCTAATATTGCAAATAGATGATCGGTACCCTAGTATTCGCTTTGATAGCGACGAGGATTAATGAATGGCGCAATACTACATAGAATTGTTAAAAAAAGCTGAAAATTCGTTAGCTAAAAATTCACCCTCTAAAAAAGTTAGAGGACGAGGTCGCCCTGCTGAGGCGCATATCAGAAGAGCTATTTCCGATACTTATTATGCTCTATTTCATTTTGTGCTTCTGGAAATTGGTGAAAAGATTGTTGGAAGTGGCAGTAATCTTAGATTGCGCCGTCAAATTTTTATCAGAAATATAGCTCATTTTCAGATAAAAGAAGCTGCAAATAAATTAAGAAAGACTTTTAAATCTCCTGATGATGATAACCTCATGAAATTTCTTGATGCAAATTTTACAGAAAAATCTCTAACTTTACCAAGTTTCGTTTTAGATTTGATGTTTGCAATCATTGACGCGCAGAAGAAACGGCACGATGCTGATTACAATCTCAGTCAGAAATTAACTCTAAAAGATGCTCGAGTATTACTGAAACAGGTGAAAATTTCTATTGACGCTTGGAAAAATGCAAATGATAAGAATCTTAAGCACGCGATTTGCCTTTTCTTTCTCCTCGGCGGAAAACTTCGGGCTGAATAAGACGCTTAAGGCGATTGCCGATTACTTAAATACACGGCAATCGCTCAAGTGGATCGACTTATAAATATTCTCCTTATAGAGAATTTACGTTATCTGAGCCTCACTTCGTGAAATACGCCTGCAAGGGCCGCACGCCCAGCGTTTCGCCGCGCAAGGCTTCAATCGCCCGCACTGCGGCACGGGCGCCTGCTACGGTGGTCATATAAGCGATCCCGGCGGTCAGCGCAGTGCGGCGGAGGGAGAAGCTGTCGGCAATCGCAATTTTGCCTTCGGCAGTATTGATGACGAGTTGGATTTCGCCGGAGCGCATCAGGTCGGTCACGTCCGGGCGGCCTTCGGTGACTTTATTGACTAGGTGCACCTCGATGCCATGTTCCTTCAGGTACGCCCCCGTGCCGCGCGTAGCGACCACCCGGAAGCCCATTGTGGCGAGTGTGCGGGCGAGGGGCACCATCGCCCCCTTATCGCTTTCCTTCACCGAGATGAAGCAGGCTCCTGCAATCGGTAGATGCACGCCTGCGGCAGCTTGGGCTTTGGCAAAGGCGCGGCCAAAGTCCATATCGAGGCCCATGACCTCGCCGGTCGATTTCATCTCCGGCCCCAAGATCGTATCGACACCAGGGAAGCGGTTGAAGGGGAACACGGCTTCTTTCACGGCCACATGCTGCCCATGCGCGGGGGGCGGCGGGAAGCTGGCCAGCGCCTCGCCCGCCATAATCCGCGCGGCCATTTTGGCAATCGGGCGGCCCGTGGCTTTGGCAACGAACGGCACCGTGCGGCTGGCGCGCGGGTTCACTTCGAGAATATAGACCGTTTGGTCTTTCACCGCGAACTGCACGTTCATCAGGCCAACGACGTTAAGGGCGCGGGCGAGTTGCACGGTCTGGGCGTGGATTTCATCTATAATCGCCGGGGTCAGCGAATAAGGCGGCAGCGCGCAGGCGCTATCGCCGGAATGAATTCCCGCTTCTTCAATATGCTCCATAATGCCTGCAACCAGCACGTCTGTACCGTCCGAAACAGCATCGACATCCACTTCGATGGCGTCGCGCAGATAGCTGTCGATCAACACGGGTGTCGTGCCGGAAACCTGCACGGCGGTGGTCACGTAGCGGCGCAGACCTTCAACGTCATGAACGATTTCCATTGCCCGCCCGCCAAGTACGTAGGAGGGGCGAATGACGACGGGATAGCCGACCTGCTCTGCAACCTTTTCCGCCTCAAGCGCCGAGCGCGCGGTGCCGTTTTTCGGCTGGCGCAGGCCGAGGTTGTGCAGCAGCGCTTGGAAGCGTTCGCGGTCTTCCGCCAGATCAATGGCATCGGGGGAGGTTCCGAGAATGGGAATCCCAGCGGCTTCCAGCGCCGCTGCCAGCTTCAGCGGTGTTTGCCCGCCGAACTGCACAATGGCCCCTAGCAGAGTGCCTTTGCTCTGTTCGCGCCGGGCAATCGCTATCACGTCTTCCCCGGTCAACGGCTCGAAATAAAGCCGATCCGAAGTGTCGTAATCGGTCGAAACCGTTTCCGGGTTGCAGTTGACCATAATGGTCTCGAACCCGGCATCCTTCAGCGCATAGGCGGCGTGGACGCAGCAATAGTCGAACTCGATACCCTGGCCGATGCGGTTGGGGCCGCCGCCGAGGATCATCACCTTCTTCGCCGTGGTGGGGTCGGATTCGCATTCGGCAGGATCGACGCCATTGCCCTCATACGTCGAATACATATAGGGCGTGTCGGAGGCAAACTCTCCCGCGCAAGTATCAATGCGCTTAAATACCGGCTGGACACCGAGAGCGGCACGGTGGGCCGACACATCGGCCTCGTTTTGCAAGGTGAGCTTGGCAAGGCGCGCATCGGAGAAACCGAGCGCCTTCAGCCGGTGCAGCCCCCGGCGGTCGCGCGGCAGGCCATTGGCTTTAATCGCGGCTTCCTCGGCGATAAGATCAGCGATCTGGCGCAGGAACCACGGGTCCACCTTGGTTGCAGTATGCACTTCCTCAACGCTCATGCCGCCCCGCAAGGCTTGGCCGATAATACGGATACGGTCGGGCGTCGGCACCGACAGGGCGGCGCGCATCGAGCCGTCGATAGCGATGTCATCAAGGCCCGATAGGCCGGTTTCAAGACCGCGCAGGGCCTTCTGAAAGCTCTCGGCAAAGGTGCGGCCAATCGCCATAACCTCGCCGACTGATTTCATCGACGTGGTGAGCGTGGTGCTGGCACCGGGGAATTTTTCAAAGGTGAAACGCGGAATTTTAGTGACGATATAGTCAATCGTCGGCTCGAAGCTGGCCGGGGTGACTTTGGTGATGTCGTTCTTCAGCTCGTCCAGCGTATAGCCCACGGCGAGCTTGGCCGCGATTTTGGCGATGGGGAAGCCGGTGGCCTTGGAGGCCAGCGCCGAGGAGCGGCTAACGCGCGGGTTCATTTCGATGACCACCATGCGCCCGTCTTCCGGGTTCACGGCGAACTGCACGTTCGAGCCGCCGGTATCGACGCCGATTTCGCGCAACACCGCAATCGAGGCGTCGCGCATGATCTGATATTCTTTGTCGGTCAGCGTCAGGGCCGGGGCGACGGTAATGCTGTCGCCGGTATGAACGCCCATCGGGTCGATATTTTCGATAGAGCAGACAATAATGCAATTGTCGGCGTGGTCGCGCACGACTTCCATCTCATACTCTTTCCAGCCCAGCACTGATTCTTCGACCAGAACCGAGCCGACGGGCGACAGCTTGATCCCACCCGCGACAATCGCCTCGAACTCTTCCATATTGTAGGCAATACCGCCGCCTTGGCCGCCCAAAGTGAAAGACGGGCGGATGATAGCGGGCAGGCCAACGTCGGCCACGGCTTTGCGTCCGTCTTCCAGCGACTGCACAAAATGGCTACGTGGGCTTTCAAGGCCAATACGCTCCATTGCCTCGCGGAACAACAGCCGGTCCTCGGCCATTTCGATGGCCTCGCGCTTGGCACCGATGAGTTCTACGCCATACTTTGCAAGCGTGCCGTTGGCATCAAGCGCCAGCGCGCAGTTTAGCGCCGTTTGTCCGCCCATTGTTGGCAGCAGCGCATCGGGCCGTTCGGCTTCGATCACGCGCGCCACGAAATCCGGCGTGATTGGTTCAATGTAGGTAGCGTCGGCTAAATCCGGGTCAGTCATGATCGTTGCCGGATTGGAGTTGACCAGAATAACCCGATAGCCTTCCGCCCGGAGCGCTTTTACCGCTTGCGCGCCGGAGTAATCGAACTCGCAGGCTTGGCCGATAACAATCGGCCCCGCGCCGATGATGAGAATGGAGGAAATATCGGTACGTTTCGGCATGAGAATTCTCGGTCTTTCAGCAGCGGGTAAGCGGGGCGGCGGAAGGGGCAGCGCTCAACGCTTGCGGTCCTCAATCAGCTTGGCGAAACGCGCGAATAGGTAATGGCTATCCGATGGGCCGGGGCTGGCTTCCGGGTGATACTGCACCGAAAACACGGGGCGGTTTTCCAGGCGGAAGCCCTCGTTGCTGCCGTCGAACAGCGATACATGGGTAACGATGGCACTTTCTGGCAGGCTTTCCGGCAGCACGACGAAGCCGTGATTCTGGCTAGTGATTTCCACTTTGCCGGTTTCGAGATCTTTCACTGGGTGGTTCGCGCCGCGATGGCCCTGCGGCATTTTCGCGGTCTTGCCGCCGAGCGCCAGCGCCAGCAACTGATGACCGAGGCAAATGCCGAAAATCGGCACGCCTTTGCCCAGCAGTCCTTGGATCGTCGGCACGGCATAAACCCCCGTCGCAGCGGGGTCGCCGGGGCCGTTGGACAGAAACACCCCATCGGGGTTCAGCGCCAGAATCTCATCGGCGGTGGCGGAGGCAGGAACGACAGTTACCCGCGCGCCCGTAGCGGCAAGGCAGCGCAGGATATTCTGCTTTGCGCCATAATCAACGGCGACGACGTGATGATCGGGGCTATCTTGTTCGCCATAACCCGCGCCGAGGCTCCAGGTCGATTGGGTCCAGTGGTAGCTTTGACGGGTGGTCACGTCTTTTGCGAGGTCCATGCCTTCAAGGCCCGGCCAGGCTTTCGCTTCTTCGGTCGCCGCCGCAATATCGGCGTCGGTGATCCCGGCGGGGTTATGGACGATAACGCCTGTGGGCGCGCCCTTATCGCGAATCAGGCGCGTTAAGCGGCGGGTATCAATTCCAGCGAGGCCGATCAGGTTCCAAGCCTGTAGCCAGGTATCAAAATTCTGCACCGAGCGCCAGTTGGACGGCTCGGTTACATCGGTTTTAACGATTAAACCGCGCGCGGCAGGCGCTTTGGTCTCGATATCTTCGGGGTTGGCGCCAGTATTGCCGATATGCGGGAAGGTGAAGGTGATAATCTGGCCCGCATAAGATGGGTCGGTCATGATTTCCTGATAACCCGTTAGCGACGTATTAAAACACACTTCGCCAACTGATCGCCCCGACGCCCCAAAGCCACGTCCCCATAAAACAGTGCCATCTTGCAGCACGAGTGCGCCAGTAGGGGTGGGGACGGCATCGGTCATTCTGTACCTCATCAAAGTATGCGGGCGGGCAAATTGCGGAGCCTATACGGGAGCAACACTCAGGGGTCAACCCCAAGCGGCGTCTCTGCACAGCATGGCGGCCCCCCAGTAAGGCAACCTTGAACTCTGCTGCCTTGGCGCAAAAACACACAACGCTGCTGGGCTAGCGGTTGATCTTCACTCAGGGCGACGCGGGAGGCTGAGGGCAAGGTCTAGTTTCGGGCACGCACATCGCCTATCATCTTGTCCCTTCGTTTTGGACCGGCCCGGTTTAGGGTTCTGAGGAGTAAAGATAATGAGCAGCCTGCGCGCCGCGATTGCCGATGCCTATAAAACCGCGATGCTGGAGCGCGATAAGGTCACTGTCGGCGCTATGCGTCTCATCCAATCATCCTTGAAAAATAAGGATATTGAGGCGCGCCCCTCTGGTGTTGATGCCATACCGGACGAGGCGATCCTGTCGATGCTGCAAAATATGGTCAAGCAGCGCCGCGAGTCGATCACGATGTACCAACAGGGCGGTCGGCCCGAGTTGGCGGAAATTGAGGCCGTTGAAATCACCGTCATCGAACGCTTCTTGCCAAAGCCTATGAGCGCTGAGGAAGCCGATACCGCAATTGCCGCCGTGATTGCGGAGCTAGGCGCGAGCGGCATCAAGGATATGGGCCGCGTTATTGGCGAGCTGAAAACCCGTTTCGCGGGGGCTATGGATTTCCAGACCGCGAGTGCCCAAGTCAAGGCAAAGCTAACCGCTTAACCTCAGCGCGGCTTCCGTTCGCTTCGGCTCATGTCAGCCGCGCTAGTCAATTGTTTTGTTACGCAAAGGCTAGTCGCGGGTGAGTCCACCCGTTCGGGATTTTTTATAAGGAGCCTCAGTGGCCTTCCCGCCCCAATTTCTGGATGATCTGCGCGCCCGCGTTCCAGCCTCTTCGGTGGTTGGGCGGAAGGTGAAGCTTACTCGGAAAGGGCGGGAGTTTTCCGGCCTCTGCCCCTTCCATAGTGAAAAATCACCGAGTTTTTTCGTCAATGACGATAAGAGCTTTTACCATTGCTTCGGCTGCGGCGCGCATGGGGACATTGTATCCTTCGTCATGCAAACGGAGGGGCTTGGCTTTGCCGAAACCGTCGAACGGCTGGCGGGCGAGGCCGGAATTGAGGTTCCCCGCGACACACCGACGGACAGGCGCACGGTGGAGCGCCGGCAGACGCTGGAAGCGGCGATGGAAGCCGCCTGCCTTTATTTCGAGCAAAGCCTGCGCGGCCCCTCCGGTTCCAGCGCGCGGGAGTATCTTATCCGGCGCGGCGTGCGGGAGGAGGATATTGGCAAGTTCCGCCTGGGCTGGTCGCCCGATCAGCGCGATGGGTTGAAGGTGGCGCTTAAAATCCAAGGGTTCGATGAAGCCTTGTTGGTGGAAGCCGGGTTGCTTATTCGCGTCGAAGAAAAACCCGATCCCTATGATCGCTTCCGAGGGCGCGTGATGTTCCCGATCTGCGATAAGCGTGGGCGGGTGATTGCCTTCGGCGGGCGGATTTTGGGCGACGGGCAGCCGAAATATCTGAATAGCCCGGAAACGCCGCTGTTCCATAAGGGCCGCAGTCTCTACGCCTTACATCTCGCACGCCCGGCGGCGGCGAAGAAGCAGGAAGTGATCCTGGCCGAAGGCTATATGGACGTGATCGCCCTGCACCGCGCCGGGTTCAATACGGCGGTGGCCCCCTTGGGAACGGCCTTTACCGAAGAGCAGATGGAAGAGTTGTGGCGGCTCGCGCCCGAACCCTTGCTGTGCCTCGATGGCGATACAGCAGGGCAGAAGGCGATGATGCGCGCGGCCCTGCGGGCGCTACCACAGCTCAAGGCGGGCAGGTCGCTGCGTTTCGTCACGCTGCCAGACGGTCTCGACCCGGATGATCTCCTAGGCCGTCCCGGTGGCCCGGCGCGGCTGCGGGAAGCCTTGACAGCGGCACGCCCGCTCGTCGAAGCGCTGTGGGAGGGCGTTAAGCTCGGGCGCGTGCTGGATACCCCAGAACGCAAAGCCGATTTCTCCCGCGAACTGCACGCCCAAATCGCCACCATTGCCGATGCCGACGTGCGGCGACTGTATCAGGCTGACATTGATCAACGGCTCACGGGCTTGTTCGGCGTGGCTCCGGTGCAAACCAGCGTTGAGGTGGCCCCGGCGCCCCCCCCGTTCCGCCCAAAGTTTCAGCCCGGCAAGCGCGGGCGGTGGCAAGAGCCGGACGCCTTCTTAAAATCTATTCCACAGGCGAATGGGCGCACGGCGGGCATTCTCAATGAAAGATTGACCGCCCGCGCCCTGCTGGCCGCTTTTCTTAACCACCCGTTTTTGTTCGATCATTGGCAGGAAGCCTTAGCCGAAATCAGCTTTGCCGATGCGGGCCTTGACTTGCTTCGGCGGGAAATCGTAAATCTAACGGCTATCCGTCCCGGCCTTGACGCCGAGGCCCTGCAATCCCATGTCGCGGAAAGCGAGCACGCCTTTATGCTGTCCCAAGTGATGCAGCAAGACGTTGCCGGAACGTTTCCCTTCACGCGGCGTGAAGCGTTTCCTCAAGATGTGCGCGCCAAGGTCGCCGAAATTTTCGGTCGGCTGTCGGATCGCCGCGTGACGGAAGACGGGAAAATTCTGATGGCGGTCACGCTGTCGGAGGAAACGCCGGAAGCCTGGCTGCGGTATAAGGCATTGTTTGCCGATAAGGCAAAAAGCCATGCAGAGCTGGACGGCGAGGGAATGGCGCAGGCGAGCGAGGCGGAAACGGGGATCAACCCCGTCGCGCCTTCGTAACGCAGATGGGTTAAATGAGCACCCCGGCATGTTACGGCATGAACGTGGGTAGAAAATTTTACGCGATGGTTTGGTTTGGCGAGGGTTAAGAATGGCGCAGAAGGCAGCGAGTACCGCAGAAGAGCAAACCCCGCAGGAAGAAGCACTCGAAAGTCCATTGGTCGATACCGTCGCCGTCGCCGTCAAAAAACTGACGGCCAAAGGCAAAGAGCGCGGGTATGTAACCTATGACGAGCTGAATGCTGCCCTGCCGCAAGATCAGGTCTCTTCGGAACAGATCGAAGATACGCTGGCCATGCTCTCGGAGTTGGGTATCAACATCGTTGAAGGCGACGAAGCCGAAGAGACGGAAACCGAAGCGGACGCCGATAGCGACGCGCGCGGCAATGTCGATGAAGACGAGGTTGGCCGTACCGACGATCCTGTGCGGATGTATTTGCGCGAAATGGGTTCGGTCGAACTGCTGTCGCGCGAAGGCGAAATCGCCATTGCCAAGCGGATCGAGGCTGGCCGCGAGGCGATGATTTCCGGCCTATGCGAAAGCCCGCTGACCCAGCGTGCCATCGTGGCGTGGCGTCAGGCGCTGATCGACGGGCGGATGCTGCTGCGCGACATCATTGATCTCGAAGCCTCCTATGGTAATGGTGCGCCTGCGGAAGATGAAGAGCTTCCGCCGGAACTGCTCGCCGCCGTCGAGGGGGCCGAGGCCCCGGAGGAAGCGGAAGAAGCCGAGGAAGGCGAAGCCGCCGCCCCCAGCGTTGACGGCGAGGGCGAAAGCGACGAGCCGGGCGTATCGCTATCGGCGATGGAAGCCGAGTTGCTGCCGCAATACGTCGAGAAATTCGATCAGATTGCTGAAGCGCAAATCAAGCTCGCCAAGCTGCAAGATAAGCGCGTCGGCCTGTTGCTCAAAGGCGAGCCGCTGACGCCCGCCAACGAGAAGAAATACGAAAAAGCCCGCAGCGATCTGGTCGATATTACCAAGACCGTGCGCCTGCACCCGCTGCGGATCGAGCAACTGGTGGAGCAGCATAATTTGCTGGCCCGCAAGCTGCTGCAACTCGACGGTAAAATGCTCCGTATGGCCGAATCGACCAAAGTACCGCGCGCCGATTTCCTCACGGCTTATATGGGCAATGAGTTGGTGCCGGGCTGGCTGGAATCGGTTCGTATCCGCAGCCTGAAATGGACGCGCTTCTACGATAAGCACGCCGAAGACGCGCGCAAGGTTCGGGAAGATACGGCGGCCTTCGCGGCAGAAGTTACCCTGCCCATCGGCGAGTTTCGCGCGATGGTGCAGAAAATCCAAAAAGGCGAACGGGAAGCCAGCCGCGCCAAGAAAGAAATGGTCGAAGCGAACCTGCGCCTCGTCATTTCCATCGCCAAAAAATACACCAATCGCGGCTTGCAGTTCCTCGACCTCATCCAGGAAGGCAATATCGGCTTGATGAAGGCCGTGGATAAGTTCGAGTATCGGCGCGGCTATAAGTTCTCCACCTACGCAACGTGGTGGATCAGGCAAGCCATTACCCGCTCGATTGCCGATCAAGCCCGGACGATCCGCATTCCCGTGCATATGATCGAAACGATCAATAAGCTGGTGCGGACGTCGCGGCAAATGCTGCATGAAATTGGCCGCGAGCCGACGCCGGAAGAGTTAGCCGAAAAGCTGATGATGCCGTTGGAAAAGGTTCGCAAAGTCCTGAAAATCGCAAAAGAGCCGATCTCCCTCGAAACCCCCATCGGGGACGAAGAAGACAGCCATTTGGGCGATTTCATCGAAGACAAAAACGCCGTTCTGCCGCTCGATGCCGCTATTCAGGCGAATTTGCGCGAAACCACGACGCGGATTCTGGCAACCCTCACCCCGCGTGAAGAGCGCGTGTTGCGGATGCGCTTCGGCATCGGCATGAACACCGATCACACTTTGGAAGAGGTGGGGCAGCAGTTCTCGGTCACGCGCGAACGTATCCGCCAGATCGAAGCGAAAGCCCTGCGGAAGCTCAAACACCCAAGCCGCAGCCGTAAACTGCGGAGCTTCCTCGATACCTAATCAGTCTAGGGAAAAATATCGGCTCTAAAAGCAAGGGGCGTTCTTGACGGAACGCCCCTTTTGCTTTCATAACCCTAACCCCGGCTTAATTCCGGGTATCGCTGCGGGGGCCTGTAGTTCAGTGGTTAGAACGCGCCGCTCATAACGGTGTTGTCGTCGGTTCAAATCCGGCCGGGCCCACCAGCGGATTTTCAAGGGCAACGCCCTTGAACCGGGGTTTGGGGGCCGCGCCCCCATCATCGCGCAAGCGACCTCTAGGCCACCAACCCTGCCACTGGCACAACCGGCTTACCCAACACTTTCCCCGCATCCAGCCCCCACAATCCTTGCAGCAGGCTGGCATAGACCTGCCGAAAATCCATCGTATGCACCAGATCGTCGTTCACCAGCTTATCCAGCGGTGGTTGCGTGCCGATCAAGCCGCCGCGCACAGTGCCGCCTGCGAGGAAGAGGGGTGCTGCGGTGCCGTGGTCGGTGCCTTTGCTGCCGTTTTCAGCGGGCCTACGACCGAATTCGGAGTAGGTGAGCACGATCACCTTATCCCACAGTCCAGCGGTTTGGGCGGCTTTGCGGAAGGCGGCGAGGGCGCTGGCGAAATCCCCCAGCAGGCGGGCGTGTTGGGGGGCTTGGTCGATGTGGGTGTCGAAGCTGCCCAAGGACAGTTTGATAACGGGGGCGTCCACCCCTGCTGCCAGCAGACGGAGTGCGTCGGCGAACTGCGCGCCCATGCCAGTTTTGGGGAAATCGGCGGTGAGGCTGGCGGGTACACTTTTAAGTTTCGCCTGAATATCGTCGCCCGCAACCCGCAGCGTGCCCTGAACAGCGCTGATTTGGTCGAGCACCGGATTGCGGCGGAGTTGCTCGGGGATCGAAACCGCCGTCGCGGCCTTGGCGAAAGTGCTAGGATTGCTGAGGGAGACGGCTTTAATGCCCTGCCCCGTCACTGGCCCCAGGTGGGGACGCCCGAGCACGAAGGCGTCGGCGGCACGGGCGCGTGGCTGGGCGTGCAGGGCGCGCGTGATCCAGCCCGTCGTTAGCACGCGGTCGGCGTCCGAGGCGGTATCCCAAATATCTATAGAGCGGAAGTGGGAGCGGTCGGGCTGCGGGTAGCCGACACCGAGCAGAACGGCAAGATCGCCCGCGCTCCACAGGTCCATCGCCGGTTTGAGGGCCGGATGCAGCGCAAGGTCGCGCCCCACCGGGATGGCGTCGGCTTCCGCGAGCGCCAGCGTGGGCCGCAGTTTGCGATAGAGCGGGTCCGTGATCGGGGCCACGGTATTCAGCCCATCATTACCGCCCTGGAATTCGACCAGCAGCAGCGTGTCGGCTTTGCCGGAGGCGGTTTTAGCGGTGCGCCCACCTGGCACTACAGCGCAACCGCTGGGGAGCAGCAGGGCACCGCCCGCAAGGGCCGAAAGGCGAAGAAACTGGCGACGGGGCAGCATTATTTCACCTCATAAGCAGGGTCGAGCAACAGTTCCAGCAGGCGATCCGGCGGAGTGGAGCGCGTCGGCGGCTGCACGGGGGCTTCGGCCATAATAACCTTTTGCAGGAGGGTTTCATCGGTCAAAAACAGTGGGTTTTTGGCGAAAAAATCCCCCAAACTCACCGCACGTCCTTGCATCGCGCCTGCCGAAGCCGTTGCTTGCGTGAGGCCGGAGAGGCGGGCATATTGCGCGGCGGTCCCATCGGGCTGGCGGTTAGCGGGTTCGGGCGTCTCCCCATAGGCGAGGCGGGTGAGCACGGCGCGGCGCTTCAACAGGCTGTCGGTAGTGATCCAGTCCATCCCGCCCGGCCAGCCGCGTACATTGGGCGGATCGAGCAAATCTTGCCCGAGCAGGCGGGTTTCAATCGCCAGCCACCGCGCGTCTTTGATCGGCATTCCAAACCGGCGAACGGTGCCTGCAACCAGATCGACCGGGGATTTCACTAAGCGGCCATGGGCTTCCGGCGACCAAAAAGCATCGCTGAGCAGGATCGTGCGGACCATAGGGCGCACCTGATAGCCGCTATCGCGAAAGCGTTTGGCCAGGGCTTCCACCTGCGCGGTATCGGGCGTGGGGGAGATGAAGGCGAGCCAGAGTTTTTCGGTAACGAAACGGGCCGTGGCGGGCTGCCGTAACAGCAACTCGATCACGTCCTTAAGCTCGGTCACGGTTTCGCCCAGCACCTGCTTGGGGCCGGAAACCGCCGTGGCGGGAGTGAAGACCGGGCGCAAATCCCCCGCGTTCAGCCGCCAGCCAACCATGGTTTTCGCGGCTTCTTGAATATCCTGTTCAGAATAATGGCCGGTCCCCAGCGTATAAAGTTCTAGCAACTCGCGGGCGAAATTTTCGTTCGGCTTATTTTTACGGCTGCTAGGAACGTCGAGATAGCGGAACATCGCGCCATCCTCGCCAATCCCGCGCAGCAGGTCGGCAAAGCTGCGCGTGCCGGGGTCGCGGAAGAGTGCCACCTGCTGCCACATCAAATCCGGCACACGCACTTTCTCGTACGCCGAGGTAAAATGCCCGTGCCAGATTAGCGCCAACCGTTCCCGCAGGGGGGAGCTTCCTTGGATCATCTCCGTAAGCCACCAGCCGCGAATCGCCAGCGCCTCCCCTTGCCGGGCCAGTGTGAAATCGCGGCGCGCTTCCGCCGATCTATCGCTGACCGCCCGATAGGTAGCCGCGTCCGGTCGTTCGGTCGCCAAAAACTCCGGCGGCGGGGTAAGCGTGGGGGCATCGAGTTGACCGAGCAGCTTATCGACGGCCTGCGTGCGGCTGAGGGGCCGATAAAGCTCAATATCCTGCGGTGTGGCCCCAAACCCGGCACGGTCTAACAGATGGCGGGTTTCTTCCGGCGAAAGCGCATGGGCGGTGAAGGCGCTTAAGCCTGTCGCGAACAGCCCGAGGGCCAAAAATCGAAAACGCATGGGCGAACTCCGACCAGGAGAGGATACCTATTATTGGACCAGCCAGGGCGATTCATCCCCCCGTAAGATCTGACAGGGTGATGGGGGAGCTTGACAAAATCAGAACAAAAAGTGAATATAGGCTCATCGCAATGGCTGGGAAGATTCTCCCGGCCTTTTTTATGGGGTTTAGATTCCTGATACTCAGAGGGGGCTGCCTAGGGTGAAGCCCTTTGCTGGAAAGACCCTCGACCATGCCACACTCCGCCCCCGACCTAGCCCCCCCCGACGTAATTCCCCTTGGCCCGACGCCCGAGCGCCGTCGCCGGGCGGAAACCATGCCGCTTCCAAAAGAGCTAGAGGTCGAACAGGTATTGCCAACGCGCCTGACCCAAGACGTGCTCGACCGTTACCTGGCGCGCGGCGATCTTACCGGGCGCTGTGCCGATGCGGCCTTACGCCTGCGGGGGCTAATCGAGCGGCTCTACCGCCAACCGGGGCTGATTGCGCCCTATGGGGCAAGGCTTCAAACCGCCGCGTGCCGTGGGAATGCGGCACCCGCAGGGCCGGAGGAGGGGGTTCACCGGGCGGCGCAATCCTGGAAAAACCTCACTCAGCGTCTCGGGCCGATCCTCAGCGCCATTCTCACAGCGGTTCTGTGCGAGGGGATTAGCGCGCGCGACTGGGCAATCCGCAGCAAGCGCCATCCCGCAAGTGGTATCGAAATTTTAAGAGTCGCGCTGGATACCTGCGCCGATCATTGGGGGATGCCGGTGGATGCAAAATTATAAACTCTTGCAGCCTTTCGGAATTTTTCCGATAAATGAAGGATATTTATCTCAAGGGGGGTAGGATGTCAGCCTTCGATAAGACTAAAGCGGGGGCGTTGACGTTCCTTCTCACACTCACCTTTGCCCCTTTGCTGGCGGCAGAGCCTGTCAGAATGCTCGCCAACGACGCGGTTCCCCCGAAAGCCTGGCGTGAGGGTACACAAACGCAAGGCTATGTGATCGAAGCCACTCGCGAAGCGTTCCAGCGCGCCGGTGTGGCGATGACGCTGGAAGCCCTGCCCTTGAAGCGCGCCTACGTCCAGGCTGAAGCGGGGGAGGCTTGGTTGACCGGCATTTTCAAAACTCCGGAGCGCGAAAAACTGTTCTTGTTCAGCGCCCCGGTGGGGGTAGATGAGGTGATTCTGGTCGTTTTGCGCGGGCGGGAGTTTCCGTTCGCGAAGGCCGAAGACCTCAAGGGCAAGCGCATCGGCTACCAAGATGCGGCCAGCTATGGGGCTTTCTTTGTGGAGGCACAGAAGTATTTCCAGGCTGATGCCGACTCCAACCCGCGCCTGCGACTCCAAAAGCTGCTCGCCGGGCGGCTTGATGCGGCGATTATCAATCCGGGCGAAGCTGCCCTTGTTTATCACATGAAAGCGCTGGGCGAGTCGCTGGACAAGGTTACTGTGCTGCCCAAGCGCATTGCGGTTGAAGCGAACCACATCGTCGTCGCGCGCAGTCAAGAAGCGGTGGCTGCCCCGATCCTGCTGAAAATTGATACGGCGCTGAAGGCGATGACCGAGGATGGGTCGTTAGAGAAAATCATGGCGTCTTATCGACGGTAACGCTCGCGTCTTCAATTCGGCGTCGTCACGGTCAAATCGCGCAACCGCTCCCCTAGAGCGTCTTGCGTAAAGGTTGACGCAAGACGCTCTAGTTTTATCTTAGCCCTTGCCGCCCGGTGCGTTTGACGCGCCAAGCGCATCGCCGGGCGCATCCGCGCCCTTGGCCGCCGCCTAACCCGACACGCTTGGCGTGTCAAACACGCCTGAGGCGGCTTATAGAGCCGCGCCAGAGTTAAGGCGCGCGGCTCTAACGTCCGGCGCGGGGCGATGCGTTCTTCGCTCATTCGGATGTATCCAATCCAAAAGTTCTCTATTTGTTCTTGACTTCAGGTGACTGCATAGGCAAGCTAATTTCAGATGGTAAGCCTTTCCGCTTGCCGCTTCGATGATCGACTTTTTCCACCCCGCCGGTGCCTCCCGGCGGGGTTTTTCTATACCTTAATGCAAGGAGACAGGCATGATTCGTGCGCGCCGCCCCCCGGACGAACCGCCCGATCCTCTCGCGTTTCGGGCTGATCCGGTAGGCTTCGTGCAGCAGCGGCTGGGTGAAACCCTTTGGTCGCGTCAGCGCGACATTGCCGAAGCCTTGCGCGACTATCGGCGCGTCGCAGTCCCGTCCTGCCACGATGCGGGCAAGAGTTTCCTCGCCAGTCGCCTTGCCGCTTGGTGGATCGCGACCGGGGCGACGGGGGAGAGTTTCGTCGTCACCTCCGCCCCCACCAATGCTCAGGTGAAAGCGATTTTATGGCGGGAGATTAAGCGCGCCCACCGCATCGGCAAGTTGCCCGGCACGATGAACCGCACCGAATGGCTGATTGATGGCGAGTTGGTCGGCTATGGGCGCAAACCGAACGATTGGGATATGACGGGCTTTCAAGGCATTCATGCCGCTCGCGTGCTGGTTATCTTCGATGAAGCCTCCGGCGTGCCGCAAGCCCTGTGGGATGCGGCGGAAACGCTGATTACGAATGAGGACTCGCGCCTTCTCGCCATTGGCAACCCAGACGATCCCGCTGGTCCCTTCGCCCGCGCTTGTGCCCCTGGCGGCGGATTCCACACACTGCCGATTGATGCTTTCGCGACGCCGAACCTTTCAGGGGAAGATATCCCCGACGCCCTGCGCCCGCTGCTGGTGAGCGCCTTATGGGTGGAAGAAATGCGCGTTCGTTGGGGGGAGGAGTCGCCGCTGTGGCAAGCCAAAGTGCGCGGGCGCTTCCCCGATATTGCCGACGACCGGCTGCTGTCGCCCGCGCTGCTAAAATCCACCGTGAATGCCCCCGTAACCACAACGGAGCCGATTGTTCTGGGGGTCGATATCGCCCGCTTTGGCCGCGATGAAACCGTTCTGGTACTCAGGCAGGGGGACCGGGCAATGTTGCACGGCACCTTTCGCAAACAGGATACGATGGCCACCGTTGGGCAGATTATCGAAGCCTGGCGCACCACGGGGGCGGTTGCGGTGCAGGTCGATGATGCAGGCGTGGGCGGCGGCGTCACGGATCGTCTGCGCGAGCAGGGGGTTCCGGTAGTGCCGATCCTCGTCGGGTGCCCCGCCCAGGAAAGCGAGCGTTTTCTGAACCTACGCGCCGAACTCTATTGGATCTTGCGCGAACGCGCTGCCGAGGGCCGCCTCTGCCTGCCCAACGATGATCTGCTGCTGCGGCAGTTGGGCGAAATCCGCTACCGCTACGATAGCCGAGGGCGGTTGAAGCTGGAGAGTAAGGACGATCTTAAAAAACGCGGCCAAGCCAGCCCCGATAGGGCCGACGCGCTGGCGCTGGCGTTTGCGCCCCTCCCAGAAGCCCCCGCCCTGCCGCGTGTTCGGCTGCTACAGTAGATTAGAGCGCGTATCGCCCCGCTTAACGGCATCGAGAACGGCCTTGAACGCCGGGGCATTCCGGTGCTCCACCCACTCGAAGGCCGCCATTTCCGCCGAAATGAGGGGAATGCCCGCCTGCTGTAAGCGGTCCAGCGCGGCGGTCTTATCGTCTGGGCGGCGGGAGCCGATGGCATCGCGGGCAACCGCCACGGACCATCCCAAACTCTGCAATCCCAACGCGGTTTGCAACAAACAAACATGGGCCTCGCAGCCGCCGAGAATAATCTGGCGACCTTGCCATGCTGCTGACGCCTCTCGAAAGTCAGGCTCGGCAGCGGCGTTAAATTGAGTTTTGGCGAAAACCCGGTCGATCCAAGAAGCCAACGCCGGGGCCGTTGCACCCAAACCTTGCGGATATTGCTCCGTCGCCCAAACCGGAACCCCGCAGAGCCGCGCGGCTTCGGCCAGTAACAGCGCACGGTTCAGCACTGTTTCAGCCCCATCGATCATCGGCATCAGCTTGCCCTGGTAATCCACCAATAGGAGAGCGCTGGTTTTTGCAGATAAAAGCATTGGTGCGGTCCCTATAAAAAGGGCGGAACCTTTCGGCCCCGCCCTCACACGCTTTATTTACGGCCCAGGGCCAGCATTCGTTTATTTGCGGCCCAGGGCCAGCATTCGTTTATTTGCGGCCCAGGGCCGCGAGACGCAACCGCAGCGCGTTGAGCTTAATAAAGCCTTCCGCATCCTGCTGATTATAGACCTGATCGGCCTCGAAGGTCACATAATCCTGGCGATACAGGCTGCGGGGCGACTTGCGCCCAACGACTGAAACCGCGCCCTTGAACAGCTTGACCCGCACCGTGCCCGACACGAACTCCTGGCTCTTATCAATCAAGGCTTGCAGCATTTCGCGTTCCGGCGAGTACCAGAAGCCGAAATAGATTAGCTCCGCATAGCGGGGCATAATATCGTCTTTCAGGTGGGCCGCGCCGCGATCGAGCGTGATGCTTTCGATACCGCGCCGGGCGGTGAGTAGAACAGTGCCGCCGGGGGTTTCGTAAATACCGCGCGACTTCATGCCGACGAAGCGGTTTTCCACCAGATCGAGACGGCCAACGCCATGCTTGCCGCCAAGCTCATTCAGCGTGGCGAGCAGCGTGGCAGGCGACAGCGCAACGCCGTTGACGGCGATGGGGTCGCCCTTCTCGAACTCGATTTCCACATATTCAGGTTCGTCCGGCGCTTTGCGTGGATCGACCGAGCGAGTGTACATATCCTCATCGGCTTCAACCCACGGGTCTTCCAAGGCTTTGCCTTCGTAAGAAATGTGCAGCAGGTTAGCGTCGGTAGAATAGGGCGCGTCGCCGCGCTTGTCGCGCGCGATGGGGATTTGATGCTGTTCGGCATATTCTAGCAGCTTCGTGCGGCTGTTGAGATCCCAAGTGCGCCAAGGAGCCACGACCTTAATTTCTGGCTTCAGCGCGTAATAAGAAAGCTCGAAACGGACCTGATCGTTACCCTTGCCGGTCGCGCCATGCGCCACCGCATCGGCCCCAACCTCGTTGGCAATCTCAATCTGGCGTTTGGCAATCAACGGGCGCGCGATGGAAGTGCCGAGCAGATAGACACCCTCATAAAGCGCATTGGCGCGGAACATCGGAAACACGAAGTCGCGCACAAACTCTTCGCGCAGATCATCAATGTAAATCTGCTTCACGCCGAACATTTCCGCCTTGGCGCGCGCCGGGGCTAACTCTTCCCCCTGGCCAATATCGGCAGTGAACGTGATAACCTCGCATTGATAGGTTTCCTGCAACCACCGCAGGATCACCGACGTATCCAGTCCGCCAGAATAGGCGAGAACGATCTTATTGATTTTCTGCGACATAAGCCTTGACCCTCTCGATCCGCAAAAGCGCCGCGAGCATAGAAGGGGGAACGGCAGGCGGCAAGAGGGGGGATTGATGCGATGATGTTGCTTTTTTGTTCTTGACGCTGCGAATCGCTGAAGGTATGATTCAATCTATAGTGAAGGATAATTATTTTTGGTTGTGCTTGCATCGGGAATTTATTTATAGTGTATGCAATGAGGTAATCATTTATGAGGTATAAGTGTATGGAAAATAAGAGAGTTAGTGTTTCTGAAGCTGCTCAGAAAATTGCTGATGAAAAACTGGCTGATGTCATTTTGTATAATGGCCCTATACACGATGCTGGTTTTCAGCATACACTACTAAGTGCGCCTGTTTCTCAGGCTGAAAATTGTTTTCTTATTATGACTACTTATGGTGGCGATCCAAGTGCAGCGTATCGTATCGGTCGTTTTCTTCAAAGATTTTATAAGAATATTTATTTTCATCCATCAGGTATTTGTGCAAGTGCAGGTACATTGGTTTCTCTATGCTCGAATGTGATTGTTGTATCACCATTCTCAGAACTTGGTCCTCTTGATGTTTAGTTAAGAAAAAATAACCAGTTAGATGGTCGTAAGTCTGGTTTGGTAACATCGTCAGCGCTGGCCGAACTTAGGTCTGAATCGTTTAAGCTCTTTGAACATGTAATGCTTGAAATTACCCGAAAGAGTTTTGGAAATGTGGATTTTCAAACAGCCTCAGATGTGGCTTCTAAAGTCGTCTGTGGATTATTATCTAAAATATACGACAAGATAGATCCAGAGATTATTGGCAAAAATCAGAGGGATTTGAGTGTGGCTGCCGAGTATGGATTTAGGCTTTCACGAGATAAAAATAATATAAACTTAGATTCTATTTATAAACTTGTTCATTCATACCCTTCTCATGATTTCATCATTGACAGGGATGAGATTTCAAGTTTATTTAATAATGTAGAAGAGGCTTCTGCATCTGTTCTTGATTTGATCGTCTCATTGGGAAGTAGAGCATGGAAGCCTCTTTCGGTAGAGTTAGATGTTGAGAGGCTAGCCTGCCCTAGCTCAAGCAGCCCAGAGGAGACCGCTCATGCGGATGCAGACCACCACTCATAATCAGCCGATGAACCAACAGGTTCGGGATTTCCCCCACGATAAGCTGTGGCGAGGTGTGGGAGCTATCCTTGCTAAAGGTTTTGAGGCTGGTCGAGAATTCAATGAAAGAGAAATAAATTCATCAGGTGTCGACGTAAAAAAAGAACATGCAGAAATGAACGATTAACATTTAAGCCTTTTGTTTTGTAAACCGCCCTCTCCGGGCGGTTTTTTTATGCCCTTTTTCCTCTCAGGGAGTTTTTCCATGCTGTTCCGTTTCTTTCGGCGGGCTGCGAAGGCGGCACCGCGTCGGGATTTATTGGCCTATGCAACCGCCTCCTCGCCGGGGCTTGAACCCTCCGTAGCACTGGGGAGCGGGGCCGCGTATCCCCATTTGGCTGACCGCTGTCTGCGCCATAATCCCGTGGCGTTCCGCTGCGTGACCATGATTGCGCGGGCGGTGGCGTCTGTTCCCTTCTATCTGCAAACGGCGAAGGGGCAAGAGCTTACCCATCATCCGGCTCTTACGCTGTTGGCGCATCCATCCCCGCAAGTGAGCACGCGGGCGTTTTTCGAGACGCTTGCCCTCCATCTGGTGCTCGATGGGAATGGGTTTATTGATCCGCTCGGCCCGCCCGGTCTGCCGCCGCAGGAAGTGCATTTGCTGCGCCCCGACCGCGTGTCGATCCGCGCAGGAAGCCAGGGATTGCCGATCTACCGGATTACGCGCGGCGCGCGGACGGAGGAGCTTTCCCCCGATCCGCTCGATGCGCGCCTGTCGCTCATCCACCTGCGGCGCGGCGGTGTTGGTGCCGATGGCGCGGGCGGTATTGGGCGCGGGCAGGGGGATGGCGAGGCTGCCCTGTCGGCTATCGCGGCCCATGATCTTGCCGGGCAGTGGAACGCCGCGCTTCTGGAAAATGGCGCGCGCCCGAGCCTTGCCCTCATCTACGAGCCGAAAGACGGTAGCCCCGCCAGCCTATCGGAAGAACAGTTCCAACGCCTCAAAACCGAACTCCATACACTCCACTCCGGCGCGGCCAAAGCAGGCTCGGTGATGCTGCTGGATGGCGGGTTGACCGCAAAAGAACTCTCGCTGTCGCCAAAAGATATGGATTGGCTCGCAGGGCGCAGGCAAGCCGCGCTCGATATCGCCACCGCCTTCGGCGTGCCCGCGCAACTTGTCGGCATTCCCGATGCTCAGACTTACGCGAATATGGAACAAGCGCGCCTTAGCTTCTGGGAAGACAGCGTGTTGCCGCTGGCCCGCCTCATCGCCGACGGGCTGACCGAGCATCTTCTGTCTCGCTTCGAGCCCGGTTTGCGCCTGAATTTGGACGAAGACGCGATTCCCGCCCTTACCAATCAGCGCCTCGCGACGTTTGAAAAACTGAGCGCCGCCACCTTCCTCACCGACGCCGAAAAACGCGCGGCAGTAGGCTATGGGCCGCAGTAGGTAAACCGCAGAGGCGCTGCCTCTGCACTCCGTTTAAGGGGCTTACCCCTTAAAAATCCCATTTTCTGTCAGACTTTCAGAGAACCGCCCGGTTCATGAAAAAAGGAATCGGATTGCTAAGGGCCAAGCCCCTTAGCCGGGGGTATCGGGGGCAGCGCCCCTGATAAAGCTCTCTCATCTTTCGAGCGTTTTTCGTTCGCTTTCGCTCACGTTAAACGCTCGAACTCTTTGTTTTTTTAGCAAATGCGTCGTCGCAGGTGCCTGCATGTTTGACGCGCAAGGCGCATCGGGCACCCGCTCGGGATTTGCTCTAAGGAAAATCCATGCTTCAAAAACAGGCCCCCGCTGCCTTTGCGGGGACGGAGGACACGGCTGGCCGGATTGAAGGCTATGGAACGCTGTTTGATGTGCCGGATTTGGAAGGCGACATCATCGCTCCTGGCGCTTTCACCGCCAGTTTAGCGCGGCACCGGCAGAGGGGCACAATGCCGCGTTTGCTGTGGCAGCATGATCCAACCCAGCCGATTGGCCGGTGGATTGAGGCGCGCGAAGAGTCCCACGGATTGCGACTCGTGGGGCAACTCACGCTCGAAACCCAAGTGGGGCGGGAGGCCCATGCGTTGCTGAAACAGGGCGCGCTCGATGGCCTGTCCTTGGGCTTTCTCATCCGCCGCGCTGAATCCGCAGGCACGGGGCAGCGGCGAATTTTAGAAGCCGAGTTGCTTGAATGCAGCCCCGTTACCTTTCCGTGCCATCCGCAGGCGCGGGTACTCACGGTAAAAACTTATCCCTCTCATAAGGAACAAATCATGACCGATTTTGCTGAACCGGCCCTAGCCTCGCTCGCGGCTGACCTTGCCACCTTGAAGCAGCGCACGGATGCGCTCGATACCGCTGTGCGCCGTGCTGCTGTGCAGCCGCAGGGACAATTCGATACCCCGACCTATGGCATTGGCCGCCTGTTGCGCGCGCTTGCGGGCGGGCGGGGTGATCCGGCGCGGGCGGCGGAGTTCGCGGCGAAAACCTGGAACGACGGTTATACGGCGAAAGCGCTGGCGGCGGGCGTTGGGGCGGCGGGCGGCTATCTTGTGCCGGAAATCCAGGCGCAGGAAGTGATCGAGTTGCTGCGGAAAGCCTCTGCCGTGCGCCGCCTCGGGCCGACTTTGGTGCCGATGCCGCACGGCACGTTACTAATGGCAAAGCTCACGGGCGGGGCGCAGGCGGAATACTTAGGCGAAAATACGGCCATCACCCCTTCGGTGCCGAGCTTCGGGCAAGTGCGGCTAACGGCGCGGAAATTGGCCGCACTGGTGCCGATTTCCAATGACCTCATCCGCTACTCCGCCCCCGCTGCCGATCAAGTGGTGCGGGATGATTTGGTGACGGCGCTGGCAGAACGGGAAGACCTCGCGTTCCTCTACGGCAATCCCACTGGCACGGGCAATGATCCAAAGGGCATTCGCCATTGGGTGCTCCCCGCACAGCAAATCGCTTCGAGCGGGGCCACCGTCGCGGCGATGGTCACGGATTTAGCGGTTATGGTTCTGGCGCTGCAAGAAGGCAAAGCCCGCATGGTGCGCCCGGCCTGGATTATGGCCCCGCGCACGCTGCAAGCCTTAATGGCCGTGCGCGACGGCTCCGGCCATTTCGTTTTCCGGCCCGAGCTTCAGAACGGCACCTTGAACGGTTTCCCGGTCGCGACCTCGCTGCACGTACCGACCGCGCCGAGTTCCGAAATTCTGCTGGTCGATATGGCCGACGTGCTGATTGGCGAGGCGATGGGCCTGTTGATCGACGCGTCTGGCGAAGCGGCTTACCCGTCAGGCGGCAGCGTTATTCCCGCCTTTGGGCTGGATCAAACCATCATTCGCTGCATTACCGCCCATGATCTTGTGCTGCGGCACGAGGCGGCGGTGGCGGTGCTCACGGGCGTTACTTGGACGCCGTAGCGCGTTTTTCCGCCATGACCATCAACGTCAAAAACGCGCTTAAGCCCGCGCGGCGTTTGAGCGACCCCACACAAACTAAAGGCCCTTCCGTGGAAACGGAAGGGCCGTAGGAGGAAGTATGCTCACAACTCTCATCCCGCCCGTCGCAGAGCCGCTGACCGTGGCCGAGGTGGCGGATTTTCTGCGGCTTCCCATCGCAGAACTACCCGCAACCGAACCCGACGAAGCGCCGCTGCTGGCCGCGCTGATTTCGTCCGCCCGGCAAGTGTGCGAGCAGGCTTTGCGCCGTCGCCTGCTGCCGCAAACCTTGGGCCTGACGGTCGATTATCTGCCGGATATTCTGCGGTTGCCGTGTGGGCCGATCCGGGCCGTGCTGGCGGTAGAACAGCGCGATGTGAGCGGCGGCCTAACCCTGCTTCCGTCCGATCGCTACATCGTTTCCGGCACGCGGATAGCCCCGATCACGGTCTGGCCGGAGCCAAGCATTCCCATCGGCGGCTTCCGCATCGTCTATGAGACCGGGATCGCCGACACGCCGGAAGGAGTTCCTGCGGCCCTGCGCCAGGGGATGCTCATGCTCATCGCCCATTGGTACGAACGGCGGGAGGCGGTGCCGACGGATAGCGTGCAGCCGCTGCCGTTCGGCGTGGCGGCGCTCTGGCATCCGTTTCGGATGTTCCGGCTATGAGCGGCATGGCCCCGCCGGGCATGATCCGCTCTAACTTGCCGCCTGCCGTGGTAACGGCCCCTGAAATCGGTGCGTTGCGGGAGCGTTTCTTCGTGCAGCGCGCCAAGGATGTTCCCAGCCCGGACGGTGGTTTAACCCGCAGTTACTCAACCCTCGCCCTCATCTGGGCCTCGGTGGAAAATCTCGCGGGTCACGCCATTCTCTTTGGGCGCGATGTTGCGGCGGAGACTGGGCGCGAGGCCCCGCAAATCCGCTTGCTCACCCGCTACTCGCTGTTCCTCGCTGAAGCCGATCAGATCGACACCATCCTCTATTGGCGGCGACGGCGCGAACGCTGGCGTATTCGAAGCGTCGCCGACCTCGCGCACCGCAATCGCTTCCTCTCCCTCGACTGTACGCTGCTGGAACGGGTTCCGCCGTCCACACCGTGAGGGATTATGGAGGCGCTGCCTCCAAACCTCCGATCAAGGGGCTTGCCCCTTGATAATCCCATTTCTCTTTGAGGAAAGCACCAACGCTTCAAGCCTCTAACGATTATAGGGATTCTTAAGGGGCAAGCCCCTAAAGCGGAGTCCAGAGGCAGAGCCTCTGCTCACCGAAGGAACCCTCATGCTAACTGAAATCATCCAGCGCCTCCGCGTCATCGCCGATCCGTTTGCCGAGCGCGTGGCGGGGGCGGCGACAGTGGAGGCGGCGCTAACGCAAACGCTCACCGAGTTTCCGGCAGCGTTTGTAGTGCCGCTCGACGATAAGGCGGAACCCAACCGGGCCGACGAAAACCTATTGCAGGTTTTGCATCAGCGCATCGGCGTGCTGGCCGTGCTCGATGCCTCGGTGGACCCGCGCGGCCAAGCAGCGGCGGAAGCGGCGCTGACGGTCGTGCGCCGAGCGCTCTGGTACGCGCTGCTGGCTTGGGCACCCGACGCTTGTTCGGAGCCGATGGCCTACCTCGGTGCGCGCATCGTGCGGCTCGATCAGGCCCGGCTGTGGGTGTTGTTCGAGTTCGATGCGCCGTTGCTGCTGTCGGAATCGCGGGCGGCGGAAGAGGATTTGCCGCCGTTTACCTTGTTCGCGCCGGAGTATGTGCTGCCCACCAGCAGCCTGCCGCCCCCCGCCGACGATTTACCACTTCCCCCCATAACGTCGCCGGTGCCGCCTTTCGGCCCTGGCCACGTCTAGAGCGTTTCTCGTTCACATCCGCTCACAATCAACGCTCTAGACTTTTGTTTTGTTTAGCAAATGCGTCGTCGCAGGTGTGCCACCTGCTCGGGATTTGCTCTAACCCTAGGAGAAACCCATGTTCGTTCTTCCCGCCCTGGCAGGCGCTGACCTGCCGGGAACCCACCTGCGCGTTCTCGATCCAGAGACGGGCCATGCGCTGCCGGAAACCGGGGCCGAAGTCCCCGCCACCCCCTACTGGCTGCGCCGCGTGGCCGATGGCGACGTGACCTTTCCGCCAACCCCCGACCAAGCGCCCGCCCGCCCGCGCAAAGCTGCACAGGAGTAAGCCCGCATGATCGTCTTCAACGACATCCCGAACACGATTCGGACGCCGTTCACCTATATCGAGTTCGATGCCAGTAAGGTGGGCGGCGGTCTGCCGCAGTTTCCAACGAAGCTGCTGGTGATTGGGCAGATGCTTGGCGCGGGAACCTACCCGGCGCTAGTGCCGCAACTCATCACCAGTTCAGACCAAGCCCGCATCGGCTTCGGGGCAGGCTCGCAACTGCACCAGATGGTGAGCCGCGTCCGCGAAAATAACGCCTATACCGAGACCTACGCGATTGGCGTGCCTGACCTTGGCGCAGGCGTGAAAGCAGCTTGGACGGTCAACCTGACGGGGACCGTGCCAGGGGAAAGCGGTCTGCTGTCGCTCTACATCGCCGGGCGGCGGGTGCAGTCCCGCGTGAAGCCGGGCGAGACGGCGGACGTGGTTGCGACGAACCTGCTAACCGCTATCGCGTCCAATGCCGATTTGCCCGTAACGGCAACGCGGGCCGGGGCGGTCCTCACGCTCACCGCGCGCAATGCCGGGGAGGGCGGGAACGAGATCGACCTTCGCGCCGCCTATTACCCCGGCGAGCGTTTGCCGGGCGGCGTGGTTCTGGTCTTCACGCAGACGGTGGTAGGGGCAGGCAACCCGGACCTCACGACGGTTCTGGCCGCTATCGGTGGGGAGCATTACGAGTTCCTGATTAGCCCTTGGACGGACCCCGCCAATATGGCCGTGCTGGACGATTGGCTGCTGAACGTCTCCGGTCCCACGGTGATGCGGGAAGCGATTGCCTTCACCGCCCGGCGCGGCACGCTGGCCCAGCTTGCCACCTGGGGCAATGCGCGCAACAATCAGTTCGTCTCGTGCATGGGGTTCAATAAATCCCCCAGCCCGGCCTATGAGTGGGCGGCAGCCTATGGCGCGGTTGCGGCGTTCCACCTGCCCATTGATCCCGCCCGGCCTATCCACACGCTCATCTTGAAAGGCTTGTTGCCGCCCACCTCCGGCGACCGCTTCCGCCAGGACGAACAGAACATTCTGCTCTACGACGGTATCGCCACCTTCATGGTTAGCAGCGACGGGCGCGTGCAAATCCAGCGCGAAATCACGACCTACCAGAAGAACGCCTGGGGCCAGCAGGACGCGGCATGGTTGGACGTGCAAACGCCCGCCACGCTGTCGTTCCTGCGGAAGGACATTCGCTTCCTCATCGAAAGTAAGTTCCCCCGGCATAAGCTGGCCGATAACGGCACGCGCATTCTGGCAGGCCAGCCCATCGTAACGCCGGACCTGCTGAAGGACGAGCTTATCGCCCGCGCGCTGCTGTGGGAGAGCTTGGGCCTTGTCGAGAACATCGACATCTTCAAGCGCGAAATCGTCGTAGAACGCGACATCGGCGACCGCAACCGCGTGAACGCCCTCATCCCCACCAACCTCGTCAACCAGTTCCGCGTCTTCGCGGGGCAGTTGCAATTTATTATCTAAGGGAGAAATTCAATGGCTAATGTTTGCGGCGACCGCGTTCTTGGCAAAGCGCGCGTAACGGTGGATGGCGAGGTCTTACGCACCGAAAAAAGCGTATCGCTGACGCTTGCCGGCGACGAAATTAAGGAAGTGGAAGGCGATTACGAAACCGGCTTCACCGCCGAGTTCAAAGCCGCCGAACTCACCTGCAAGCTGATGGTAAAGCCGGGCGATAGCATTGCCCGCTTCGTCGGCATGTGCGGCGTGACCGTGGTGGCCGAATTCGATACCGGCCAGCGCTTCATTCTGTCCGAAGCCCGCCAAAACTCCCGCCCGAAAATTACGGGTAAGGACGGCGGTCAGGTCGAGTTGAAGTTCACCGCCACCAAGTGCGAAGAAATTATCGCCTAGCTTTTTTAGCCTCCGGTTCTGCGAGAACCGGGGGCCTTTTTTTCAATTTTTCCCGCGTACCGGAGGCGTTGATGGCGACCATTATTCCCGAAATCGATCTGTTCAGCCAGGCCCTACGCCGCGCCACCCGCGACGTGGAAGCCTTCCAGAAAACCCTCGCCCAATTGCCTGCGGCGAGCGCAAGGGCGGCACTGAAGTCCGAGCCGGAGGGCGGCAAGATCGAACCCGCCGTGTTGCGCCCTCCGGCTGTCGCGGGGCAGGCGGTGCCGCAAGGGGAGGGGGCGGAAGTTCTTCCAGCATTGGTGCCGGCAGCGGCGCTTGCTGCGCGGTTGGCGAAAACGACCGGAGCCCTCAATCTGCTATACGCTGCCCTCGATCCGCTCGCGCAGACGACCGCGAAATTCAATAGTGAGCTAGAAAAGCTCCAACACCAAACGGGGGCCTCTGCCACCCAGACCGATGAATTCGGCCAAGCGACGCTGAAGCGCTCACAAGAATTGCTCCAATCCCCATCGGCTCTTGTCGATCTGTTTAGCAAGGTCGCCACGCTTGATCTCGATGTGGGGGTCAATAAAGGCAAACTCGCCGAGCGCACGAACGCCCGCTATGTCACCGAGGCAATGGCCAAAACGGCCTATGTTCACAATATGGCGCCGGGCGATCTCGCCGATGTGGTTATGCCGCTGCTGCGCCCGGTGCAGGAGAATATGACCGAGGTCAAAGTTCGCCTCGCGCAGATGCACACCATTCTCAACGACGCGCCGCTGCCCGACGCCTTGATGAAAAGCAGTTTTGCTCCGGTGGTGAACCGGGTGGAGCAGTTTGGTGTGGCTCCTGAACAATCCATCGGCAGCGCCACCAGCCTGCTCGAAATCGCCAAACTCCGCGCGAGCGACCCCGCCCAGGCAGTGAAAGCCACCGGGGAGCTTTTCGCCCAGTTCAACGATGCCGATGTGCGAGAACTATTCAAGGAAAGGGGGGTTGATATTGCGGGACTGCGTCAGCAGGCGATAAAGATAAAGCAAGATCCGCTGGAACTGATTGCTGAGGCAATCAGGAAGGGAAAATTTGATAAGGATGATTTGGACTTTGAAATAAAGTCCGTCATGAAAGAAAAACAGTCGGCGGCTCTACTTTCTGATCTTGTGAGAAAAAAGGATGAATATGTCACGGGTAGGAAGACCGTGACAGAGGAGAGTAAGCCTGAAAACCTCGCGCAAGCCTTCGAGGCGCGCAGTAAAACCGCCTTGGGGGGTTATCAGGCGGGTTCGGTTGGGTTGGAGACGCTGCGTATCCGGGCAGGTGCCGTGCCGATGGGGGCAATTGGCGACCTCAAGAGCAGCCTCGGCAGAGCCGGTGAGATTCGCGGGGAGGATATTGAGAAGAGGGGGCAAGATATTCTGAAGGAATTCATGGAAAAAATGGATCGAGGCTGGGAATTGCTGAAAGAAATGCTTCCTTATCTCAAACCTCTTAGACTGCGTATAGAAAACCTGTCCGCTCCGTCGAGCGATGAGTCGCCAATCCTCCGAGCGAGTGGACCAAATCTCCCAAGCCTTCAGCAGGCCAGTTATAGCCCATCGCCGCTGATGCATCAGGCGGCTGCCCCTGCGGCTTTTCCCGCCAGGGCTGAACTGACTATTCATTTCACGGGCCTGCCGTCTGGGGCGAGAGCGGAGGTGATGACCGAGGGTGAGTGGTTTAACATTCACACGAGCATGGGCTATAATGTCCATAGTCAAAAACCCTTGCCGTCGTTACCCCGCATTTTTAGAGAGTCCTTTTGAAGTTTTGGTGGAGATTGTAAAAACTTCAATGACGCCCCTGAGCCTATCAGGGGCGTCTTTCTTTATATTTCTTGACAAAATTATCGCATAATTTTACGTCACGATAGTAACTATGAAGAAGCCCATTATATCCTAATTTAAATAGAGACTCCGGTAATTTCTGATTTTTTGAATTCTGTCCATATCTCAAAATATAATTCTCGATAAAATGTTTCGGAAAATCAACAAAATTTTCACACAAAAGCCCGCCCCCAATCTTAAGGTTAGAGATTGAGTAATAATTTTTATAAAGAGCATCGGCTTTTTTAATTAAGGGCGCGAAATCAGTATGATTACGAGAATTCATTTTATCTTGTATATCTTGTACTATTTTTAAGGAATTTGTACGAATAGAAAGAATGGTGGTAATATTAATTTTGGGGGCACTTTCTTTATCCTCAAGCCTAGTTGGGACTTGATCCAGATGGATATAGCATTGTTGAAAATCAAAAAAATGACCCTCTAAGAGATCTGTCTGTCTGTCCTTTAATTCTTTAAGTGTACGGGGCGCGCCAACATATTTTCCGTCCTCAGACCCTTTATATTTGTAATAATACTCAGTGTTACGCCAGTAACTGGAAGCAAAACTAGCCGATCCCACGCAGAAACTGCCAGTCCGCCGCTCGAAGCTCCGGTCGGGGATTTTATTTTCAAACCATTTGGCTAGTTCTCTAAACACAACCATCACCCGCTGCATTTCCGCGAGGTCCATTTTCTCCTCATTCTCATAGGCATAGATGAGGAGTTGGGTGGTTTGATCCATTTTCTGCCGGATGTCCGCGACGAGCTTTTGTTCCTCAACAGAAAACTCTCCGGCGGCAGCAGGCTGCGCCAGGGCCGGGAGGAGGGCGAGAAGCAGTGCGGCGATCCGCCAGAGCAATACCATCGGGCGTTGATCCTGAAGCCAATAAACACGCGCCACGCTGCCAGCCCGAGGGGGCGGGGTCAAGCGCGGCGTTCCTTCTTCCGCTGCCCCCTCCTGGGGCGGGCGGTTCACCGAGCCGGGGCGAGTCCCCGGCTTTTTTTAGGGAGACTTCCTATGGACAAAATCATCTACACGCTCGACACACCGGTTCAATTCACCCCGAGCCGCCGGGTGGAGGCGTTGAGCTTCAAGACCGACATGAGCGTGCGCGACCTGCGCCGCCTGGAAGGGCAGCAGGGCAGCGTTGGGGCGGGGGCGACCCTGCTCAGTCTGCTCTCCGGCGAGCCGGTGGAGTTGATCGACGCGCTCTCGGCGCACGACTTCTTCAAGGCGCAGGAGATGATCCGCCCTTTTTTGAAAACTATCCTGGGAACTGGCGCGAATTAATCGCCGATTTGGCCGGGGTCTTCCACTGGCCGCCGTCGGAACTGGAGAATTTAAGCCTCGACAGTCTCCAGTTCTGGCACGCGGTGGCGGCGGATTTTCTCACCCGCTGGCACGCCCACCCCTAAACATCATCCTTATTCCAAAAGGAAACCCCTATGTCTGAGCTTCTCACCTATAGCCTGAACCACCCGGTCGCCTTCACCGCCACCCGCACGGTCACGGAACTGTCGTTTCGTGCCGATCTGAAAGTGCGCGACCTCAAACGGATCGACCCGTCGGACGGCGGCTTCGCGCTCAGTGCCCGCCTGTTCGCCATTCTATCCAATGAACCGCAAGAGTTGATCGACGCCCTCAGCGGTGATGATTTCTTGGGCATCTTGGAACTCCTCAGCCCTTTTGTGGGGAAGTTCCTGCCGATTGGCGTGCGCTGGTAGCCGATCTCGCGGGCGTGTTCCACTGGCCGCTGTCAGACATCGAAGCCCTGCCACTTCCTGAGCTTTTCGCTTGGCACGCCGCTGCCAGCGAGTTCTTGGAGCGCTGGGCCGCCCCGCGCGGTTAAGGGCACGGGGGGAGGATGCAGCCCTCCCCCGCTTTGATGTTCTGCCAATGTTCGTTTTTTTCTGGAGAGGATGAAACAGTCGTGCTACTTTACCGCGCATCGGTGGCGAGGGCTATCGAAGCCGCGTGAGGATAGAATGATGTTAAAATGGGCACTTATAGCCATCATGACCCTTATGGCAACTCTCCCCGCCTTTGCCAAACCCCGAACCGAAGACCCGATTGTGTTTTTCGATGGCTATAAGCAGGGCTGGCGTGTCGATTCCAGCTTCGTGACCTATAATAACGAGGGGGATGTGGTTTTTGTTGGGTATAAGGACAATCAGCCGAAGTACATTTATAATGTCGATAAAAAGCGTTTCGATAAGTCCTACCAGGAAAGCAAAACGCTAAAAATGCGGCCCTATTATTTTGGTATGAAGCAGAGAACGGACGTGGGGTTGAAATTTGTGCAGTTTAATGAGAATTTTATCATGACGTCATATAATCCATTTAATCCCTTGTTGGGAGAGTATGGCGAGTCTGAAAAGGTTGAAGATTGGCTAATTGTGGTACGCGGATATAAAAATAGAGAAATGCGTTGGTGGGTTATATTTGAGACTTTACATCGTAATAGACCCCGTACATGGAAGCAGTATAAATTTAATACATTTTTTGATTTTGATTATGATTTGACGATGTCAAATGAAGGTGATTTATATGTTGTTTCTATTGAGAATGCTATTTTATATAAAATACCAAAAAATATGCAAAATAAAATAATTGTTCGGGAAAAATTATTGTACGCACCTACTTCTTATATGTTTAACATTTGGGATAGATCGCGCTGGTGTGAAAAAGTTACTATACCGCGAGAAATTTATCTGTACCCCCCTCTTCAGAACAATTGTTTGGAATTTGCGTTGAAAAGCCTTCCGAGGGGTAATTATGACGTCGATTCATCTGGCGAAATAGTGATCATAAAAGATCCTGCGGCTCAAAAAATTAAGGAGTAAAATGAAAATGAGCATCCTCTCCCGTTTTATGGTGTTGGTATTGTTTTTGTTGATCGAAGGTACGCCGATTGCGGCGTTAGCAGCCAGCGACCCGGTAATATTTTTTAATGCTCGAAAATATTGGGGAAACATAGATATTGGGTATTTCGGATATAATCAAAAAAATGAAGTCGTCTTCATTGGGCGTAATTACAAAAAAAACAAAAAAACTTATACTTATAATATTGATAGAAAAAAATTTGGTAATATTTCTAAAGAAGATCGTGACTATCCAAATGGGGAGGTTGGTTTAAAAGACATAGATTCCTATTATAATTGGAAGACTGATGAGTTTGGTGTAAAAATTATTGCAACAGACGACGATCTTCGAGGATATACGGAATTAGATCCATCCTATAAGAAATCAGATTTTGATAATGCGTGGATCGCATTGATTATAGATCATAAGCAGAAACTAATGACTAGAAATTTTAGTGATTTGGGAAGAAGAGGAGTTTCAGTTCATTTTAGATATTTAGAGGATAGTGATATTCAAATATCCCCTGCTGGGGATTTATACCTTCACCCTCAATCGGATGCTTTTTTTTATAAAATACCAATTCACATGCGCGGAACAATAATTGTTAGGGACCGACTTGTTTATGCGCCGATTCGGTATTTAGTGCAAGTTTGGAATAATAATCCTGACTGTACAGAAAAAAAAATGTACCATTATAGTGATGTATCTGATGATTATAAATCAGATTTTTATGAAGAGGCGTGTTTAATTTCTTTTTTTACCAATCTCAAGAAAGGAGATTATGATGCCGACAGTTTCGACCTCATCACCCCTCGATAATGACGCTTGGATACGAAAAATCTACGCCTATATGGCGCATCGCACGGAGTCGGGGGATCGGCCTAATGAGGCCTATAGTCTTAAACACGCTGGGCAGAAATCGGGTTATTCAATTGGCTTGGTGCAGGTTGATCTCGCGGGTGAAAAAAATGCAGCACGCGACGATTTGGTTAAGGCCACGCAGGCTTGGCTGCGCGCGCAAGGCAAAAACGCTGATAGTAAGTGGGTGGATGGCATAACGGCACAACTCCAGGTGAAGGAGAATGCCGCCGCCCTTTCCAGTCAGTATCGAGAGGAGATCAATGGCTTTCTGGCGACAGCGGCGGGCCATATATTGGTCGATAGGCTGTCACGGGAGTTTACGGTCTCCGCACTGGAGAAACGCGGTGAGAGTATTTTCACGAATAAGGCGGCATCGAAGCTCATCCAAGATCCGCAGTCGATGGCCTGGATTCTCAAGACGATCAATGCGGGGGATCCGAAGACACTTAAGGACTATCTTGATGGGAAAGAAGTGGAGTTAGCGGGTAAGCCAGAGTCCGTTGCCACCGGGGGCTTGGAAATCAACCAACGAGCTTTAGCGCGACCCTTTGTTACCAAATTAAAAAAGCCTGGCCATATTCTCTATAAGGGCGCGACAGAAAAGACTCTCCTGAACACAAACACCGACATTACGGTCAGCCAGACCGACTTTAGAGTCGGCGCTAAGGAGTTTTTCTTGCCGACGCCTCAGAAACCCGACGAGCCGGGGTTGATCTTAACCGTTCCCGATGGGAAGGATGACCGCGTACAATATATGCAAGATGGCGAGAAGCGTGGCATTGACGTTAACGGCGATAATAAAAAACTAAACCCCGAAGCGCACCTCTACTCAGGGCATATTCTCTTTAAGGATGTCGGGGTTTTCTCCTACACGAACCACCAACGCGACCCTAAGAAAGTGAGCGCGGGTGAGCCGCTGACGCCTGAAGAACTGCGCTTAGACTATGCTCCGCATAATCAGTTTTCCTCAGCCTACCGCAAGGCTTATGATGAAATATACGTCAGTAATCCGCATTTCTTTGCTAACGTCGAAGCCATGCCCGACATAAGCCAGGAAATTGATTGGTCGATTTGGTATGGGATTGATCCGGCGAATTATTTGCAGTCCAACATCAAGTCGGTCATTCAGGCGGAGTGGGAGGCCAAAGATAAGGGAAAGCGCCCGTTAGACAGCGGCTTGGTGGAGGAATACCTAAAGAGTAATCGGCGCGTTATGGCCGAAATGGTTCGCACCTATCCGCCCGCAGAGGGGACGGACCCGACCACATCGGCAACGCATCCGATCGCTTATCGCGGTGCGGACGGAACCAGAAAGACAATTTTCTACCGTATCCCCAAAGATTTGGCGAAAAATGGACGGGAGGGATTGGCGAAAGCCTCGCGCTCCCCGTCTGATTTAGCCACGCTGGATGTCCGGGTTGGTTCAAGTGCGCCATCCCCCTCTTCCGCAGGGCCTAGCCTAACCATTAAAGGAACAAAAGATAAACAAAAATCGCCCAAGAGCGAACGGAGGCCCTATCTAAAGGAGTCGGTGAAGCCAAAGAAAAACAGTTTCGAGCCGATGGAGTTGCCCCTCTCCTTCATTCCCATTGGCGGCCCCACCCCGCTCGCGCGCCCTCCCGGCCCCTCCACTGCCGAGCAACTGGCGCAGGCTGCCGATGAGCAGCAGGCGGCGGAGGTGGCGGCGTTTGAGGAGGAGGAGCGGCTGGGTAAGCTGGTTCGGGGTGAGATTGAGCGCTACGCGCGGCGGCCCCGGCATGGGTGGACGCCGTTTGAGGAAGCGGTGTTGTGCGGGGCCACGATCCACAATCCCAACGGCTATCGGCACCGGGATTTTGGCGGCCCGTTCGGCTAAACCGCCCCTCCTAAACAGAACATCATCGGTCTTTTAACGCAAATGCGTCGTTGCAAACGATGCCGTTTGCTCGGGATTTGTTGCAGCGCTTCGGCGCTGTTTTTTTGTGCAATCGGAGGGGGGATATGGCCCAACAAACGCAATCGAAACTAGCGCGCGCCAGTTTTCGCGGGGTGTCGTTCGTCTGCACCGCGCATGATCTGAAAGCCGGGCGGCGGATTGCCGATCACGTCTTTCCCCAGCGCGACCTGGGTTATCACGAGGATATGGGGCGGCAAGACAGGGAGGTGTCGCTCACCGCCTATCTGAACGGCGATGAGGTGGCCGATCAGCGCGACCGGTTGCTGGCCGCCCTCGAAGCGCCGGGGCCGGGGGAATTGTTCCACCCTTGGCTGGGGCGGTTGATGGTGGTGGTCAAATCCGCCTCCTTCCGCGAAACCCGCGCGGCGCGGCGGCAGGTGGAAGTGTCGCTGTCGTTTGTCGAAGCCGGGCTATCGCAGTTTCCGCAGGCAGTGCGCGACGGCGCGTCGGGCATTCGCGCGGCCCTTGATGGGCTGACGGCGGCAACGGGCACGGTGCTTGGGCAACGGTTATCGCTTCAGGGCGTGCCGGGCTTCGTGAAGGGGGACGCCGGGGCGACGCTGTTCGATGCGGCGGTGGCGCTGGAGCAAGTGCGCCTAGCGCTACCGGGGCAAGCCGGGTTGGGCTATCCCGTTATGCGAAGCATCGATGCCGTGGCCGATCTGGCGCGCGGGCCGTTGAAGGGCGGGGCGGGTGAGATCGTGAGCACGCTCGATACGGCGATCCGCACTTTAGGCCGCGCTGCCCCCGATCCTGGTCGGGCTTATAGCGCGTTCGAGCAGGCGTTTCAGGGTTTTGGCCTGGGGTTGCCGTCGATCCCGCTCACAACCTCCAACCGGTTTCGGCAGAAACAGAACCGCGATGCCTTGACCGACGCAACGCGCTGGCTGGCGCTGGGGGCCTCGGTTGGGCTGGCAGGGCAGGCGCAACCGGAAACCTATCCCGACGCGGTGCGGTGGCGGTCGCGCGTGTGCGATTGGTGCGATGCGGAGGCAGAAGCTGCCTCGCGCAGCCGGGCCGATAAGGGCTTCAACGCGCTTACGCAGCTTCGCACCGCTTTCGTCGATCATGTGACGGCGGGGATGGGCACCCTCGCCCCCGTGCGGCAGGTGCAGCTTTCAACACCGATGCCGTCGCTGGTGCTCGCCTACCGCGATTATGGCGACGCGCGCCGGGGGGAAAGCCTCGCTCGGCGCAACCGGGGCGTGTTGCGGTCGGGCCATCCCGGCATGATCCCCGCCGGGGTGCCGCTCGATCTGGTGGGAGGGTAGGGCGATGGAGCCGGAAAAACTCACTCTTAGAGTAAATGGTACCGAGTATGGCGGTTGGACCTCGGTGCGGCTTAATAGCGACATCGACCGTATCGCCACGTCTTTTTCTCTCAGCCTGTCTGAACGCTGGCCCGATCCGCGCATGGCGGAAACTGGAGGGCTATCGATCATCAGCCGGGGTATCAGCATCGGCGATACGTGCGAAGTCTCCATCGGCGACACCTTGGTGTGTACGGGCTATGTGGACCGAGTGGAAAAATCTTACGGGGCGCAGCAGCATCAGGTCTCGGTCTCCGGGCGCTCGAAAACCAGCGATCTCATCGATAGCGCCGTGGACCGGGATCAACAGATTCGCGGCAAAAAGCTGGAAGACATCGCCCGCCACCTCTGCGCGCCCCACGGGATTGATGTGGCGGTAGAGGGCGATACGGGGCCGCCGCTAGAAGAATTTCACGCAAAAATAGGAGAAACGATTCATGGCGAACTCGAACGGTTGTGCGCCTTGCGCGCGCTTTTGGTCAGCGATGGGCCGGGGGGAGGTCTCATCCTTACCCGGTCTGGCGCGGGGGGCGGTCGCACAGCGCTACGGCTCGGGCGCAGCCCCATCCTCAGCGGCTCCGCCCAGTGGGATGGGGGCGACCGCTTCGGCACGATCCTTGTTCGCGGACAGCAGCCCCTCGGCGGGACAGGCCTCCGCGATGGCCCGGCAGTCGCTTTGGGCGAGGGCTTGGCAACGGACCCCGAGATAAGGGGCAGCCGCGTCAAAATCCTCTCCGCACGCGGGCGGGCGACGGTGGAAGAATTGCGCCGTCAGGCCGAACAGGACGTTCGTACCCGTAAAGGCAGAGCTAATTCCCTCAGCTATTCGCTGGCGGGCTGGCGGCACCCCGGCGGCGGCCTGTGGTGGAAGGGGCTGACGGTGTGGGTGGAGGATGACCTGCTCGGCATTGAAGGAGAGTACCGCATTCGCTCGGTCAACCTTGCCTTAAGCGAGCAAGGCACGATCACCGATCTCAGCTTAACACCGCCCCAGGCCTATGCCGACGCGGGCGACCCCGCGCCCGGTAGCGCCCTTGCCTTGGAGGAGACAATCCTATGAACGATTGTCAATCCCGCTTCATCGGGCCGCTGCTGCGCGCGCTCGATAATCTCGTCAGCCGCGCTGTTATTCGCCTGGTTTCGGCGGCGGGGCCGACGCAGCAACTTCAGGCCGAACTTTCGGCGGGCGAGGTGAAAAACGACTTCGACCTGCTCGAAGGCTACGGCCTCACCGCACACCCTTTGCCGGGGGCAATTGCCGTCTGCCTGTTTGTTGGCGGCGAGCGGGAGAATGGCGCGGCGATTCTGGCGCACGATCAAGCCAAGCGCCCGCGCACTTTGGCCCCTGGCGATGTGGCGCTCTACACTGACCAGGACAATCCCGCCGCCGCCGCCGTAAACGCCCAACATCGCCTACATTTTGGCCGCGACCGCAGTGTGATTCTGCGGGCCAAACGCCTCGATATTCAATGCGGGAGCCAACGGTTCATTCTCGATGAAACCGACGGGTTGCTGGTGCAGGCCAGCCAAATCCGCTTCGAGGAACTCTGAGCGGAGTTTTCGACTTACCCACCCTCTTGGAGCCACACGGCTCCTTTTTTTATGGAGAATCCCAATGGACAAACTAACCTATACCCTGGCAACGCCCGTTCAATTTACCGCCAGCCGCCGCGTGGAGGAGTTGCAGTTTCGCACCGAGCTTAAAATCCGTGACCTGAAAGCCTTCGACCGGGCCGATGGCCCCCTGGGGGCGACGCTCTATCTGCTCGCCGCCCTGGCTGGGGAGCCGGTGGAGTTGATCGAGGCGATCTCGGCGGAGGAATATCCGAAGCTGCTGGAGTTCCTGCGCCCTTTCTGCCAACCGTTCCTCGGAACTGGCGCGAGCTAAGGGCGGATATTGCCGCCGTCTTCCACTGGCAACCCTCGGAAATCGACGCGCTCGACGTGAAAGATTTTCTGCTGGCCCACGCGGAAGCAGAAGAGCGCGTCAGCCTGATGCGCGGCGGGCGTTAACCGGAGCACGGGCGGAACGGGGCAACTCGTTCCGCTCTTGTTCGGTGTTGGAACAACCGTTAGACTTATAGGCGGAGGCTGATGGCTCTGCTGTTTCTGGTATAGGAATATTATTTCGAAGAGGCGTTCCCTTTGTGGCACGAAGTTAAGGAGAAGGAGTGTCGAAAATGCTGAAGCGTTTTTGGAGGTGGATCAAAAATCATCCAGTAAAATTGTTCTTCTTGATTCTTTTTTTTCCAGTTTATGGCCTGGTTATTTATTTAATAATAGTTTTTTCTTTATACAGACTCTCTGATTGGTATTATGAAGAATTCCCTTTTTCCACTCTAGCGGTCAGGCTGTTTGCAGAACCGGGCGAAGACACTTTGATGTTCCGCTATCGCCTTGGGGATCGGTTGCTGTATGTCCGCTCCGATGTAGCGATGCCTGCCCGATATTCGGGAAGAGAAAAGGCGATTTGTAATCCTCTCTGGGGAGAGTGTCGGGTTTTTCCTTTGGAAGTGCCGATCTATAAAGAACCTGAAACAGGTAAAATCTGTATCAATCGCTATCCAGACTGCTCATCAATTCTCGATGTGCCTTATGCTTATCGAGCCGAGTTTGTAATATACCCCCCCAAGTTATGCAAATTATGATGGAAAATTGGAGATTCGCGCTTGTAACGAAAACTATAATATTTTTACCTTTGGAAGATATCGAGATTATTATGTTGGCCGAGTCTATGGTCATCCACAAACAATTTGTCCCCTAGTCCAACCCAACGGCGTGCTCGATTCCCTCTTAACTGCTATGGAGACTGGCAATTATGACAAATTCCCCCGTAACCGACAAAAGGTTTCCGCTGACTGAGGCCCAGAAAGCGGAAATTGAGACCTTGAAAGCTGATAAGAATTGGCCCGAGATTTATCGACGCTTGGAGGTCATGGCCCGCGCTAATTCAGCGATTAAACTCTAGTATTAGCAGATTGGGGTATCGAGAATGCTCAAACGTCTTTTAAATTGGATCAAAAACAATCCGATAAAATCGTTTTTTTTGATTCTCTTTTTTCCAATTTATAGTCTAATTATATATTTAGTAATAGTTTTTTCTTTATATAGAATCTCTGATTGGTATTACGAAGAATTCCCTTTTTCCACTCTAGCGGTCTGGTTGTTTGCCGAACCGGGCGAAGATACGCTGATGTTCCGCTACCGGCTTGAGGATCGGCTGCTATATGTCCGTTCCGATGTAGCCCAGCCGGCCCGTTATTCGGGGAGAGAAACGACACTTTGCAATCCCTTATGGGGGGAGTGCAGGGTTTTTCCTTTGCGTGTTCTGATCCATCGGGAGCCTGAAACCAATAAAGTCTGTATTGGCCGCTATCCATATTGCTCGTCTAATCCTAATATTTCTTATAATGATTATAATATATTTTGGATTGAACCTATTTCGTTCGGTATTAGTGGGAGTCTATTAACTAATAATGTATGTAAGGAAGATTTTTATATTTCAACATATGGAAATTATAAGAATTACTATTTCGATAGGGCCGCTGGACGAAAGGACGATCTCTGCGATTTCATTCAACCGAACGGCGTTCTCGATTCTCTCTTAACTGCTATGGAGACTGGCAATTATGACAAATTCCCCCGTAACCGAAAAAAGGTTTCCGCTGACTGACACCCAGAAAGCGGAAATTGAGACCTTGAAAGTTGATAAGAATTGGCCCGAGATTTATCGGCGCTTGGAGGTCATGGCCCGTGCCAATTCCGCTATCAAGCCTGCGGTGCCGAATTGGTACCATCTTGCGACGCAGATCAATCAGGGCGAGGGACAACTGGCAAATTATGTTCGGTTCAGCATGAAGCTCGCCGCCCTTCGGAAGGGGCAGACATTAACCCCAATTGCGTTCCAGGATGCTTCCGATAGATTGGCATTGAGGATTGTTAATAAAGTGCTGGAAAAGGGAATCCCAGAGGATAACGCAGAGGCTTTAATTGAAGACGTCGTCCTCAGCACAAAGGGCATCTCCCTCGAACCTGAACATTGGGCCGGGTCGGCAGCGAATAGTCTGAAGGGAGAGTATACGGAGTGGATGAATCAACTCGTCGCCTGGTACCGAAACTTGCCCTATCTCGACATCGGCACCTTCGAGGGCGAGGTTTTCGAAAAGGATTTTGGGAAGTTTTTCGATGCCGCCGCGCGGCAAGATACCGCCGCCGCCTATTCGCAAATTTATAAGCGCCCTCAGGCGCTTGATTTTTATCTGGCGGGTGGGCTGGAGTTTCGGGAGACGCGCGGTATCTTGGACGGAGCGGGTTCATTTGGTCCAAGCGACGATACAACGCACCTCAGATCGCCCGCCTTGGCTGAAGTATTCGGAGATGGCGATTTTGCTAAAATGGTCACGAATATTGGCTTTGACACGCTCTCACCCGAACAAAAGCAGAAATGGCAGGCGTATCTGACCGTCCTGCGCGACGATCCCCGGATTGGCGCGGCTTTCGGGGTCGAGGTTGCGTCGATGGATCGTCTGTACTTGGTGAATGACGCTGGGGTGCTGACGCTGAACGATCGTCCCGTTACCACCCTCACCCCAGAAGAGGCGACAAAGCGCCGACAGATAGCCTCGGTTTGGGGGAATCTTGGCGCGAAACCGCCCGAGCGGGCCGCGCTGCCGCCATTGTTGAAGAGGGTTCCCAGTCTTGGGTCGAAAGGCGGGGCGCGCCACGGGCGCGCGGCGCTGCCCGTGTTCGAGCTTCCAGCCCTGCCGACGAAGGAACAAATAGGGATCGGCCTGACTGTCTCACCGCCGCCAAGCCTGGTGGACGACACTACCGGCCCGCGCCGGGTGCCGCAGCGGATTGCGTTGCCCCCGCCTGTAGCGCCGGAAGATGCGCCTATAACACTCAAGCAACTTGAAGAATCCCAGGATGCTCTGCTGCTAAACTTGCGCGTAATCGACATGAACCGCGCCGCGCCCGCCATCGACATCTATGACCTCCGCAAGAAGCTGGCGCGCGAAGCCGAACTCGACGCGCGCTGTGGCCGGACGATCTACAGCTACCCGCTTTAACTGCCCCCAAGGGCTTTCCCCTTAATCTTTCACGAGGCTTTCGATGCCCGACATTACAACGCGCTGGGACACTTCCCGGTTTCGCGGCGACTGGGCTTTGCTGCCGCCGTCGCTGTTGGCGGAGTGTGATCTCTTCACCTCTGTTTTAATCTCCCTCTTCACGCACCGCCGCGCGCTGGATGACGACGTGCTGCCCGATGATTTGACCGGGCCGGGGTTGCCGGAGCCGATCAGGCTTTCGGGCGACCGGCGCGGCTGGTGGGCGGATAGTTTCTTGCCGCAACCGATTGGCTCCCGGCTCTGGCTGCTGTCGCGCGAGAAGCAGCTTCAATCGGTGGTCAGCCGGGCGAAGCTCTATGCCGAAGAGGCGCTGGCGTGGCTGGTGACGGATGGGGTGGCAGAGCGCGTGAAGGTCAACGCCTTTATTCCGCGCGAGGAATGGCTGGCGCTAGAGATCAAGCTCACGCGCCCGAAGCGGGCCGATTTTGCCATTCGCTTCGATTGGGCGTGGCAGGGCTTGGAGTTCTGCTTGCCTGCCGAGGGTTCGGGGTCAGGCTCGGGCGCACCGCCGCCTGCCGCCAGGGTCGCGGTGACGTTTGACCGCACCCGTGTCGATTTTTCGCTGAGATCCCTCAACTTCGATCTAACGGGAGGCTGAGAATGCCCACACCCAACAGCCTGGGCCTTGCGCGCCCGGCGATTGACGATCTCCTCCGTCAGGCCGAAGCCGAGATCAATGCGCGCCTACCGGGGGCCGATAGCCGCCTGCGCTGGAACAATCTGTCTGTCATCGCCGCTGTGCTCGCGGGCGGCTTGCACGAGGTTTATGGCTATCTCGACGGGATCGCCGAAGCCGTGTTGCCGGATCGCGCCACGGGCGAGGTGCTGGAGCGGCACGCGGCGTGGCGCGGTTTGCTGCGGAAGCCTGCAACGCCTGCGGGCGGGAGCGTCACCGTCACGGGCCTGTCGGGGGCAGTAGTTCCGGCGGGCGCGCGGCTGCTGCGGGGGGACCGGGCGGAATATTCGGTTGAACAAGCCACGCTCATCGGCTCCGGCGGTACGGGGGTTGTGTCGGTCGATGCGCTCACGCTGGGCGCGCTGGGCAATGCCGCGCCGGGGACCGAGTTGCGCTTCGTCTCGCCCGTCGCAGGGGTTGCGGCAGCGGCAGCCGTGGGGGCCTTGGGCCTTGGCGGCGGGGCCGAGATTGAGAGCGACGAGAGTTTGCGCGCGCGGCTGCGGGCGCGGGTTCAGCGCGCTCCCCACGGCGGGGCGGCCCATGATTACATCGCCTGGGCCTTGGAAGTGCCGGGGGTCACGCGCGCCTGGGTGCGGATACTGCCGCCGTGCCAAGTGCGCGTGCTGTTCACGATGGACGAAAGCTACCCGAACGGCATTCCCCTGCCGCAGGACGTGGCCAATGTCCAAGCCTATATCGAGGACCGCCGCCCGGTAACGGCGATGGTGATTGTGAAAGCCCCCAACCCGGTTCCGGTGAATTTCGTTATTCAGTCGTTAGTGCCGGAGAGCAATGCCGCGATCCCGGACGTGCGCGTTGCCATTATCGCCGAACTGAAAGATATGATTCTCCGCGACGGTGCGCCGGGGCAGCCGCTGTTGGTGAGCCATGTGCGCGAGGCGATCTCGATTGCGGCGGGCGAGTGGGACCATGTGCCGCTCAGCCCGCCGGCGAATATCGCCATTGGGCCGGAACAACTGCCGATTTTCGGCAGCGTGACCTGGGTTTAGCGGCATGGCTACGCTCACCCCCTCGGCCTTCTGCCGCTGCCTCATCAAACGCTGGAGCGATCCCAGCCCCCTGCTCAAACCCGTCTGCGGCCTTGGGCGGGACGATTATCTGCACCTGCTGTTGCAGCTTCTGCCGCGCGGCGAGGTTTGGCCGCGCGATCCCGAGAGTGTGCAGGTGAAGCTGATGGAGGCTATCGCCGCGACGCTCGCCCTCCCCGAAACCCCCGGCACGATCACGCTGGAAGAGCGCGTTTGCCGCCTGCTGGATGAGCTTGATCCGCGCGCGCTGGTCGAGCTGTTGGGCCGGTGGGAACGCTGGCTCGGTCTGCCCGATCTCTGTATGCCCAAGGTCACGGGGCTAGACGCGCGCCGTCAGCGTATCGTTGCGACCGAGAATGCGGTAGGCGGCGCAAGCCCGCGCTACTTCATCGAGCTTGCCGCTTTGCTGGGTTTTGACGTGCAAATCGAAGAGCCGTTCCCGGTAGGGGCGGGCTGCCTGCGGGCGGGGCATCGCGCCGGGTGCTGTTGCGCCTGGGTGGTGCATGTTCGCTGCGTGGAACTCGAAGACGGCGTAAGCTTGCCGGAAGCGCAAGCGATGCTCGAATGCCTATTCCAGCGCCTCAAGCCTGCCCACACGTCCGTCTTCTTCCGGTACGGGTCGAGCTTCTGCCAGAACAGCGACCCGGATCGGTGTTTCTAGTTTAGCCCTCAGACGCCGGGCGCAGTTCTCCGAACCGCTTGGCTTCCGCCGCATAAGCGGCGCGGCGCAGTCGCGCCGAAGTTTTTCAACGGACATTTAGGAGTTTTCCATGGATCGCTTGCGCGATGCCGACACAACGCTGGTTGTGCCGAACCCTTTAGACATTCCCCCGCCCGGCTCGATTCACGATAAGCCGGGCTTTTTTATCGACTGCGATCTGGAGGCAGGCTTTCTCGGCACGCCGCTGCGCGCCTATTGGGCGAATATGATTACCGAGTGCATTCGCAACGCCATTCTAAAGGCCGGACTGGTGCCGACCTATACCGACTGGACCCAGTTGGGCGTAGCGATTGAGAAGATCGCCGAGCGCATTGCCAAACTTTTGATCGAGCAAGCCTTGAACGATCTCGAGTTCGTGCAGCAGGGCGGCAATGTTAGTGGCACGATTAAGAACAAGAAATTCACCCTCAACGCCCCCGCACTTCCCGCGAGTTTAACCCAAAGCGGCGGCAATGTGACGGGCAGCATTAGTCTTTCGGGTGGCACGTTTACGCTCAACGCCTCTGGGGGCGGTGGCGGCGGGGGCGGCAGCGGGGTTGATAAATTCATCGACCTGACCGATACGCCGGATGTTTACGGGGGGTCAGCCGCTAGCGGCAATCTGCTGTTCTCGAGAGATAACCGGATTGATTATACGGGCGGCACGACCAACGCCAGTTGGGGGCCTGGCGGCCTCGGCGTCGAGAATGGCGCAACCGGGGCTTCGGGCGGTGATGGGGGGGTTTGCCTACGGGGCGGCACCAAACTGGACGGCTCGCAACCGATGAACTTTACCGACTGCGCGGGACTTGCGGTCAGTCAAGCGCCAGACCCGGCAAAGAATTGGCTTGCTGGTTACGCCAACATTGGCGCGCTTCAGGCGAAGATTACGATGGACGGCGTTTTTCACGGAAAAAATGCGACCATTCAAGCCGCCGATTACGCCGAATGGTTCGAGACGGCTAGCGGTCTGCCGCTCGCGCCAGGGTTGGCCGTTGTTCTGAAGAACGGTCGAGTGCAAGCCGCGACGGCGCAGGATGATCCTGCCGATATTATGGGTGTAACGCGCCCCGCCGATACCCGCTTGGCACTGATCGGCAATGCGGCTGAATCCCATTGGGCCGGGATGTATTTAACCGATGCTTTCGGTGCGCCGGTGTGGGCCGATGTGACGGACGTGGACGGCACCCCCTACCGCACTCAGGCGCTCAACCCTGCCTACGACCCATCGCGGCCCTACATTCCGCGCTCGCAACGCCCCGAGTGGTGCCTGATTGGTCTGCTGGGGCAAGTCCCCGTGCTCACGGGCCAGCCGCTCGGCGACCGTTGGCGCGTGATGCGCCCGGTTTCTGAAACCGTGACCTTCGTTTATATTCGCTAGGAATCGCCCCCATGCACACACAACTTCTGTATCCCGGTGCCGTTGCCGACGATGGCACGGGCACTGTTTTGCGCGATGCTGCGTTTATTCTGAATAACATGCTGCTGCGCCTTGCCGGATCGTCTTGGCGGCAGCCCGTGCTGGCGGTGTTGAGCGCGCCGCCGATCACCCCCGCGCACCAACAGCGTTGGCTTATCGGGGCCGCGCCCACGGGGGCGTTCGCGGGGAAGGCGGGGGAGATTGCCGAATGGGTTGGCACCCCGGCAGGGGCCGCCCCGGTAAACGCCTGGAGCTTCGAGCCGCCGACGCCGGGCGCGTTGGTCATCAATATCGCTGCCTCTAGTTTGCTGCGTTGGGATGGGGCGGCGTGGGCGGCGTATGACGTTGCCGGGCCGCAAGGCCCTCAAGGCGCTCAAGGTCTCCCAGGGGTTCAGGGTCTTCCGGGGCCGCAGGGCGCTCCCGGTGCGGCTGGTTCAACGGGTCCGGCTGGCACCCCTGGCGTGGCTGGCCCTATCGGCTTGCCGGGCGCGAAGGGCGATCCTGGCAATGCGGGGCCTGTGGGTCCGACTGGTCCTGCTGGTCCTGCTGGTGCTGCGGGCGCTGTGGGCGGTATTGGTCCTGCGGGGCCGAAGGGCGACCAAGGCAATCCCGCCCTCGTTGCGGGGGACGGGGCGAAGGGCGTTGCCGTCACCGTCTCGGGCGCAACCTCGACCGTCAGCCTAAAGACCGATGGGTTGCCTGGTCTTGCGGCGGATTTTGCCGCAGGAACGGCAGGCTTTATCGTTTGCAAGCCTGATGGCACGCCGGGTCAGATCACGGGGAACGCGCTGCTTCCCGCGCTTCCCGCGCGCGCAACCGTGGCCGATACCGACATTATCCCGACCAGCACGGCGGCAGGGGCGCTCGGTAAAAGCACTGTCGGGCAATTCTTCACCAATCGGAATATCGTGGGTGGGCGGCTGGTGGGCGTGCGCGAAGCCAAGCAAGTGCGCGCCGATGTGAGTACAACCGCGACCCTGCCCACGCTCGACAGTCAGAACACCTACCACTATCGCCTGACAGGGAATGCGACGCTGACGCTGCCCGCGCGTATTGCCAACACCAACACGATCATCGGCGTCACGCTCATCATCGACCAGGACGCAACGGGCGGGCGCACGCTCGTGCTGAATGCGCCTGCGGGCGAGGCGGTCAGGTGGAACGGCGGCGCGATGGGTAGCATTGCGACCGGCCCGAATACCCGCACCCGTATCGCCCTGTCAGCAGCCCAAGGGGAAACCCGCTGGGATGCCGCTATCGTTTACAAGGAGGCGTAGGCATGTTGCTCGCAATGCGGTCTTGGTTGCCGGTGGGCGACTCAGCCCCCCTCTGGGTCACAACCTCCCCGCTGCTTGAGGGCGAGTGGGAGGAGGCATATTCGCAAACTTTGCTGGCGACGGGCGCGAGTGCTTACGCGGTTCAGTCCGGCGCGCTGCCGCCGGGGCTTGCGATTGTGGGCGATACGATAGCTGGCACGCCCAGGCCGTCGCCGTCCGCACCCGTGTGGCAAACCGTGGCGGGGAGCCTTGGGGTTGCCACGCAGGGCGGCGGGTTTAGCGGGGCGCTGGCGGCAACGGGGGCGGTTGGGTTTGTCGTTCGCGCGGGATTGCTCCCCTGGGGCGTGACCCTCGATACCGCCACCGGGGCGCTTGCTGGCACCTTAGCCGTGATCGGCGGGGCGCAAGATAGCCCTGGACCCGCGCCAACCTGGAGCACAGCAGCGGGGAGCCTCGGCACGCTGTGGGAAGGGGCGGCGGCAAGCCTAACCCTGAGCGCGACCGGGGCGGACCAATACACGATCAGCGGCGGGATTTTGCCGTGGGGGCTTGTGCTGGACCGCAGCACGGGCGCGCTGGCGGGAAGCTTGCCGGATACGGGCGGCGCAACCCTCGATCCGCTGGAAACCTACACATGGTCCGCGCCTGCCTCCCCCAATCTTGGCAGTTTTGCGGTGGGGGCAGCGGTTAGCATCGCGCAAACCACAACCCCCACGGCAGGCTCGTTCTACATCCTCACGGGCCGCTTGCCCTGGGGGTTAAGGCTCGATTCTGGCACGGGGGCTATCAGCGGCACGGTGAGCGCGCAAGCGACCAGCGGGGCCTACAGCCTAACCATCGCCCGCCTCGATACCGCAGGCCGTTACGGCAGCCGCGCTTACACCATCACCATACTTTAGGGAGGGCGGAAATCATGCCTGAGACCTTTAATTTCACCGCGCGCGCGACAGCCGCGAGTGGGGCTTTCGCAGATCGTGCGTTTTCGATCACCGTAAACAACAGCCTTATTCAGCGCTTGCTGGCCGTCGGCGCGTCCGGGGCCGCGCGGTCGCTGGGCGCGGGGCAGCCGTGGGTATTCATCCCCGGCGTGAAGGGCAATAGCGCCGATTATGGCGACCGCTGGTTAGTGTGGGATCAAACCGCCGGGGTTATGTGGTCCGCCCCGGATTTGATTAACTGGGGCAGCTTTGTGCCAACCTTCCCGTCGGGCTACAGCACGCTTGGGTTTTTGCGCTGGCGGGCGGGTGCGTGGTGGGCTGTAGGGTATGACGGCAGTGCAATGAGCGTTATGACCAGTGTTAACGGCGGGCAAACCTGGACGCTGGTTGGCGGGCCGCAGCCTGCGACCTTCGTTGCCAGCTTCGAGCGCTCGGAAGCCGGAGTGTCGGTCATCGCCAACGAAGCCAACTGGTATCATCGCGCGAACGATGCGGCGGCGTGGGTGGCGGTGAAGGCGTTTGATGTTGCGGGCGTTGGAAAATATCAAATCGCGCACCTCAACGGCGTGTGGTTCGGCCCCGCCCGCGTTGCCAGCATTCCCGGATTGGCGCGGTCGGCGGATGGGGCGGCGTGGTTCGATCAGAGCAATCCTACCGTCCTTACACTGGGCTATTATCGCGGCACGGCCTATGCCAATGGTGTCGTGTTGGCTTACAGTTACGCCGATACGATGATGGGTTACACGACCGATGCGGGGCAGACGCTCCAGCCTATCTCACCCGCCTTGCCCGCCGCGTCCACCATTTTCAACACCGAACGCCCCATTGTGTCGCAAGGCGGGCGGTTTGTGTTTTTGGGGGCGGGCGGAAACACTTATCTGATTAACAGCGTGACCGGGCCGTCAACAACGCAAGCACTGCCTGCGGCAATGGGCGCGGCTAGCTGCCTTGCCGTGCGGCTGTGATGAGCGACGATCTACGTGCCGTGCTGGCCGAAATTCAGGCGGGCACCCGCGAAGGGCGGGCTTGGCGCGTGCGGGCCGAGCAACGGCTCGATCAAACCGCTGAAAGCCTGCACCGCCTTTCGCAATCTCTTGCCGAAGTCGGCACCGAAATGAAGCTCCATCTGCACTACGGGGACGCGCGCGTGGAGCGGTTGGAGGAGCGCCTGTCCCTCCTGGAAGTTCCCACCGAAACTGCGGCCCCTAAAACCGCAATAGCGGTGGGCGGAGGCGGTGTTTTCGGTTGGCTCGCGGGCGGTGGCTGGGACCATCTCACAAACCTGATGAAGAGGGTTTTACTATGAGCGCTGGCAAGGTTCCGCGCGGCATCCGCAACCACAATCCGGGCAATATTCGGCGCACACACACAATCTGGCGCGGCATGAAACCCGATCAGTCTGCCGATACCGCGTTCGTGGTGTTCACTGAACCGCTTTGGGGATTACGGGCGTTAGGGCGCGTACTGCGGACCTATTACGATCTTTATCACTGCCGAAGCGTTACGGCGATTCTGCACCGCTACGCTCCGCCTACTGAAAATGCCACCGACGCCTATATCGCCGCCGTCGCCCGAAAATTGGGCGTTGCGCCGGATGCCGAGCTTCCCCGAACCCCCGAAACCTGGGTGCGGTTAATGCAGGCCATCGTGTGCCATGAGAACGGTGTGGGGAATGCCTATCCCCCAGCGCTGTACCAGTCCGCCGCTACGCTGGCCTTGGATTGATTTTTTTCCCGTTTCCACTAGGAGAAACCTATGCGCTACGTATTAGAACGGCTGCAAGAACGCAGCACGTGGTTAGGGCTGATTGCGCTCGTCACCGGGTTCGGGGTGAGCGTTAAGCCGGAGGTATCGAATAGCATCATTACCGTTGGCAGCACCCTTGCGGGCCTTATCGCGGCGTTGACGCCCGACCGGGAGCGTTAGAGCGGGCTGCTGAAGCGTTTCCTCGCGACGGCTAGTTTTGCGCGCGGCGGCGATGGATGCACCCTCGCCGCCGTCGTTAAACGCTGGAAACAGCCTGACCGGGCGGCTTCAGATAATAGGGGAAGGGTTAGGCTTTATTCTGAAGCGGCGGTCATCGGCAGGCGGTGCTCCGGCAGGATCGTGATGCCGTAGCTCCGCTCGATTCCCTCGTAGGTGGAGCCGCGCGCCAGCATTCGAGGAAGTGCACAAATAATAGAGCGATACCGAATGGACGGGTCTTCCCGGTCCATCCGCTTTATATCAATCAGCATGTCAGCCGATGCGTCAATCATCATGGCGACTGTCTTCCCAAAAAACCTTAGCGCTCAAGCGTAGCGGCAGTCATCGGCAGGCGGTGTTCGGGGCGGAGAGTAATACTCATGTCCGCCTCAATTTCTTTGTCCGACAGGCCGTAGGAGCGCAGGCGCGGAAGTTGATCGACGATATTGAGGTATCGGATCTCAGGATTCTCCCGGTCCATCCGCTCAATATCAATCAGCATATCTGCCGATGCATCTACCATCATGGCTGCCGCCCCCAGAACCGCACAAGCGCGCACACCTGCAAGAGTGAGACTGCCATACCACGTCTCGCCGAGCAATAATTGCTTGCCACACGGATTAGGCTTGGGCGTCTTGCGGGATCATGAACGATGGACTTTCAAAGCCGACCACCCCACTTCAGCGGAAGACCTTTCTTTCCTGCCGAAAGCCCGATCATGCGACCGATTTTTTCTCTACTGCTCGCGGGAAGCCTCTGCCTGCCGATGCTGGGCCATGCGGCGGAGCCGACGGGGGCGGAGCTTGAATACCGCGTTTATGTGGGCGGTATTGCCGCCGCCCGCTATTTTATTCGGTACACGGCGACCGATCTGCGGAGCGAGATCGCTTTGACCGCGCAATCGGAAGGGTTTGTCGATTGGCTTATTGGTTGGCGCTCGTCGCAATATGCCGTGGCCGAGGTCGATCCACTGTCGCCCACGTTGGTGCAGCGCGTCTCTTACCGCTCGAATGCAATGTTTCGCGGGCAGTCGCGCACCGCCGAGGTAACGGCCTATCCCAATCGGCCCGCCGAGTGGCGCATTAACCCGCCCGAAGACCCGGAGCCGCGCACACCGATTATTCTCGAACAAACCACCGGAACGCTCGATCCTTTAACCGGAACCTTCCTGAGTTTGCGTCAAGTCGCCGATGCCGCCACCTGCCCGGCCCAGATTCCGTTGTTTGACGGGCGGCGGCGGTTCGATGCGGTTTTTGAGCCGGCGCAGACGCAGGTTCTGCCCATCTCCACCTACACGATTTTCTCGGGGCCGACCTTGGTTTGCCGCTTCAAGATGAAGCGGTTGGGCGGTTACATCGTTCGCGAGAATGATTGGAACAAGGTGGAAGACCGCGACAAACCGATTACGCTGCACCTGGGGATAGTGCTACCAGGGTTGCCGCGCCTTCCAGTGCGGGTGGAGAGCGAGTTGACGCTGGGCAGCGTTATCGCCCATCTTGTCGCCGCCCGCCCGGCAACGGGGGCCACGCGCATGGCAGCCTTGCCCCAAAATTAGCCCGAACGGCGCTTGTCTCTCTGGTTTAGAATTACTGTTCGGCATGATACTACAGTTGCTTAACGCTGCTCACTTGGGAGAAGACTCGATGATTCTGACCGATTCCGCCCTGTTTCGCCAACATGCTTATATCAACGGCCAATGGGTTGCCGCCGATGCGGGCGCGACCCTCTCCGTCGATAATCCGGCGACGGGGGCGACCATCGGGGCCGTGCCGAACATGGGCGCGACGGAAACCCGCCGGGCTATTGATGCTGCTTCGGCAGCTTTCCCCGTGTGGGCGGCCCGCCCGGCGAAAGAGCGCGCGACGATTCTTAGCCGCTGGGCCGATCTCATCACGCAGAACGTCGAAGATTTGGCGCAGATCATGACAGCGGAACAGGGCAAGCCGTTGGCCGAAGCGCGCGGCGAAATTCTATCGGGCGCGGCCTATATTCAGTGGTTCGCCGAAGAAGGCCGCCGAGTGTATGGCGATGTTATTCCGCAGCCGCGCAGTGGTCAGCGTCTGCTCGTGGTCAAGCAACCCGTGGGCGTGTGCGGGGCGATTACGCCGTGGAACTTTCCGTCCTCGATGATTGCGCGCAAGGCGGGGGCTGCTTTGGCCGTTGGCTGTACGTTGGTGGTAAAGCCTTCAGACCTTACGCCGTTTTCGGCGCTGGCCTTGGCTGAACTGGCCGAGCGCGCCGGGCTGCCAGCGGGGGTGCTGAACATCGTCTTCGGCGAGGCCGCCCCGATTGGCGACGAGCTTTGCTTCAATCCAAAAGTGAAGAAAATCACCTTTACCGGCTCTACAGCCGTCGGCAAGCTGCTGCTGGGCAAGGCGGCGCAGACGGTGAAGAAGGTTAGTATGGAGTTGGGCGGCAATGCGCCGTTCATCGTGTTCGACGATGCCGATGTCGATGCCGCCGTTGCCGGGGCGATGCTGTCGAAGTACCGCAATGCCGGGCAAACGTGCGTGTGCGCCAACCGGGTTTTCGTGCAAGCCGGGATCTATGAGGCGTTTGCAGAGAAATTCACGGCGGCGGTCAAAGCGCTGAAGGTTGGCAATGGCCTGGAGGCGGGTGTTACCACGGGTCCGCTGATTGATGATCGGGCGATTGCCAAGGTCGAGCGCATGGTGGCGGATGCTACCGAGAAGGGCGCGACCATTCTAACCGGCGGCCATAAACACGCGCTGGGCGGGCGCTTTTACGCACCGACCATTCTGGCAAATGTAACGCCTGATATGGCGGTAATCCGCGATGAAATCTTCGGCCCGGTCGCGCCGCTGGTGCGCTTCACCGATGAAGCGGACGTGATCCGCCTTGCGAACGATACCGATTACGGTTTGGCGGCGTACTTCTATGCGCGCGACCTCGGGCGCGTTTGGCGCGTCGCGGAAGCCTTGGAATATGGCATGGTCGGCGTCAACGAAGGCGCGATTGCCACCGAAGTCGCGCCGTTCGGCGGGATCAAACAGTCCGGCATGGGGCGCGAAGGCTCCAAGTACGGCGTGGAGGATTACGTGCAAATCAAATTCATCGCGATGGGCGGCATTGGAGCCTAGAGATGGCCTATGATTTTGACCTTCTAACCGTTGGTGCGGGTTCCGGCGGGGTGGCGGGGTCGCGCCGCGCCGCCGCTTACGGGCCGCGCGTGGGGATTATCGAAGAAGCGCGCATCGGCGGCACCTGCGTTTTGCGCGGGTGCGTGCCGAAAAAGCTGCTGATCTATGGGGCCGATATTGCCGACACCTTGGCCGACGCGGCGGGCTTCGGCTGGAGTATAGACGGCGCGCGCCTCGATTGGGCCAAGCTGGTTGCAGCGAAAGATGCCGAGCTAGACCGCCTCCACGGCATCTATATTTCGATGCTCGATAAAGCTGGCGTCAAGCGCATTGCCGGGCGCGGTGTGTTGATTGATCCGCATACGGTGCAAGTCGGCGACCAGCGCTTTACCGCCGAGCGTATTCTAATTGCTACCGGCGGCTGGCCAACGCTTCCTGACGTGCCGGGTAAGGAGCTTGCGATTACCTCGAATGAGGCGCTGGACCTGAAGGCGCTGCCCGAGCGCATTGTGATTTTCGGCGCGGGGTATATCGCGGTGGAATTCGCCGGGATTTTTCGGGCGGCGGGTTGTGCCGTCGATCTGGTATTCCGGGGCGAGCAGGTGCTGCGCGGCTTTGATGGCGAGGTGCGGGCGCATCTAACCGAGTCGCTAACCGCACGCGGGATCAACCTCATGCCGGGCCGCACAATAGTGGGCTTATCGGAAGAGGGGGCTGCGCGGCGTGTTAGCCTTTCCGATGGCTCCGTGATTCTTGCGGGCCAAGTGATGTTCGCCACGGGCCGCGCGCCGAACACCAAGGGCCTTGGGCTTGAGGCGGTTGGCGT
>JAAFIC010000109.1 GCA_013298565.1 Alphaproteobacteria bacterium | reverse complement strand
GAGCGCGCGCAGCTTCTCGGGCTGTTGAGTAAAATAACGTAAGCCGCAGAATAATGGCATTTTAGCTTTGCTAACAGGTTCTTAAGACTCGTCGCTTAAGTTAAATCGTCGATCGGGGTGAACTCCCTTCTCCCCCGTGTCGCAGGAGTGAGACGTGCTTACCTTTTTTGGGACCGATGGCGACAGAGTGCTTCTGCTGATCATTTTTGTGATGCTGTGGCTCTCGAGTGCCAGCGCATTAGAGTTTGGCGGATTGGCACAGCGCACGACCGGGTGGATGCGCTGGCGTTCGATTGCGTGGGGAACATTGCTGCTGGGCGGCGGCATTATGATTGCCCAAACGCTGGCGGTTCTGCCAGTTCTGATCGGCGGTGGTGTTCCGTTCCTCAATCGTCTCAATTTTTTTATCGGGGGAAGCGCGGCGATTACCCTCTGCGGCGGCTTTGCACTGTACGCCATCAGTCGGCATGTGCTGACCGTTTGGTGCATTCTTAAAGCGAGCGTACTGCTAACCGCAGGGCAGTTCGCCGTATCGCTGCTGATGCTGTATCAACTTATGCCCTTGCAGGTCGTTCACCTCGATTGGGGGCTGTTGATCGCCAGCATCACGATGGGGTTTGCGACGGCGACGGGCACTGTCGCGCTGACCGCTACTGCAATCGGCACGCTGCATCGGCTGTTTGCGGCGGCGATCTTGAGTGTCGGGATTGCGGGCAGCCGGTTTCTCGCCATTATCGGCACCAGTGGTCTGCCGTTGGCTGAAGCCGTGACCGAAAACGACCGTATCTCGATCTTCAGCCTTGGCCTGCACGCCAGCCCGATTGCGGTTATGATTGGCACGGTCATCATCGTCGCCATTTTGGTCGGGCTAATGGCCTTACTGCTCGCGGTACGCCCCTGGCGCGCCAACCGCGACCGTATTCGCTCCAGCTACGCGCAAGAACTCCGCCGCAGGGCAAGAGAGACCGAAATTTTGCTCGTCTCACTCGAAGAGCGGCTGACTGATATGACCCGCCAGCGCGACTGCGCCCTAGCCACCGGCGCGAGGGCTTTAGGTTCGGTGCAGGGCGCTCAGGCGACGCTTAACCAGGAAATTGATCGCCGCCGCCAAATTCTCGATGAACACCGCCAGTTGCTTGACCGGCAAGCCCAGCAGCACGGCAGCTTCATTACCGCAGCGGTGCATGAAACCCGGCATTTGGTGCAGCAGATCGTCGGTGATACCGCCCGCATCGTCGATCCGATGCGGGGTGCGCTGTCGGTCGAACAACGCCGCCTGCTGACCCGGATAGGGGACACCACCGATCAACTGCTCAGCCTGTTCTGTACTCTGTCCGATTTTGGGCGTCTGCAAGCCCCCGCGCCCAGCCTGCCCCTGCGCGCGGTACCGATAGTGGACCTAATGGGCCGATTGCGTGCAACGCTCGATCCCATCGCCCGGCACGCCGGATTGCGAATCGACTGGCCGAAAGATTTGGCCCTGACTGGTCTTGCGCTGCAAACCGATCCCGAGCGCCTCTATCAGGTACTGGCCGAACTTATCCGCAATGGGCTGCGCTTCAACCACCCCGGCGGCAGTGTGAGCGTTGCCGTCGAACTGTTGCCGGCCCCGCCTGGGTTTGCGGACGCCCCGCGCTTGCGCCTGGTTGTTGCCGATAGTGGGGTTGGCATTGCCGCCGATCTCGCCGCAGACCTGTTCTCCCCCTTCGCCAGCCGCCCAACGACTCTGCCTTTGGGGACGTCGTGGGGGGCGGGATTGGGACTCGCCATTGCCCAGCGGTTAGCGCAAAGCCTCAATAGCCGCATTGCTTTTGCCAGTGAACCTGGCATCGGCTCCCGCTTTTGGCTCGATATTGCCGCCCTGGAGCCGATTGTAACCGCGCCGGTCCAGACCGCGCTTGCGGCACCCCAGCCGCGCGACTATCCGCAAGATTATGCGCTAAAAGCGGCGCAGTGAATGCCGCATTTCCTTGAGCCTAGCGCGCGCCTCGACTAGAACCACCTCCAATCATGACCGCTCTTCTTCGCATCGGCACGCGCGGCAGTCTGCTCGCGCTTACCCAAGCCACCCTGGTTAAAAACGCCCTAGCTGCCGCGCACCCCGTGTTAGCCGCACCGGGAGCGATTGCTATTCAGGTGATTAAAACCACTGGCGATCTGGTCCAGGACCGCAACCTGTCCGAAATCGGTGGCAAGGGCCTGTTCACTCGGGAAATCGAAGAGGCTCTCGTCGCGGGGGACATCGACGTTGCTGTCCATTCGATGAAGGACGTGCCAACGGTGCTGCCACGGGGCCTCGCCATCACCACGATTCTAGAGCGGGGCGACCCGCGCGATGCGCTCATCGGCCCCTACGCCAGCCTTGCCGATTTACCACGCGGGGCCACCGTCGGCACCTCCTCCTTGCGGCGCGGAGCACAGGTGCTGCACGCGAGGCCGGATGTAACGATTGTGCCGTTCCGGGGCAATGTCGATACGCGACTGCGGAAACTGCGTGACGGGCAGGTTGATGCGACGTTGCTGGCGGCAGCAGGGCTTAACCGCCTTAATCTAGCGGGGGAGGCTGCCGCCCTGCTCGATCACGCCGTCATGCTGCCCGCCATTGCACAAGGGGCGATTGGCCTTGAAGCGCGGATTGCCGATGCGCGCATCGCCGCCTATCTGGCCCCGCTCGATCACGCCGAAACCCATCTCTGCGTTCGGGCCGAGCGGTCGTTATTGGCAACGCTCGATGGAAACTGCCGAACCCCCATTGGCGGTTACGCCCGTCTCAGTCATGATGGGCGGATGCACCAGCTTACGCTCGATGGCCTATTGATTTCCCCCGATGGTCGCAACCGCTTCCGGGAGCGCCAAAGCGCGCCGCCGGACCAAGCGGAAGCCTTGGGCGTTTCAGTCGGCGAAGCGTTGCTGGCAGCACAGCGCGCGTAACGGGGCAGCGATGGCCCGCCGCTCGCAAAAGCCCCCGGCCTCCACGCGCGCCTTGGGCCTGCTCGTCACGCGCCCGGCGGAAGACGCGGCGGCGACGGCTGAAAAACTCCAGCAGCGCGGCTACCGGCCCATTCTGACCCCGCTGCTGACGATTGTTCCCCTACCCGAAACGCCGCTGTCGGATCTGGCGACCTATCGTGCCCTCATCGTTACCTCTGCCAATGGCGTGCGCGTGCTGGCGGATCGCACGGCGCGGCGCGGGGATTTGCTGATAGCGGTGGGGGAGCCGACGGCATCCTGCGCCCGCGCTCTCGGCTTCACGCAGGTCGAGAGCGCCGATGGTGACGCCGTGGTGCTGGTGAATTACGTCCGCGACCGGCTCGATCCCGACAAAGGCAAACTACTGCACCTGCGCGGTGAAACGGTTACAGTTGATCCGGTGCCGATGCTGCAAGATGCGGGCTTCAGTGTGGAGAGTTGCACGCTCTACCGCGCCGAAACGATTGATCAGTTGAGCGCGGCAGCGGTTGCGGCCCTTACTGTCGGCACCGTCGGCGGCGTGTTGCTCTACTCACCCCGCTCGGCGGCAGCCTTTGAAGCGGCCCTAATCCGCAGCCTCAACGCCGATGCTGCCCAAGCGCTCACCGCCTACTGCCTGTCGCCAGCGGTTGCCAAGGCGCTCGCGCTGGCGTATCGCTCGGTAGCGGTCGCGCCGCATCCGTTGGGGGAAGCTCTGTTGGGGCTATTACCCGTCGTCTCTGCCGTTCCGTCTGCCGCCCGCGAGGAAAAAATGCCCGACCCCACGCGCCCCCCTGCCGACGCCCCCAAGGACGTTTCCGAGGAGAGCCAAACGGCCTTGCCCGGACCTCTCGCCGCGCCCCTGGCCGCGCCAAAAACCTCGCATGTCAGATCGTTGATCGCAGGGCTGCTCGGCGGCGTCATCGGCGCGGCGTTGTTGGCCGGGGTAGCGCTTATCACGCGGGATCAATGGGTTCCCCTGCTGCTTCCGCCCGCGCCTGCGCCGGATCGGTCGCTCGTGCTGCGCGTGGATGCGCTGGAGCGTAGTGTGGCCGCTCTGCCCCGGCCTGCGGATGATGCGGCCTTGCGCGCCGATCTTGATAGTTTGACCAATCGGCTGACGGCCCTTGAAAATCGCCCGCTCGCCGCGCCCGTGCTGGCCAGCGATGGGGAGGCGATTGCCGCCTTGCGCCGCCGCGTGGAAGGCTTCGAGCAAGCCTTGCGCGGCACGGCAGACGCCACCAGCCTCGCCGCCCTGTCCGAACGCTCGGCCCGCCTGTCCGAACAAATGGCCGATTATCTTCAGCGCGTGACGCAAGCGCGCTCGACGACGGAAGACATAACGCGCGCGCTGGTGAAGCAGGCGGCGCTGGCGGTAGCGGCCCTGCGGGTGAATAGCGCCGTCGCCCAAGGACTGCCCTTCGCGGATTCTGTTCGCCTGCTCGCCAGTCTCGGCGCACAAGATGCCGAATTGATGAGCGCGGTGAGCGCGCTCGATGCGGTGGCCACTATGGGGGTCCCCACCGGCGAGGCCCTGCGCGCTCGTTTCCCAGCCCTGGTCAGCGCCGTCAAAGCCGCAGACCTTGCCACCGGGGAAAGCGGCTGGCGACAGGAGGTGGCGCGCTTTACCGGGCAGTTGATCGTCATTCGCCGCACCGATATGCCCGTTGGCGATGGCACCGACGCGCGCCTAGCAAAACTCGACGGGCACCTGAGCCGCCAAGAATGGGATGCCGCGCTGTTGGTCTTCGAGGGCGCATCCGCCGACATTATCGCCATCGCTACCCCGTTCCTTACCGACCTGAAGGCCCGGCGCGATGCCGAACGGGTCGCGAGCCGTTTGCTCGATCACACGGTCAGTCTGCTCGCGAAAGTAGGGCAGTAATTATGCGCGCGCTGCTGTTCTTACTGCTGAAACTGGCCCTGCTGGTCGCGGGTTTCGTGTGGCTGGCCAATCATCCCGGCACGGTTCGCATCGCCTGGGAAGGCTGGCAGATCGAGACTACTCCGGCCCTGCTAATCGGCGGGAGTTTTGGTCTGGCCCTGCTGTTCTACGGTCTGATCTGGCTGT
>JAAFIC010000108.1 GCA_013298565.1 Alphaproteobacteria bacterium | reverse complement strand
CCCCGGCGCGCAACGGCTTGGCGCAAGTGGCGTCGCTCCCCCTGCGGGAGCGTGGATCGAAACGGCAGCCCAACGCACGCAGGCAAGATCGTAAATCGTCGCTCCCCCTGCGGGAGCGTGGATCGAAACGTCGCCCGCCTCGTCGAAAAAGTCTGGCTCGGCGTCGCTCCCCCTGCGGGAGCGTGGATCGAAACGGTAAGCCAAGCGAAGAAACTCAAGGGCCAAGTGTCGCTCCCCCTGCGGGAGCGTGGATCGAAACCCACTCGTATTTAATATCAACCCCGCGATAAGTAGTCGCTCCCCCTGCGGGAGCGTGGATCGAAACTCGACCAGCGCGCCCGGTCCCGCCGAAACGCGAAGTCGCTCCCCCTGCGGGAGCGTGGATCGAAACCGAACGTGTTGATTACCGTGCGTGGGGCAGCTTGTCGCTCCCCCTGCGGGAGCGTGGATCGAAACTTTTTTTGTCGTGATGATTGCGTGGCCGATGCCAGGTCGCTCCCCCTGCGGGAGCGTGGATCGAAACGTTTTGTTCGCGCTGTTATCTCTTTCGTACTCAGGTCGCTCCCCCTGCGGGAGCGTGGATCGAAACCAATCTCAGTGGGGCCATAAGCTAAGACTAACCAGTCGCTCCCCCTGCGGGAGCGTGGATCGAAACCGCCAGAGCTTGAATTGCAGGCTAACGCAATCGGTCGCTCCCCCTGCGGGAGCGTGGATCGAAACTCGTAATGATGAGGCGTCGGCTGTTGAGGCGTGGGTCGCTCCCCCTGCGGGAGCGTGGATCGAAACCGCCGAAGGCCAAACCAGCGCAGCCAAAGCCCCCGTCGCTCCCCCTGCGGGAGCGTGGATCGAAACCGAACCGTGAAGCGTTGCTGGTTCCGCGCCCGCCGTCGCTCCCCCTGCGGGAGCGTGGATCGAAACTCCGTTGATGATGCCGCCCACGCCACCGGGGCAGGTCGCTCCCCCTGCGGGAGCGTGGATCGAAACTCAATTTTGAGCCTGTGTTGCGCGAGCGAATGCGGTCGCTCCCCCTGCGGGAGCGTGGATCGAAACCGCGCTCCAGGCAGCATCGACAAACGCCTAGCTGGTCGCTCCCCCTGCGGGAGCGTGGATCGAAACTCCGCTTGCTCACGGCCCGTTGCCGCGTCTTGATGTCGCTCCCCCTGCGGGAGCGTGGATCGAAACGGTCGCCTTGAAGTCGGTGTCGCACTGCATGTCTTGTCGCTCCCCCTGCGGGAGCGTGGATCGAAACTTCGGCGTAACCCAAGCCGCGCAGATGTCGCTGGTCGCTCCCCCTGCGGGAGCGTGGATCGAAACCGCGCACCGCGAACAGCTTTTTCGGCGCGCATCGTCGCTCCCCCTGCGGGAGCGTGGATCGAAACCGACCTAAAGCATGCTCTAGCAACGGGTCGGATGTCGCTCCCCCTGCGGGAGCGTGGATCGAAACAAAGATGGATCGTCACTCTGGTATGGGAATAGACGTCGCTCCCCCTGCGGGAGCGTGGATCGAAACTTCGGGGAAAGTGTACCACACCACTCAATTCCAAGTCGCTCCCCCTGCGGGAGCGTGGATCGAAACGTGCAGCCAAAGCTGATAAGTGTCGGTTTTGCCGAGTCGCTCCCCCTGCGGGAGCGTGGATCGAAACCGCGCACCGCGAACAGCTTTTTCGGCGCGCATCGTCGCTCCCCCTGCGGGAGCGTGGATCGAAACCAAAAGTTGTCCCTCTACAAGTTAATCCCGGCATGTCGCTCCCCCTGCGGGAGCGTGGATCGAAACCAGTGCTCCCAGCAATTGAAACAGCACCGGAGAGGTCGCTCCCCCTGCGGGAGCGTGGATCGAAACCGGGACGAACACGCGCCCGCCAGAAATTAGCGTGTCGCTCCCCCTGCGGGAGCGTGGATCGAAACTACATCGTTGCCAGTATCGGTAACGCCTTCGATTGTCGCTCCCCCTGCGGGAGCGTGGATCGAAACCAAAAGTTGTCCCTCTACAAGTTAATCCCGGCAGTCGCTCCCCCTGCGGGAGCGTGGATCGAAACTTAAACATACCAGGGTATCTCCTATTTCACCTCGTCGCTCCCCCTGCGGGAGCGTGGATCGAAACCGCTCGGGGGGTACTAGATGACAAAACGAGTAGAGTCGCTCCCCCTGCGGGAGCGTGGATCGAAACCCGACCGCTGCCGAACTCGGGAGGGTCGCGTGATGTCGCTCCCCCTGCGGGAGCGTGGATCGAAACCGGCAAACCTCCAGCCGTCCAGTTGATCCCGTCGTCGCTCCCCCTGCGGGAGCGTGGATCGAAACTTAGTGATCGAAACATGTACTATCACGACAACGGGTCGCTCCCCCTGCGGGAGCGTGGATCGAAACGGCCCGTGACTCGGCCCCGCCCGCTGAATGAGGGGTCGCTCCCCCTGCGGGAGCGTGGATCGAAACAACTCAAATAACGGCGCGTCTCTGTTAATAGCGCACGTCGCTCCCCCTGCGGGAGCGTGGATCGAAACACGGCGGGGGACGTTCGCAGCGGCGTTTCCCGAAGTCGCTCCCCCTGCGGGAGCGTGGATCGAAACGCGCGGAAAGGCTAAGGATAACCGACATGGCTGGTCGCTCCCCCTGCGGGAGCGTGGATCGAAACCCGCGCTGCCCGAACCGAAGCGCCCACCGCCGCCGGTCGCTCCCCCTGCGGGAGCGTGGATCGAAACCAGCAAATCCAGCGCGATTGCGTCAACGTCGCCCGGTCGCTCCCCCTGCGGGAGCGTGGATCGAAACGCGCATAACTATTTTTTCCGCCGTGGCTAAATCGTCGCTCCCCCTGCGGGAGCGTGGATCGAAACATCGGCGAAGACGCTGGATTTATTAGGGAGATTGGTCGCTCCCCCTGCGGGAGCGTGGATCGAAACATGCAACGAGGAGGCTTGTTGATTAGCAATCGCCGGTCGCTCCCCCTGCGGGAGCGTGGATCGAAACTCGAATGCACGCCAGACGCTCGTGCAAGCATTGGTCGCTCCCCCTGCGGGAGCGTGGATCGAAACAGGCGGCAAGCCGGGGTCAATCACGATCACGGTGGTCGCTCCCCCTGCGGGAGCGTGGATCGAAACCCGGCGTCGGGAAAATAATCTATGCCGCAAGGCGGTCGCTCCCCCTGCGGGAGCGTGGATCGAAACCCGCGTCCAATGAACTCATCGCATACGCAAGCATGTCGCTCCCCCTGCGGGAGCGTGGATCGAAACCGCAAATGCGGCACTTGCTGGCAATGGTGGAGCGTCGCTCCCCCTGCGGGAGCGTGGATCGAAACAGGTAATCCATGCCGTTTGTGATGCCCGATTGGGGTCGCTCCCCCTGCGGGAGCGTGGATCGAAACCGGTGACGGTTCCGGTTGAAGCCACCAACGAGAGGTCGCTCCCCCTGCGGGAGCGTGGATCGAAACCGCAAGTCAACAGCACGTTCACGGGTGCGGGTCGTCGCTCCCCCTGCGGGAGCGTGGATCGAAACATTGAAACAGCAGTCTGGGTCATTTTGATTTCCGTCGCTCCCCCTGCGGGAGCGTGGATCGAAACCGGCAGAATCATATTCGTCAATGTCGCCCAAACGGTCGCTCCCCCTGCGGGAGCGTGGATCGAAACTGCGGCCATATGCTCCTTCACTGCCGCCTGCCCGGTCGCTCCCCCTGCGGGAGCGTGGATCGAAACCGCCCATGCCAAGTATTCCGCCCTTTCTGCTGCGTCGCTCCCCCTGCGGGAGCGTGGATCGAAACTCATCTTGTAGGTAGGTAGGTGCCCGTAGCAGCCGTCGCTCCCCCTGCGGGAGCGTGGATCGAAACCAGCGATTTAGCTACCCCCCCTAAGATAAATAACGTCGCTCCCCCTGCGGGAGCGTGGATCGAAACCCATGCATCCTCGTTATCTCTGTGTTGCAAGTCGTCGCTCCCCCTGCGGGAGCGTGGATCGAAACCCGACAATGTTGGCCGTTATATGTCGCCCTACACGTCGCTCCCCCTGCGGGAGCGTGGATCGAAACCGTAAGGAGGGCCTGGACGTGTTAATTGATCCTGGTCGCTCCCCCTGCGGGAGCGTGGATCGAAACAATCTTGCGCGGCGGCGGCGGGGCGTAGGCGGACGTCGCTCCCCCTGCGGGAGCGTGGATCGAAACAAAAAAGATGCCCGCGTACTCAAAGCCGCGCCGCGTCGCTCCCCCTGCGGGAGCGTGGATCGAAACACCCCTTTGCATCTGGCGGTTCTAAAGGCTGCTAGTCGCTCCCCCTGCGGGAGCGTGGATCGAAACCGCCCGGTGCATGATCCATCCTGGCGCGGGCGCGTCGCTCCCCCTGCGGGAGCGTGGATCGAAACCGGGTCAACCCACTCCCACGCGGGCGGCATCCAGGTCGCTCCCCCTGCGGGAGCGTGGATCGAAACGCAACCTTTCCGCCAAAACTCATCGAGCCGTGCAGTCGCTCCCCCTGCGGGAGCGTGGATCGAAACTTGTTGTGGTTTTTTTGGCCTGGATTACGCGGAGTCGCTCCCCCTGCGGGAGCGTGGATCGAAACGAGACCATCGATTCAGATAACGACATCATGGCTAGTCGCTCCCCCTGCGGGAGCGTGGATCGAAACCGACCTTCCCAAGCGCATCCACGGCCTTACCGCCGTCGCTCCCCCTGCGGGAGCGTGGATCGAAACCGCTGCACAACGGGCCTTGGGCAAGAAAAAAGCCGTCGCTCCCCCTGCGGGAGCGTGGATCGAAACGCGTTTTGTTTCTTAAGTTTTGTCATGATCTTGAGTCGCTCCCCCTGCGGGAGCGTGGATCGAAACGCCAGGCCATCCGCCCGCAGGTAGGTTACGTGCGTCGCTCCCCCTGCGGGAGCGTGGATCGAAACAGCGTGGATTTTGACGCGACGGGTGCAAGCCTGGTCGCTCCCCCTGCGGGAGCGTGGATCGAAACACCGAACCCGCCCGCGCCGCCGCTTTCGGCTGCGTCGCTCCCCCTGCGGGAGCGTGGATCGAAACGTTCACGCGCATGACGATAGCGGACTTTATGCCGGTCGCTCCCCCTGCGGGAGCGTGGATCGAAACAGGGCAATGCCCCTCTATCCAGCCCCACCGAGACGTCGCTCCCCCTGCGGGAGC
>JAAFIC010000107.1 GCA_013298565.1 Alphaproteobacteria bacterium | reverse complement strand
AAGTTTGCGGAGGAGCCGTTGCGCGATGGTCGATTTGCCCGAGCCGGACAGGCCGGTAAGCCACAAAACCCCACCGCGATGGCCGTTCAGCGCCGCGCGCTCTTCTGGCGTTACGCTGGTTTCTGGGGCTGAGAGCATGACTTCCGTCAACGCCTCCACAATCCCGCCGCCAACCAAACGATAGTCGCGCGCGAGCACGGCCCGGCCTAGGCGGGGGTTATCGGCGAAACGATCCCCCAAGATAGGGCGGCGGCTGTGCAGCGTGACGCGGGCAATGCCGCCGCTTTCAAGCTGGCCGGGGCCTTCGGACTGGTCTAAGGCTAGACTATCAAGGTCCAAGGCTTCATCAATCCGGCGCACGGTAGCCTCGTGAGAGCCAGTGCCGATGCGTAAGGTTACGCGGTCGCCCTCATTGAGCGGTGTCCGGTCGAGCCAGAAAATCCGCAAGGTGATGAGATGGCCTTGCCGGGATGCAGCGTTGGTGTCGGTAATCAGTGCGCCGCGTTCAACGAACACATCTTCATCCACCGCCAAGGCCACGCTTTCGCCTGCAATCGCCGAAAGTTTTGGCACCGATAGGTTCCAGCCTTCCAGTGCCGCCACTTTTACCGTGCGGTTGCCGGGCGTGAGGCGAATTGTATCACCGACACGCAAACGCCCGGTTTCGATCCGCCCAACCAGAATGCGCCGCTCGCCGCGCCGGTAGAGATCTTGTACGGGCAGACGCAGGGGTTGCGCTGCAAGGCTAGGGCGCGCGGTGAAGGCATCCAGCGCTTGCAGCAGCGACGGGCCTTGATACCAGGGCGTCTTCGGGCCGTTGGCGACAATGCCGTCACCGTGCCGAGCAGAAATTGGGATCAGCGCGGTTGGGTTGATCCCGATGGACCGTAAATAGACACCGACTTCCTCGACCACCGCACCGAAGCGGGCCTCGTCGTGATCAATCAAATCTATTTTATTCACCGCCACCGCCACTTGGGTAATCCCCAGCAGGCGCAACAAATAGGCGTGGCGGCGGGTTTGTTCGGCCAAACCAGCGCGGGCATCGACAACGAGAATTGCGGCATCGGCGGCGGCGGCCCCCGTCACCATGTTCTTCAGGAACTCTTTATGACCCGGCGCGTCGATAATCACATAGCGGCGGGCGGCGGAGGTGAACCAAACCTGCGTGGTATCGAGCGTAATTCCTTGGTCGCGCTCAATCTGCAAGGCATCGAGCAGATGCGACCATTCAAACACCGAACCGCGTTTCGCGGAGGAGGCTTGCAGCGCTTCCACGGCCCCATCGGCCAGCGCGCCGGTTTCGTGCATCAAGCGGCCAACAAGCGTAGATTTCCCGTGATCGACATGACCGACGATGACGATTGGAAACGCAGTATTCTGGCTCATAGATACCCCCCGGCACGCAGGCGCTCGAACACGTCTTCGGATTCATGGTCCATCGTGCGCCCGGCCCGTTCAGACGTGCGTGTTGCCGCAAGCTCGGCGATGACTTCGGCGATGGTGCTGGCCTTGCTTGGGAAAGGCTCGGTAATGCCTTTTTCGCCCAACGAGCGGAAGCGCGTGCCGTTTTTAGCGAAATACAGTTCGCACACGGGAATACCCTCCCGCTCGATATACCGCCAAATATCAAGCTCGGTCCAATGCAGCAGCGGATGGATGCGGATGTGCGTTCCGGGCGGGAAATCGGCGTTGAACTGGTCCCAGAACTCCGGCGGTTGGTCGCGCACGTCCCAGGTGCCATCCAGGCCGCGCGGGCTAAACACGCGCTCTTTCGCCCGCGTCGCCTGCTCGTCCCGGCGGATACCTGCGAAAATGCCGGAGAAACCGTAACGCTCCACCGTCTGTGCGAGGCCAAGGCTTTTGCGCGCTGCCACCCGCGCGCCAGGCGGCAGGGTGGGGTCGGTCGCTTCAATCGGCGGGCACGAGTCGGCGATAAGGTTTAAGTTCCACTCCTTCGCATAAGTATCTCGAAAGGCATAGGCTTCGTCGAACTCCAACCCGGTGTCGAGATGGGCCACGGGGAAAGGGATTTCCCCCAAAAACGCTTTGCGCGCCAGCCAAATCATCACGTTCGAATCTTTACCGAGCGACCAGAGCAGCGCCAATGGGCGAATGCGGGCGAAGGCTTCCCGGAAGATGAAAATGCTTTGGGCTTCCAGCGCGTCCAGACCGGTGAGACGCTCGGTTGCGGTAAGCGGCGACGATTGCGCCAGGGAAAAATGGGACACGCGATCACCTGATCCAGAATTAGAAACTTGGGATGGGTTGGGGGCGGGTAAGGGGTTGGGGGCAGGGAAGGCCGTTACTGTCGGCGATGCTGAATGAAGACCGCATTCGATCTTCTCCCGCCCCCGCCAGCGGCCCGCGCGCGCATCTTCGCCCGCTTGGACCGGGGTGGTACAGGACATACAGCCGATGGACTTATAGCCCTGATCGACCAGCGGGTGTGCCGGAAGAGCGTGCGCGCGCCGATAGGCTTCGATCTCGTCCATTGACCAATTGGCTAGCGGCGAAAGCTTAACGCGCCCGTCTTCCTGTTCAACCGAGGCAATCCCGCGCCTTGTGTCGGCTTGATCGCGGCGGCGGCCATTGGCCCAGGCGGTGAAACCTTCTAAAGCGCGGGCGAGCGGGTCCACTTTCCGAAGCGCGCAGCAGGCGTCCGGGTCTTGATCGAACAGCATACCCAGCGGGTCGCGCGCGGCAATCGCCACCGCATCGGGCTTTAGCAGGCGCACATCGGTTAGGCCAAGTTGGGCGGTTAGCGTTTCCCGGTACCGGTGCGTGGCGGGGAAGAGCTTTTCGGTATCGAGGGTGAGTACCGGAATGCGTGGATCGACACGCGCCGCGAGGTGGAGCAGAACCGCCGAGTCGCCCCCGAACGACGAGACAATCGCAAAGCGGCTGCCATACTCGGCCCACGCCGCGCTCAGGAGATCCTGGGCCGACAGGCTCTGCCACGCGGTAAGCGCGGGTCTCGTATCGTTAGGCGCAGTATAACCCGGCATCGGTTTAGGTTCCCCGGCGTTTGGAAGGGGGGGGCGTAGGCGCGGCCCCCTCGGGTCTCGTTCTGCTTAATTACAAATTTTCATCCAACTCTGTCCATAAAAAACAATTAACGGGCGTGAATGTAAAAAATAAATCAACATGAATTTTATGTTTTATATCTGCCCCCACACGAATTGACCCTGCGCCGATACCCCCGCTATAAGCAGCCGTCCAAGTCAGAGTGTGCCATGCAAATCACCGATACAAAAATTCCCGCCGTAAAACGCATTGTGCCAAAAAAACATGGAGATGCGCGCGGGTACTTCATGGAGACTTTTTCCGAACCGCGTTTTGCCGAGGCCGGTATTCGCGAACGCTGGGTGCAGGATAATCAGTCGCTGTCGGCCCCTCAAGGCACGGTGCGCGGGCTGCATTTTCAGATTGCTCCCGCAGGGCAGGCAAAGCTGATCCGCGTTTTGCAAGGGGCAATTCTCGATGTGGCGGTAGATTTACGCTACGGCTCCCCCAGTTTTGGCGCGCATGTGGCCGTGGAGTTGACGGCGGAGGGTGGCGAGCAGCTTTATGTTCCCGTCGGTTTCGCGCATGGTTTCTGTACCTTGGTACCGGATACGGCGGTGGCCTATAAGGTGAGCCATGTTTATGCTCCGGTGGAAGATCGTGGCGTCCGCTGGAACGATCCGGCGCTCGGCATCGACTGGCCGGTGAATGCTGAAACCGCTGTACTGTCGCCGAAAGACACAACTCAGCCGCTGTTGGCGGATCTGCCCGCCTATTTCACCTTAGCCTGAGCCGGGAGCGCCTTTATGAACACGATTATCGTTACCGGCGGCGCGGGGTTTATCGGATCGGCGGTTATCCGCCATATCCTGACGCTCACCGACGCCCGCGTGGTGAACCTCGATAAGCTAACCTATGCCGCGAACCTCGATAGTCTTGCCGCCCTGAGCGCGACCGACCGCTATAGCTTCGAGCAGGCCGATATTACTGACCGCGCGGCGATGGACCGAGTTTTAACGATCTATAAGCCCGATGCGATTATGCATCTTGCCGCCGAAAGCCATGTGGATCGCTCCATCGACGGCCCTGCGGCCTTCATTCAAACCAATATCATCGGCACGTTTACGCTGCTGGAAGCGGCGCTCGCTTTCTGGCGCACCTTGCCAGAAGACAAGCAGGCAGCGTTCCGCTTTCACCATATCTCCACCGATGAAGTCTTCGGCACGTTGGGCGAGGAGGGGCTGTTTACAGAAGAAACGCCTTACGCGCCGAACTCGCCCTATTCGGCCAGCAAAGCCGCGTCCGACCATCTCGTGCGCGCGTGGCACCACACGTATAAGCTGCCGGTTGTGACCTCCAACTGCTCGAACAATTATGGCCCGTGGCAGTTCCCGGAAAAGCTCATTCCGCTGATGATTATCAACGCGCTAAAGGGCAAACCGCTCCCTGTTTATGGGCAAGGCACCAATGTGCGCGACTGGTTGCACGTAGAAGACCATGCCCGCGCGCTCTGGACTATTCTCACCACAGGGGTGCCGGGCGAAAGCTATAATGTCGGTGGCAATTCCGAGCGTAAGAACATTGATGTGGTCATGACCATTTGTGATCTGGTCGATAAGCTGGAAGCGCCGCTACCTTCGGGCAAGCCGCGCCGCTCGCTGATTACTCATGTCACGGACCGTCCTGGCCACGACGCCCGCTATGCCATCGACGCCAGCAAGATCAAGGCAGAACTGGCGTGGGAGCCGCACGAAACTTTCGACTCCGGGCTTGAAGCGACCGTGCGCTGGTATCTTGATAACCCCGACTGGTGGGAAAAGCTCTCGAATGTGTATGCGGGCGACCGTTTGGGCCTGAAGAAAACCGCCTCATGAGCCGCACGGTTCTGATTTTCGGCGCAAACGGTCAAGTTGGCCGGGAGTTGCTGCGCGCAGATTGGCCGCAGGGCGTGAAACCCCTTGGGCTAACCCGGCCCGAGGGCGATGTGACGCGCGCCGATGCGCTTGCCGCCGCCGTTGCGCGGCATAATCCCGTCGCCCTCGTCAACGCTGCCGCCTATACCGCTGTTGATAAAGCCGAATCCGACGCCGATGCCGCGTTTGCCATCAACCGCGATGGCGCTGGGAATTTAGCCCAGGTGGCCGTGCAGGCCGATATTCCGCTACTGCATCTCTCAACTGATTATGTGTTCGATGGGGGCAAGCTGGGGGCCTATTTGCCGTCCGATCCGGTCACGCCTTTGGGCGTCTATGGTCAGTCGAAAGAAGCGGGCGAGCAGGCGATCCGCGACGCCACCGATAAGCACGTTATTCTGCGAACGGCCTGGGTGTTCGGCGCGCTCGGGCATAATTTCGTGAAAACCATGCTGCGGTTAGCGGCGGCACGGCCTGACGTGCGCGTGGTCGCCGATCAGC
>JAAFIC010000106.1 GCA_013298565.1 Alphaproteobacteria bacterium | reverse complement strand
GCTTGGCAAATTCTGGCAACCTACGGACGGGCGATTGAGGCGTTCTTGCGTGACCAGCAGGTCGTTGCTTGCTTCGGCGAGCAAACTTGGGCCTGGGAAATGCTGACGGCGCTGATTGCCCGCCAACAAGGGCGCGGCTGCTATTTCTACAGTACCGTTCGCATCCCGTCGGAGCGCTGGGGAATTTTCGAGCCTATCACGCATCGGCTCATTCACTGGCGCGCTGCGACCGACATCAATACCGCCTGGGCCGATACTTTTCTGCCTGCGTGGCGCGCCCGTCCAGTGAAACCCTTTTATGCTGCAAGTCATCCGTCGGCCCTCAGCGTCCGCCGCTACTGGTGGCAGGAGTTGCGGCGCAGGCTGACTCCCGCCTCCGCAGCGCTCGACGATATTACAGTGCGCCCAACTCTGGCAGCACTTAAGGATCGCCTGCGCCTTGCCTGGAATGCCGCGCGCCTCCGGCTGTTTCCGCCGTTCGAGCCAGCGCCTACAGCGGGCCGGTTCGTGTTGTTTTGCCTGCACCATGCACCGGAAGCCTCGATTGACGTGTTCGGCGCGCCGCATTCGGATCAGGCCCATCTTATCCAGCGCCTATCGCGGCTGCTGCCCGCTACCCATGAACTTTGGGTGAAAGAACACCCGGACTGGCTGGGCGACCGCTCCCCTAGCTGGTTGCGCCAGATCGCCGCCCTGCCGAATGTCCGGCTGATTGACCCCGCCGAGAGCACCTTCGCACTTCTGAACCGAACCGATCTGGTGGTCACGATTACCGGCACGGTGGGGTATGAAGCCGCGCTGATGGGCCGCCCCGCCGTTGGCCTCGCGCCTGTATTCTTCGATCCGCTGATGCGCGTGTCGGCGGCTGATTTTCCCGATCCGCTGCTGTGGCCGATTGCCAAACTATTGACGCCACCCTCGGACACCACGCGCCAGCGTCAGGAAACCGAATGCCGCGATTTTTTAGCCCGGTTGCACGCGAATAGTTTTGAAGGTTTTCCTGACCAACTGGCCCGCGCCGTTCAAGACGGGCAGGAAGACCCGCGTGCGATAGAGGTTATCGCTTTGGGATTGCAGGAATTTTTACAGAGCGCGCATCCCAAACAAGCCCTTCCCTCGACGTAAAGAGTCATACTGTCACCGCATGTCAGGCGTGAGATGGTATGCGGCTAGCGCAAAGTTGCCCTTCGCTTTTAAGGAACACTTCTCTCGAAAAAACTAAGAATTTTAACCATCTCTTAGTGGACTGCTGTTAATGTGGGTTAATCAGAGAGAGCGAGCTGACAGAAAGTCGTTCGTCAGGGTCAGAACCGGCATCGCGCTGGATGGAGTTGAAGATGGTAGAGATCACGCCGAGCGTTGGAACGATTGACAAATACATCGGTTCTGCCGAAGCCGCGATTCGTAAGGGTTTAGCCGCGACCCCGACGGCCCCCGCAGGCGCAACTCCGGCCCAAACGACCAATACTCAGGCGCAAAGCTTGGCGATAACGGATACGATTGGGCTTGCTGACCGTGCGGACTCGCTGCTGGCCATTTACGGCTCCAATGCGCGATTCCAGAGCAATGTGCAGGCGCTGAAAGACAATACCAGCGCTAAGGTGCTTGGGTCCATCGGGTCCGGCGCGGCTTCCTTTACTCAAGCCGCATCGTCCACCACCAACCAAGCGCGCACGCTAGAAAATGGCACGACGCGCAACACCGAAGTTACCATTGCGACGCGCACGATCGAACAGACCGCCGCGAAAAATAATAATGGTGTTGGTGTTCAACGTAGTTTCAGCGAAACCATTATCCGCGAGAGCGGCGGTAATGTGAAGGCCGGCCAGGCCTACGCTGATACTGTTCGCCAGGAAAAGACGACGGCAGTCACCTCTGCCGACGCTGCCAAGGGCACGCTGACGCAAGCCTTTAAGATTGAGTCCGTTGTCACGTCCTCCGCCGATGGCAACACGGTGTTTGAGAACCGCGACCGCACTATCGTTTACAGCATGACCAAAGACGGCAATTATCAGAAGTCGCTGCGCGAAGTCCTGACATCGGTCACGAAGAACGCTGCCGGCACTGTGGTTGCTTCAGGGCAGATGCTGACGTCAGAAACCTCGGTTCTCAACGCAGCCAATGGTAGCTTGAGGGTTACGCGCACGGGTGAAAGCGTGTCGGCGAGCGACATGAACGGCAAAACGCTCGTATCGGCACGCTCTGCTGTGACGACAACGACCGTAGCCGATACCAGCAATGGCGCAAACCCAACCGCTGGGGCCGTTACGGTGAGCGAAGTGTCGAGAGCTTCGTCCGTCGTGAGCCGGGATGACGGAACGGTTGATACCAGTTCCACCTCGCAACGCAACTCCACCTTCAACGGCACGGGCACGACGGTAACAAGCGCCAGCACAACGGTTGCGGCTCAAGGCTCTTGGTTGAAGGCCGATGGCACCATCGGCGGCGGCTCGGCAGAGCGTACCGCGAGCTTCACGGTCGCGCAGGCCGCCGGAGCACAAGTTCTAAACCGCTCTAACGCTACGGTTGCAGTCAGTAATGTTGGCGTACGCGCCAACGGTGTGATCGACGTGCAGGCTTATAACGTCGGTGTGCGGACATCGACATCTAAGGGTAAACTATCGGCCCCGGCTTTGTCGGTCACTGGGACCACGATTCAAACTCAAATCGCTGCCGGAACCCAAAACGCTGGCGCGGCCGCCACGAGAGGCCCCAGCTATCTGCTCGCGAACGGCGTACTGACACTGCAAGCCGCGACCGACCGTGCGACGGGTCCGAAGGTAACGCTTGATGTTGCCAACCGGAAGCTGCAAGCCACGGGTAGGGTCGCCGCAGCGGGCGCATCCGTTGATGGTATTGCGGGCATGTTGCAAGCCTACAACAACAAAGGCACGACACCCCTGTCTGTCACTCGCGACCAGAACGACAGGCTAACCGCAGTTACAAAGAACCCGACCAGCACAAGGACGGCACAAACCGCCATTCAGGCTTACCAGAGCAACTTCTCGCTCGGTACCGTCACCAACGGTGTGCGCGGTTTCACGCCGGTCACGAGCTTAGTGAAGCTGGCTTAACGCTGAACCCTTCGGGGCTAGAACAGAACCCGTTCGCTTCCTGGAGCGAGCGGGTTTCTTTTTTGGCGCTTCTCCTCTTTCTCGCGTCACGGGAAATAGGTTAGGTTGACCATATGCGAATTCTTCACGTGGCGAAATTCTATCCGCCCGCCTTTGGCGGTATGGAAACGGTCGTCGCCAGCATGGCCGAAGGCGTTGCCGCCTTGGGGCATGAGGTGATTGTGCTGGTCCATGCCGATGATGGCGACACCCGCCCGCGTCATCCCGCCCCCGGCGTCACGGTGTTGCGCGCACCCTATCGGCTGGCTGTTGGCAGTTTGGCCCTCTCGCCCGCCTACGCTCGGCTCTACCGGGAGTGGAGAGCGTGGGCCGATGTTGTGCATGTCCATACCCCCTTCCCCATCGCCGACTTGCTGACGGCGCTGTGGCCGCCGAAAGCCCCGGTCGTAGTGACGTGGCACAGCGATATCGTGCGGCAAAAATTGTTGAAATACGCGGTGGCGCCATTCGCGCACCGCCTCTGCCGACGCGCGGCGGCGATCCATTGTTCGGCGGAGTTTATTCGGCGCGATTCAACCTTCCTGCCACCCTACCGCGATAAAATCTGCGTGATCCCATTTGGTCGCGCTGTAGAAAGTTTTGTGGCCGCTGCCGCCGATGAGGCCGCGAAAGCCACCATCCGCGCCGCGCAAGGGGGGCGTTTTGCCCTCGCGGTCGGTCGATTGGTTTACTACAAGGGCTTCGATATTCTCCTTCAGGCTGCCGCCACTCTCCCCGATTTACGGCTGGCGATTATTGGCGAAGGACCGATGCAGGCGGAGCTTGAGGGGATGATTTCGGCCCTCAATCTCGCAGGCCGGGTAACACTGCTCGGCGGGGTTTCCGCCGATGCGCTGGCCGCCCATTACGCCGCCGCCGATCTGTTCGTGCTACCCTCCACGCACCGCTCGGAAACTTTTGCGCTGGTGCAGGTAGAGGCGATGGCGGCGGGGTTGCCGATCATTAACACCCGCCTGCCCACGGGCGTTCCCGAGGTTAGCCCCGATGGCGTGACGGGCCTAACGGTTCCCCCCGGCGATGCGCGCGCGCTGGCGGCAGCGCTGCAAACCCTCTGGAATGATGCCGACCTTCGACAACGGTTGGGGATAGCGGGACGAGCGCGCGCCCTATCCGTTTATAGCCAATCCGCCGCCGCAGAGCGCTTTGTTACGCTGTACGAAAGCCTGCGGTCGCCCGCCGTCCCGTCCCGTCCATCCGATGAATGAGCACCCCCATCGCCAGCAGTGCGCTGATCACATAAAGCCCCTGCGCCGCGACAATAAAGCTGGTGATCGGCATAAGAAATAGCACGATGGACATATAGGCCGTCAGCGGCAACCAGGCCGTAGGGTGCCGAAAAGTCGCGCGCCATAACAGCGAGAGTACGAAACCAAAGATCATCATAAACACCGGACCGCCCCAGTGATAATCAATAAATAATGGCACGAAGAAACTCGCGTACACCCCAACCCGAATATCGAGCGTATTGATCGTATCATTTACCGAAGTGTCGCCGATAACTAATCCGAAAAATTTGTAAATATGAAAGAAATTATAGGCACCCCACAGAGGGTTTTCGGGCAAGCGGTCGAATATATACAAATATTCAAATCCAGAATGACAATAATACTGCGTAAAATGCACGATTAAACTGACAATAGATGACATAATTCCCTGGTTTTCGATGAGATAAGACAAGGCAAAATCATTCGGAGGTACCGTAAAGGCATAGCCGGAATTTTGGCTCGACGTATAAAAATCCTGCCCCATCGATTCGACGCGGATTTCAAACATTAAGAAGAACAAGTTGAGCATCAAGAACGCCGCAACAATCACAACCAACCGATTCCGCAACCACCGAAGATCGTCGATCAAGATAGACCGAGTGACGAGAATAAACCCCAGACTCACTGCCATTTGGGAGCGCGTGCCAGAAATAATCGACTCGAAAGACGGGTACAGAAAAATCAGCATTGCCAGCGCGCCCAGCCACCAGCGCCGCTCGGCTTTCGGCAAGCAATAATAGAAGAAGATCATGCCAAAACAAATCGGGTAAATCACCGCGCTGGCCGCCGATAGCGGCGAGGCACTCGTCGCCTCTAACTGCGCGCGCACCGAGGCGAAATCCTCGCCCAAGGGCACGCCGCGCAGAACGAAACGATCCACCATTCGCATCGCCACGCCCAAACTGGATAGGGCTAAGGCGATCAAAAATAATGGCTTAGGGAGCGGTGCCGTGAGCAACACGCGCGCAGATGGCGTTTGCGGGAACAGCGTGTGGTACAGAATTGCCCCCACCGCAAGCCCCCCATAACAGGCCAACGCAT
>JAAFIC010000105.1 GCA_013298565.1 Alphaproteobacteria bacterium | reverse complement strand
ACTGACGCGACCCTAGCGGGGCAAAGCGGGCGGCGCAATCCTTTCTCCACGGGGCGGCGGTTGACCTTCCTCGCGCAACCGTCTAGCACAGCAGACTGGCTGATTTTGGCTGGTGTCTTGATTAACGACGAGTGTTTGAAAATGTCTCTGCCCCGCGAGATCGCCCTTACCGCCAAAGCCTGGCCGTTCGAGGAAGCGCGCAAACTTCTGGCGCGATACGGGGCCGAGAAACCAAAAAAAGGCTACGTGCTGTTTGAAACCGGCTATGGCCCCTCGGGCCTGCCGCATATCGGCACGTTTGGCGAGGTTGTCCGCACCAGCATGGTCCGCCGCGCTTTCGAGCAACTCTCGGATATTCCAACGAGGCTATTTTGCTTTTCCGACGATATGGATGGCTTGCGGAAGGTGCCGGATAATGTGCCGAACCGCGAGATGCTGGCGGGTTTCATCGGCAAGCCGTTGACGCAGGTGCCAGACCCGTTCGGCACGCACCCGAGCTTCGGGGAGCATAATAACGCGCGCCTGCAAGCCTTCCTGGATGGGTTCGGTTTTCAATACGAGTTCAAGTCGGCAACCCAAATGTATAAGTCTGGCGCGTTCGATGAAACCTTGCTGAAAATGCTGCATCATTACGATACCGTGATGAAAGTTATTCTGCCAACCTTGGGCGCGGAACGCCAAGCCACCTATAGCCCCTTCCTGCCGATTTGCCCGCGCACGGGCATTGTGTTGCAAGTGCCGATGGTGGCGCGGGATGAGGCGGCGGGGACCGTTAGCTATCGTGACCCCGAAACCGATGCGCTCGTGGAAGTGCCGGTTACGGGCGGTCACTGCAAGATGCAGTGGAAGGCCGATTGGGCGATGCGCTGGCTAGGGCTTGAGGTCGATTACGAAATGGCAGGGAAAGACCTGATTTCCTCGGTCGAACTCGCCAGCAAGATTGTCAAAGCTCTGGGTGGTACGCCGCCGGAAGGCTTTAACTACGAGCTGTTTCTCGATCAAAATGGTGAGAAAATCTCAAAGTCGAAGGGTAATGGCTTATCTGTCGAAGACTGGCTAACCTATGCGCCCGACGAAAGCCTGTCCTTATTCATGTATCAGCAGCCGCGCCGGGCGAAGCGGATGTACTTTGATTCTATCCCGAAAGCGGTCGATGAATATCTAACCTATCTCGATAAGATTACGACCGAACCTGCCGAAAAGCAGGCGGAAAACCCGGCCTGGCACATTCATGGCGGCGTGCCGCCCGTGGGCAAGGTGCCGCTGACGTTCGGGATTTTGCTGAACTTGGCCTCCGTCGTCGGCACGCAAGATGCCTCGGTGCTGTGGGGTTTCATCAGTCGTTACGCGCCCGGAACGACCCCGGAGTCGAACCCGCTGCTGGCCCGTCTTGTCCCGTATGCCGGGGCCTATTACCGCGATTTCGTGGCACCGACAAAAGCCTTCCGCGCCGCAACGGAAACCGAAAGCGCCGCCCTGGCCGATCTTGCGGCAGCGCTCAAGGCGCTCCCTGTCGAGGCCGATGCGGAAGCGTTTCAAACCCTTGTGTTTGAAATCGGCAAACGCCACGGCTTCACCGAGTTGCGCGAATGGTTCAAGGCGCTCTACGAAGTGCTGCTGGGGCAACCGCAAGGCCCGCGCATGGGGTCGTTCATCGCGCTCTATGGGCGGGATAACAGTGTAGCGCTGATCGAAAAAGCGCTGCGGGGCGACTTGCTGGGGGCATGATAAAGGCAGGGGTGCTAGTCCAGCCTCTGTCCTTCTGCAAACTTGAAATACAACTCCCGCGCTTTGTGGAACAACGGCCCCGGTTGCAGGTCGCGGTCTTCATAGCGGTTGATGTGCTGGACCTTGGCGTAATTGCCGGTGGAGATTATTTCATCGGCCTCGCGCACGTCTTCCGGGCGAATGGCGCGTTCGATTACGGTCACGCCCGCATCCCGCATCAATCCAATCACGCGCTGGCGGGTGATGCCGTTGAGCAGGCTGCCGTTCGGCGTGGGGGTGTGCAACTCGCCGTTAAAGCCGAGAAGGATATTGGAGCCGGTAAATTCGGCGACATTGCCCATAACATCGCACAACACCGCATTCTCGAAGCCCCGCTGCATGGCTTCCCGGAGTGCGAGGGTGGCTTGCGGGTAAAGGCCGGAGGCTTTGGCGGCGGTTGGCGCGGTTTCGGGCGACGGGCGGCGGAAGTGGGAGAGAGTGGCGGAAAAGCCTTTCTCCCCCGGCGGCAGCGGAATTTCCTGAATAACCAGCGCGAAGCGGGTTGATTCAGGCTTTAGCACCATCAACCCGTCTTCCATCCAAAACATCGGGCGAATGTAGAGTTCGGCCCCGTGCGGGAAGCGGCGAATACCCTCTTTTATTATCTCGAAGACTTCGCCTGCGGTCACGGGCGGCTCCATCGCCATAACTTTGGCCGAGCGGATCACGCGGTCGCAGTGCAACGAGAGGTCCGGGATCAAACCGCCGAAGGCGCGCGCGCCATCGAACACGGTATGCCCCAGCCAGCCGGCCTGCGTGCAAGCCCCCATCAGCGGCGTATTCCCCTCGGACCAGGTGCCATCGAGATAGGTAATCGTTCGCATGATGCCGACAAGCTCCCCTACTGTTAATGAGACGTGCTGTTGATGAATTTCTAGCCATCAGCTAATCATCCCCTGCGGAGAAAAGAAACCCCGCGCGCAAACATCCCAAGAGGGCGTTGATGACGGCTGACATTGTTAATCTCAAGCGCGTTAAGAAGAACGCAGCGCGCGAGGCCGCCGCCAAAACTGCCGAGGCCAACCGCCTTGCCTTCGGGCGGACCAAAGCCGAGCGCCAGAAAACCGAGGCGGTTCAGGCGCTGGAAACGAAGCGCCTCGACGGTCATAAGCTCGGGGAATAGCCTCACCGCTGCAAAACACCTATTTTATCCGCGCGACACTCCCGGCTTTTCCCGACGCATCGCATCGCGTAAGGTGCGCGCCATGACGGCAGACAGAATATATCACCTGGCACGCCAGGCCGATTGGATACAGGCCCTTGCAGACGGCTGGTACGCGGGCGCGGCGGAAGATCGCCGCGACGGCTTTTTGCATTTCTCCACTCCTGAGCAGATTACCGCCTCTGCCGACCGTCACCGCGCGGGCGAAGCGGGGTTGGTGCTGCTGGAGATTATCCTAGACCGCCTGCCACCGCCCGACTACGGCGGCGGGGTGCTGAAATGGGAAGCCTCCCCCTCGCGCGGCGTGCTGTTTCCGCATTTGTACGGGCGCTTATCGGTGAAAGCGGTGGACCGGGTGGCCGATTTACCGCTGGTTGCGGACCCGGACGGCGTGTTGCGCCATGAATTTCCGGCTTGGTATCCCTTTTGGACGAGGACGCGGGCATGAGTCCCATCCAGTTTTTTGCGCCTATCGCTTATGGGGCGCTGGCCGCAGCCGTTGCAATTGGCGCCCCTGAAGTGGTGGAAGCTTTGGGCTTTCCGCCCTCGCTGATCACGTCGGTGTTGCTGGGGGCGAATGTGTTTCTGCTCGGGATGCTCGCGCAGGAAATGATGACCCGCCGCAGCCAGGATGCCGCGCTGGCCGAGCGGATTCAGCGCGTGCAGGACGTGTTGATCCGTCAGCGCACCGACATGCGCTCGATGCAAGAAACCGTGCGCGCACAAGGCGAAGCCGGGCCGGAAGGGGCGGCGGAGCTTGAAACTGTCGTCGCGGAAATGCGGATGCTGAAAACCCTGGTCGGGCAACTCTCCAGCCGGTCGGCGGCAGCGGCAAAAGCGCGGCCTGCGGCCCCTGTCGTGTCTCGGCAAGCGCCCCCCAGCCGCCCGCTCACGGCGACCGAAGAGGATGACTATGATGATCCCATCGAACCCGCCTATGACGATCGCGAGCTGACCGACGAAGAGGTGATTCTCGATGAAGTGCGCGAGGCGTTGAACGACGACCGGGTTGGTCTGTCGTTGCAACCCATCATGCAACTGCCGTCGCGCCGCCTATCCATGTATCAGTGCATTGCTGAGATACGCACGCAGGAAGGCACCGATATTCCCGCCGCGACGTACCTGCCGATTGCCGAGCAGGCGGGGCTATTGGCGACGATTAATAATATGCTGCTGGTCCGCAGCGTTCAGTTCGTCCGCCGGATGCGCCGCCAGCGTAGCCAAGTGGGCTATGTTTGCGAAATTGTTGGTGAAACTCTGCGCGACCGCGATTTCTTCTCGGATTTTACGGCCTTCATGCGCGAAAATACCGATTTAGCCGGGCATTTGCACTTTCAGATCACCCAGCACGATGCTTACCGTTTGGACGCGCAGACGGATCAGGAGTTGGCGGCGCTCGGCAAGCTCGGGTTCCGGTTTGTCATGGATAAGACGACGAACCTCGATCTTTTCGTGTCGGACCTGTCCGATAAGGGCTTCCGCTATGTGAAGGTGGAAGCGCCGGTGTTGATCGAAAAGCTCTCGAAACAGGCCGATCCGCGCGTGTTGCGCCGGAATTTGGATCATGGCGCGATTGATCTCATGGTCGATGGGATCGACAAAGACGCGCAGTTGGTGCGTTTGCTCGATTTCGGTGTCGATTTTGGTCAAGGTGCCTTGTTCGGTCAGCCGCGCCCGGCAGAAAAGCGGGATATTTACTAATGGTGCAGGTAATTCCGGCGCTAGCGCCGGTCGTGGATCGCTACGATGGGTTCATTATTGATTTATGGGGCGTGTTGCATGATGGGCTGTCGCCGTTTCCCTGGGCGCGCAATACGCTGCTGTCGTTAAAGAATGCTGGCAAGCGCGTGGGGCTGCTCTCCAACGCCCCGCGCCCGGCGGCGGTCGTTGCGAGTAAGATGCACGATTTGGGGTTCGCTGAAACCGACTGGGATTTCCTCATGACCTCCGGGCAAGACGCTTGGGAGCACCTGCGCGCTCGGCCCGATCCCTGGTATCAGGCGCTTGGGGCGCGGCATTATCTTATCGGTTTGCCGAAGGACGAAGGCTTGCTGGCCGATCTGCCCGGCGTGCGCGTGTTCGACGTGTCCGAGGCTGACTATCTCATCAATGCGGGGATTGATTTCGGTCAAACGCTCGATACCGTCCGCCCGTTACTGGAAGATGCGCTAGGGCGGGGGGTGCCGATGATCTGCGCCAATCCCGACCATTGGATCGTCGCCGATGGCAGGCCGGAGGTGTGCGCCGGGCTGCTGGCGGCTTTCTACGAAAACCAGGGCGGCAGTGTGCGCTATCACGGCAAGCCTTTCCCTGGTGTTTACACAACGTGCCTCGGCCTTCTCGACGGTATCGAGCGTTCCCGCGTGCTCGCCATCGGTGACGGGCTAAAGACCGATATTAAAGGCGCAAACGGCGCGGGGATCGACTCGGTCTTAATCACCAGCGGCGTCCACGGCGAGGCATTGAAGCTCGAATCTGACGGTTGGTTCGATGAGGGCGCGCTAAAACAGCTTATGGCCC
>JAAFIC010000104.1 GCA_013298565.1 Alphaproteobacteria bacterium | reverse complement strand
CTGGCTGTTTACCACTCTTCGGGCCGGGCCGCGTGCTTGGGCACGGGCGCGGCGGTGGAAACAGCGCGACGCGGGAATCGAAGCGCTCACCGATGGGCTGTTGGCCCTGGCGGCAGGCGATGCAAGCACGGCCAAGCGCGCGCTAAAACCGCTCTATCAGGGCCTCGGCGACCGCCCCGTGGCGCTGCTGCTAACCGCGCAAACCGCGCTGCTGGAGCAGGATTTCGATACGGCCCGCAAAGCCTTCACCGATCTCACCCAACAGCCGCGCGCCGCCTTTCTTGGTTGGCGCGGTCTGGTCACGCTGGAACGCGCTGCGGGCAACCCGGACGCCGCTCTGATCGCCGCGCGGGAAGCGCAAGCGTTGCGGCCAAATGCCCCGGCGATTCTGCACGCCCGGCTCGATCTTACCGCCCAGCGTGGCGATTGGTCCGACTATCGCCAAGCGCTTGCGGTGGCGGGCGATGCCCTGCCTGCGGCGGAACGTCAGCACCGCCAAGCCGTCGCTGCGCTCGCCGAAGCGCAAGCCTATGAGGCGGCGGGCAATTCCGGCGCGGCCTTGGTCGCCATTGATGAGGCCCTGACCGCCGAAAAAGACTTCGCGCCGGCCTTACTGGCCAAAGCCCGGCTGCTGCAAGCCGAAGGCCGGGGGGAGGACGCGCGCGCCTGGGCGGAAAAGCAGTGGCGTAAACACCCGCATCCCGATTTTCTGCCGTTCCTTCTCACCGCGACCGACGCGCTGGGGCGCTATCGTCAGTCCGAAAAACTCTTGCGCGCCGCAAGCCACCATCCAGAAGCGGAACTCGCGATAGGCCGGGCGGCGCTCGACGCGCGCCTGTGGGGGGAAGCCCGCCGCCATTTCGATCAAGCCCGCGCCGCGCCCGTAACCGAACGCCGCGCGTTGCTGGCCTTAGCCGATCTGGCCGAAGCCGAACATCAAAACCACGCTCAAGCGCTGCAATTGCGTGCCGATGCTCAAAGCGCCACGCCGAACCCCGGCTGGCGCTGTTCGGCGTGTGGCACGGCGGCCCCGGCGTGGGAGCCGGTTTGTCCCGCCTGCGCGCACGTCGGCACGAGCCACTGGGGGACTGGGTTTCTGGCAGGATCGCCGATGCTGATAAAATCAGCGCCAGACATTATTCTTTAGGCGCGGTCCAGGACTTCGCTTGAGGCGCGGGCGGCGGGGCAACGAAACCAGCAGGCAGTGCTTTCGGGCGCGTGCCGAAGCTGTCGATACAGGTTTTCTTCACCCCGGAATCATCAATCGTACCGCATTCCACCTTCTCGCGGATCTCGCGGAACCAGGGGCTGTTGTTGATGAGCGCGGTATAGCGCTTTTCAGCGGCGGGGTTACTCGGCGGGCCGTCAGGTCGTGCGTCGCTATCGGGAACGGTTAGCGCGGTGGGGAGGGGTTTCACCGCAGGAGGCGTTGCCGGTTTCATCGGTACGATAATGGCAGCGGGCTGCATCTGTACGGCAGGTCGTGGCTGTGCTTCGAGCCTCTCGGCCCCCACCCAGTTGAAACCGAAAGCAAAGCCGGTGGACAGGCCAAGAACGAGGCCCCCAGTGATAATTCCTAATGCGCGCATGGTTCGGCCCCGTTCTGGATCAGCGCCCTAGCTGTGAGTTTTCAAGAGGTTGTTCATTTAGCCTGATCTTGCGATACATCAGCCCTGAAGAAACGACCGGATTGAACATTCCCAAGAATGCCCGAACCACGCGCTACAGTCGAGCCGAGATCGTGCGGTGCGTGATGGTGCTGTGCGCGGCACCCAGGGCGGCTGCCGCCGGGCCAGCGGCCTTCTCGAAACCGACGGACGCCGCTTATGCACCTTTCAACACATTCTGAAACGCCTCGTGAGCGATGATCCTTGGTCCGCCCCAGCCTGAACCAGCACAGCAGGGTTCTAAAAATATGGGGAGTCGCCATGATTTCCCCCTTGCTCCCCCCACCCACCGAGGCTAAAGTGCGCTCCGCGTCGCCCGAGGCTCCTCCGGCGGCAGATGTGCCGACTTAGCTCAGGGGTAGAGCAACTGATTCGTAATCAGTAGGTCCGCGGTTCAATTCCGCGAGTCGGCACCATTTTTCCCTAGGAAAATCAGCGTTTTAGGGATTGCGAGCCGGAGACGGCCTTCTCTTCCATTCCCCTGTTTTCCCTCTTTTTTCCACCCGATTTACCCAAAAATTACCCAAAGATTTTGGGCCGCCGCCGCGTCTCTCCGGCTCCTATTGCCTGTCGCGCCCTTGCAGATTTTACATATTTTGCTTATTATGCATTCTCTCACGACGTAAGGAGCCGGGCATGAAAGCGGATGGGCACGTCACGACGACGGCGGGCGACCTCGTGCGCCAGTTCTCGCACTATAGCGATGTGGCGCTTGGGCAGCCGGTTGTGGTCACCCGCAATGGCCGCCCCCGGAACGTTCTTCTCTCCGTCGAAGAATATGAGCGACTGAAGAAGCGCGACCAGCAAGCCTTCATAGCGGCAGACACGCCGGAGCATTTCCTCGCCGATATCGAAATGCTTGCCGCCGGTAACAGCAATTGATTTCTGCCGGACCCGAACGGGGGTCGGTTATCCGGTACGCTTACCTCTGGGCCGATGAAAGCGCACAAGGACGCGAGGAAGGCCGCAAGGACCGCCCGGCGCTGGTCCTCGCCCTTTCCATCAAGCAAGCCGATGGTGCGACCGAAGTTCTCGTCCTGGCCGTCACCCATACCCCGCCTGCTGATGGGGCCGACGCCGTTGCCTTCCCACAGGACATGAAACGTGCCGTGGGGCTCGACGACGCCCCCTCATGGATCGTGACAACGGAAGCAAACGCCTTCCTCTGGCCGGGGCCGGACGTGCGCCCGGTACCGGGCCGCACCCCGAAGACCGTCATTTATGGAAAGGTGCCGGACAGCCTGCTTCAGCAGGTCGCCCGGTCTTACCTCGCAAACCGCGAGAAGCAACGCAGCCGGTTGGTGCCACGGACGGCGTAGATAGATAAAGTCAACTCTGCCTCCGTGCTAATCTTTGATAGCATGGCCGTAAACATAGATAAGGCCGCATTATTTCGTCGGGCTTGACTTCCCACGTATAGCCGAAAATGCCGTGGCCTTCTTTATCGGCTTTTCCGTTTTCCCGACCTTCTCTACATCCACTCTCTTTGCAGACCGCTTTTTGGGCGGGACGCCCTGAGGTTCCGCATTGCTGAAGCGACCGCCAGGGCCACCACCGCCCCGCGACTTTTTGGGAACGATATCGAGGCGTGACAGGGGTTGGCGGAAATCTACCTCGGCGTCCGCCATCTCTCCCATGAGGACGGCTATAATCGCCAGATGCGAGGGCACCGCCTCCTTTCTCGCGAGATTTGAAACCGAACCGGGTTGCATACGGACCAGTTCGGCAAATTCTTTTAACTTCAGCCCCGCCTTGCCGACATGACGGGAAAACGTTTGATATTCCATCAGAGACCCCTTCCAAAATGTCCTTATAAAGAAGAAAACGCATTAATTAGTGATCGTCAAGAGTCTATTTAACGGGCTAACGCACAGCCTGGGAGACACGGCCATTGCTTTCACGAGCACCAATGAGAAGGGGGGAAGCGGCTGGATTTTGAGAGATACATCTATCATTATTTAATGATTTTTTTATATAAATAAAACATTGAGCAGTGAGTATTCTTATATATTCCACGGAACAGCGGTAAGCGCATTTCATAAAAAATATCAAATGAAGAACAGATTTCCATATATGTAGAATCATTTTTTTAAACTAATTAAATAACTAGAAATTTACCTATAGCAATACCTCCATATAGGCGATCATATTAAGTGGAATTGATTTATATTTTATAAAGTTAACTCTTAGAATCATAAAAAAATGGAGCACGCAGACTTGCGTAATAAAAAATTTTGAAAACTTTGCCATCTCTTTTATCACCCGCTCACTTTTTTTCTGATACCCCCCGACCCCTTCGGAATTTCCGGGACTTCACAGAAATGGAGTCATGGAAATGACAAAGACTAAAGTCGACTACAGCAGCCTGCTCACCCGCACACAGGTGCAAGAACGCTATCCAATGCTAAAGAAGAAACGCTTAGAAAAGCTGGCGTGCACCGAAGAGGGGCCTGAGTTCATCAAAATCGCAGGGCGATGCTGGTATGCCCCTATTGATATCGAGGCGTTTCTTGAAAAGACCTCTATCAAACCGGATCTACGCGAACGACAAAAGCGGCGTCAGGTTCAGCAAATCTTCGTGGACGCCCACAGGGTACCGCCGCGAAAAAAACTCCGCAAAAAATATCAAAGCAAAGCAAGTGCTCCCGCTAGAAAGTAACTCGGGCAGCAGCAAGCAACTTTTCAAATTCAACCCCTCCCTGGACAGGGAGGGGGAAGGAGGCTCTCATGTTTCGCGACCGAACAGATAATTTTTCCCCCGAAAACTTGGACGAGACCCTTTGGGTTGAACCCTTCTTTCTGAAAAAATATTATAGATCACAACATCAATCGGCGAGGTTTGCTTTTGGCGTGCAAAAAGCCCCCCCTGAATATCCTCTACCGCATCTTGTCGAGCGGCGATTGATAAAAAAACTGAGACAACACAGAGAAAAAGCATGCGAAATTTTATGTCTTAACACTGACGAATCTCTCTTAAGTCTCAGCCTCTCCCCCAACGGCACCGATCTTTATGAAACGGTGGACGAGGTGAAGCGATTGCGAAAAAAGGTAATCGGAAAAAAGGATTTGATTATTGCTTATAGGGCCATCCCAGAACCCCGCCCTCTCGGAACAGCGCACATCAATCTTATTTTGCTGGTAAAAACAAAGAACGTTATGGCCGTCAGGAGCAATATTGATAAAAAACTACAAGATGAAGGGAAGGTTTATGAATTTTGGGAAAACAAAAAAACGGGAGAATTCACCTACACTTATAGCGATCAATGCCGAGATATCGCCCGAAACTATATTCCACCGCCAATCTGGTACGCCTACAAAACGATGATCACCGAAATCGGCCTGCAAAGTCACGATATTATCACCGAAGTGTCCAAACGCCCCGAGCGCGTAAAATGTGCATCGGCAATTGAAGCCGCTGCTTGGCGCGGACACGCGGGCCTGCAACCTTCCGGCGGAAAGCGAAAAGAAATCAAGAGTAAGAAAAAACAGCGTGTCACCTTGAATTATAGTAAGGGAGAAATATCTCCCACCTTAAAGCGTCGAGGTTTCCTTAACCCGATGTTCGCTAAAGCGATCAGAGAGCATATCCTTCAACGAAGCAAACTTCAGCCTCATACCTCCAAAGCCTAAACCTTAATCTCTTGAGGGGTATTTGAACTGGACGCCCTTTGGGAGAGGGAGCAGATAATCTTACACTATCAGATTATCTGCTCCGCCTATTCTAAAAACTCCCATTCATAAATGGGATGCCCGAGGTTTCCGACGGAGAAGGTAAATCGCATCAGGACATCATCGGAGCCATTTGAATCGGAAATCACAACCCGAGCCTTACAGACCAGACGGCGCTTTTCAGCAGAAACCAGTTGCGCCGATTTGATATCAACGATCTGCATGGTTTCGTTCACCCATAGGGGGGACTCATTCAACTCTTGAATGAAATCCAGCCAGAATTTTTTGTTGAGACACGTGTGTTTGGAATAATCGATTCCCTGAGCCATGGCAAAACCGGGAAACAGGAGGCAAACCAAAACGCTGAGAATCCGGGCGCGCATCATACCACCCGAAGAAAATAGACTTGGCCCTTGTCCACGTAATAGATGCATTCCCTTTCATCGAGCTGATACGCGCCATAAATATTTTTGGCGCGGAAGCGGACCAACACGAAGAGCGGGCGTTCATTCGGGGGCTGTAGATTGACCTGGAACAGTTTCATCATGTCCAGTTGCAGCATCGTCAGTGTGCCACCGCCATTGGTGAGATCGATGAGATTATAATAGGGATCAGCCTTGAAACTGGAAGGATCGCCCAGGCCCGCCTTGATGGCGGCGTAGCAATATTCCAACCACTCCGGGCGGAAGCCTTTTTT
>JAAFIC010000103.1 GCA_013298565.1 Alphaproteobacteria bacterium | reverse complement strand
GGAGCCGCCATTGCGGCGGCGGCCAAGGGCGCGGATGCGCCCGGCGATGCGCTTGGCGCGTCAAACGCACCGGGCGGCGAGGGCTAAGATAAAACTAGAGCGTCTTGCGTCAACCTTTACGCAAGACGCTCTAGGCGAGTTTGGCGATCAAAAGGCTCATGCCGCCGCCTAGGAGCGCCAAGCGTGGCTCGCCATAACCGGTCTGTTTCAGCCATGCGCGATAGTCTGCCAAGCGATAGGCCGTGCCCGCTTCGTAATAGTTGAGAAAGAGCAGATCGGCCCCCAAGGCCAGGGCAGGACCGGCCTCATCATCGGTTAGGCAATAGCCGATGATGGCGAGTTGCCCGTGGGGGGCGAGGGCAGTGCGGGCCGTTCGCAGGGCTGCTAAAATCTGCTCAGGCCCAAAAAGCTGCAAGAAGCAACGCATCACGGCGAGATCGAAACCGCCGGGCAGGGGGCCAGCAATCGCATCGCCCGCAATCACGGTCACCTCTACGCCGCCCGGTTGCTCATCAAGCAGCGCCCGCGTATGAGGAGCCACGTCTGGGAGTTCGACGATGCTGGCGGCAATCTGCGGGTGCGCTTGCAGGACGGTTGTGGTTAACGCGCCGGAGCCGCCAGCAATATCCAGCAGGCGATGAACGTGTGAAAAATCCACATGCTTCAGCAGCGCCCTTCCCCCGGCAACCGCCTGTGGTGCCAACCCGCGCAGAATGGCGAGCGTGCGGGCGGGGTCGCCATCGCTGAAACTCAGCAACGCGGCGGGGGCGTGGCTGCGGATCGAGGCGGAGGTTTCGAGGCAGGCGCGCCAGCCTTCGGCATAGGCCGCCGCCGCCGCGCCGCGATAGGCGGGTTCCCCCTTCACCAAGGTTTTCGCGGCCTCGGGCGAGAGGGCAAAGCGGCCCCCGCCTTCAAGCGTAAGCAGCCCATAGCCGGCCAAGGTGCGGCAGAGGCGGTGCAGACGCCCCGCATCGACCCCGCCCAGGGAAGCCGCCAAATCTTCTGCCGTCAACGGGCCATCGGCGAGCGGCGAGAAAACATCCAACTCCATCCCGGCCAACAGTGCGAACGCGCCATAGGCGCTTGTTACGAGGTTTTCGACGAGGCGCGTTTCTGTCATCTCTCAAATCCTCTCCAGGGTAGGTTAACCCTCGGCGGTGCAGGGAGCTTTGACAAGAGGGCGCTTGTCGGAAAGCTTCAGGAAGGGTAGCTTAAGTTCTGCCTAATCCGTAGTCATCATTAGAGGGATTGCCCAAAATATGGGCTTGATGATTGGTTCTATAGCACTCGATGCGCCGGTTCTGTTGGCCCCCATGTCGGGAATCAGTGATTTACCGTTCCGGCGCTTGGTAAAGCGCTTTGGGGCTGGGTTGGTTGTGTCCGAAATGATTGCATCGGAGTCCCTGGCGCGCGGGCACAAAACCACCCTGGCGATGGCGCAAACCGAAAGCGACGAGCAACCGGCTGCCGTGCAACTGGCGGGGTGCGATCCCGCGATTATGGCAGAAGCCGCGCGGGTGAACGAGGCCAATGGGGCGGCCATTATCGACATCAACATGGGCTGCCCGGTGAAGAAGGTCGTGAACGGGCAGGCAGGCTCCGCCCTAATGCGCGATGAAGCAAAAGCGCTGGCGATCATCGAGGCTGTGGTGAAGGCTGTTTCGATCCCGGTAACGCTCAAGATGCGCTTGGGCTGGGATTGGGACGTACTTAATGCCCCATCACTGGCGCAAAAAGCCGAGGCGGCGGGTATTCGGATGATAACGGTTCACGGGCGCACGCGGATGCAGTTCTACACGGGTTCTGCCGATTGGCACCGGGTGCGCGATACTGTCGCGGCGGTGTCGGTGCCGGTGATCGTCAATGGCGATATTCTGTCGCTCACTGATGTGCGGGCGGCGCTGGATCAATCGGGCGCGGCGGGGGTGATGATCGGACGCGGTTGCTGTGGGCGACCGTGGTTTGCGGGTCAAGTCGCGGCCTATCTTGCGCGCGGTGAGATTCTGCCAGACCCGCATTTGAGCCAGAAAGCTGCTATTCTCCAAGAGCATTTCGCGGCCCTCCTGGCCCATTACGGCACCGAGCAAGGGCTTCGCATCGCCCGGAAGCATCTGGCCTGGTATGGGGAGGCGCTGCTAGCGACCGATGATCCGGCGCTGACAGCTTTTCGCGCTATCGTCAACCATTCAAGCGAGCCAGAGCCGGTGATTGCGGCGATTAACGGCCTCATCGGGGCGGCAGCCGGGCAAGAGAGGGCGGCATGACCAGCGCCCCCCCAACCGCGCGGCGCGTGTTTGATAAATCCCCAAAGCCGATTGAAGAACATATTCTTATCAACGCCTTGCCATATGTTGTTGCTGTTTTGGATGAGAATAATCGCATCCGCCTACTCAACATCAGTGCCGAACAGTTTTTCGGCGTGTCGTCCGCCCAAGCGCTCGGCGGGGTGCTAACCGATTATCTGGCGGGGGACAGTCCCCTGTTGGCTCTGATCGCGCTATGCCGGGGTAAGGGGCGCAGTGTGGCGGAACATGGGGTTCTGCTGGAAGGCCCGCGCTTGCCCGCCCGCCGCGTCACGGTCGATGTAACCCCCGTCATCGAGCGGCCTGGAACTCTGCTGATTGCAGTGCGCCAGCACACCATCGCCTCCAAAATAGATCAGCAAATGTCCAGCCGAGGCGCGGCACGCTCGGTCACGGCGATGGCGGCGATGCTGGCCCATGAGGTGAAAAACCCCCTTAGCGGCATTCGCGGCGCAGCGCAACTGCTGGAAACGGCGGCCTCCCCCGACGATCAAATGCTCACCCGCTTGATTGTCGATGAAGTGGACCGGATCAAGGCCCTCGTGAACCGAATGGAGGTTTTCTCTGATAGTCGGGTGTTGCAGCGCGAACCCGTTAATATTCATCAGGTTTTGGATCACGTCCGCAAGTTGGCGCAATCCGGCTTTGCCCGCGATCATCGGTTTATTGAACTGTACGATCCGTCCTTGCCGCCCGTTTACGGCAACCGCGATATGCTGGTGCAAGTATTCTTGAATCTCGTCAAGAATGCCGCCGAAGCAACACCCACTGCCGGTGGGGAGATTACCCTGAAAACCGCCTATCAACACGGCGTGCGCTTGGAGGTGCCTGGCGCGAAAACGCGGGTACATCTGCCCTTAGTCGTGACCGTGCAGGATAATGGCGAGGGGATTCCCGACGATCTTCAACCGCATCTCTTCGATGCCTTTGTTACGACGAAGACAAATGGTTCCGGCCTGGGACTTGCATTGGTCGCCAAGATCATCGGCGATCATGGCGGCGTCGTGGAGGTTGATAGCCAACCGAGACGCACGACCTTCCGGGTTTATCTGCCGATGGTGCCGAACCGCTAACGCGGCAGTGTGAGGGACTTATAGGGGGGCTACGTATGACAGGCAGCACCATTCTGGTTGCAGACGATGATCGCGCTATTCGGACGGTGCTAACCCAGGCCCTCACCCGGCTGGGGTACGAGGTCCGTACGACGGCGACGGCATCGACCCTGTGGTCGTGGGTGGAGGCGGGCGACGGCGATTTGGTTATCACCGACGTGATTATGCCCGACGCCAATGGCCTCGATCTGGTGCCGCGCATCCGAAAACTGCGACCGAACCTACGGGTTATCGTTATGAGCGCGCAGAACACACTGATGACGGCAGTAAAAGCCGCCGAGGTGGGCGCGTTCGACTATTTGCCGAAACCTTTTGATCTGAACGAGTTTATGCGGATTGTGCAGCGGGCGCTCACGGTTCAGGGCGAAGCCTCGTCTATCCCCAGCGATTTGGTGGATGGGGAGGAGCAACTGCCGCTGATTGGCCGATCCCCCGCCATGCAGGAAATCTACCGCGTGCTCGCCCGCCTAATGGGCACCGATCTTACTGTGATGATCACGGGCGAAAGCGGCACGGGGAAGGAACTCGTCGCGCGCGCACTGCATGATTACGGGAAACGCCGGGGCGGGCCGTTCGTGGCCGTGAATATGGCCGCAATCCCGCGCGAGTTGATCGAGTCCGATCTGTTCGGGCATGAAAAAGGCGCGTTCACGGGCGCGCACAGCCGCTCAGTCGGGCGGTTCGAGCAGGCCCAAGGCGGTACGCTGTTTCTCGATGAAATCGGCGATATGCCGCTCGAAGCGCAAACCCGGTTGCTGCGCGTGTTGCAAGAGGGTGAATATACCACCGTTGGCGGGCGCACGGCGATCAAGGCCGACGTGCGGATTGTTGCCGCTACTCACCGCGATTTGCGCCAACTCATTCGGCTCGGGCAGTTTCGGGAGGATTTGTTCTATCGGCTGAACGTGGTCCCCATTCGCCTGCCGCCGTTGCGGGAGCGTAGCGAGGATGTTCCGGCCTTGGCCCGCCATTTCCTTAAAATTGCGACGAACGAAGGGTTGCCACAGAAATCCCTCAGCCAGGGCGCTTTAGATCGGTTGCGCGCACACCGTTGGCCGGGAAATGTGCGCGAAGTTGAGAATATGATGCGCCGTTTTGCCGCCCTTTATAGCCAAGAGGTGATCGGGATTGACGTTATCGAGCAGGAGTTAGCCGATAGCGCGCCCGAACAAGCCCCCGACCGCGCGCCGGAAAGCGATAATCTCAGTGGGGCAGTGGAACGCCACCTGAAAGACTATTTCGCCGCTCATAAGGATCAGCTTCCCGCCGCAGGGTTGTATGATCGGGTATTGCGGGAGGTTGAGCGGCCCCTGCTGCTGCTCACCTTGGCTGCAACCCGAGGCAATCAGATTAAGGCGGCGGAACTACTGGGACTGAACCGTAATACGCTCCGTAAGAAAATTCGTGAATTGGACATTCAGGTAATGCGCGGGATAAGATAAGCCTTGAGACCGAGGGGGCAGCCCGCTCGGAATTGCTTGAGGAGCACCTGTGACCGATCTGGAACGGGGGCACGTCCCCTCCGAACGCTTCGATAGCCCCGCGCAGGCGCACATAGCGACGGCTGCCGCTGCCAAGCCGGGGGCGCTGGGAACTTGGCTGCAACGCCGTGCCGACGCGCGCGGGATTGGCCGCAAGCTGATTCTGCTGCTGACGTTCCTGATGGCGATCTCGGGCATTGCAACTTACGCCGCGATTACTGGGGCGGGTCCGTTCGTGTCGATTGGGCGCGGTTGGGCGACGTGGCTGCTGGTCATTGATCTCGTGCTGCTGATGGCGCTCGCAGCGATAGTCGTGCGGCGCTTGGTGGAACTTTGGACCGAGCGACGGCGCGGGCTGGCCGGTTCGCGGCTTCACGTTCGGCTGGTGATGTTATTCGGCGCGGTAACGATTGCCCCGACGATTCTGGTGGCCGTATTTTCGGTTATTTTTCTCAATCTCTCGGTCGATGGTTGGTTTTCCGAGCGGGTCCGCAGCGCGCTCGACGGCTCGAAGGCGATTGCTGCCGCGTATCTGCAAGAACATAACCTTGCAATCAAAGGCGATATTTTGTCGATGGCGGTCGATCTCGACCGCGAATCGCCGCGTATGTTTTCAGACCCGGCGTGGTTTCGCGATCTGGTGGCAACACAAGCGGCCCTGCGAAACCTCTCGGAAGCGCTGGTATTGGGGCGTGATGGCCAGGTTATCGCCCGCGCAGGGCTAACCTTCCGACTGGAATTCGAGCCGATTCCCGCCTGGGCGCTCGATCAAGCCCGGCTCGGGGAAGCCGCTGTGATGACCAACACCGACGACGACCGCGTGCGCGCCCTAATCCGGCTTGAAGGCGTCGATGGGTTTCTTTACGTAGGCCGCCCGGTCGATCCGCGTGTTATTTCTTATGTTCAGGAAACGGCCAGCGCGGTCGATGCTTATGAAGCCCTGGAAGGTGAGCGCTCGCAAATCCAAGCCACTTTTGGGCTGGTATATCTTGCTTTGGCCCTACTCCTGTTGCTTCTCGCCGCCTCGATTGGGCTTGCGGTTGCGACCAATCTGGTCAAGCCCATCTCCATCATCATTGCGGCGGCGGAACGTATTCGCGCGGGCGATTTTTCGGCGCGCGTGCCCGATTTCCCAGCGGATGACGAGTTAGGGTCGCTCGCCCGCGCCTTTAACCGGATGAGCCGGGAAGTCGATCAACAGCGCCATGCCTTGCTCGCGACCAATAGCCAACTCGACGAGCGCCGTCGCTTTATCGAAGCCGTTCTGGCGGGCGTTTCGGCAGGGGTGTTGGGGCTTGACGCAGACGGGTATCTCACAATGGGTAACCGCTCGGCTGGCGCGCTCTTGAGGCTCGATCTTGCACCACTTACGGGGCAACCGCTGGCCGCGATTATCCCTGAAATGCTGCCGCTGTTCGAGATGGCGCGAAGCCGGGCTGATAGCAAGGCCGACGGTCACGTGAAAATCAATCGGGAAGGCCGCGCACAAACGCTGCTGGTTAGGGTTACGGAGGAGGTTTTAGCGGGCGGGCAAACCCAAGGCTATGTCGTGACCTTCGATGATATTACCGAGCTTCTCGCGGCCCAGCGCACGGCGGCGTGGGCCGATGTGGCCCGGC
>JAAFIC010000102.1 GCA_013298565.1 Alphaproteobacteria bacterium | reverse complement strand
CGAATAAACAGCAAAATCACACGGTTATTGCGGGTGTCCCCCTGCAATCAGGCCTGCCAAAATCCGGGCAACCCTGGTTCCTGATAGGGACGTATCGGCGGTCAGGGCCAGACATTCGCGGGTGAAGTCATCGACCACACACAGAATGCGAAAACGCCGACCGCAGATCAAACTATCGGAGACGAAATCGAGCGACCAACGCTGGTTTGGCCCTTGGGGAAGCATCATTGGCGCACGGGTTCCCAGCGCCCGCTTCCGGCCACCCCGACGGCGAACCTTGAGGCCCTCTTCCCGATAAATCCGCAATAGTTTCTTGGGGTTCACCCGAAAACCCTCGCGCGCCAGCAGAATACCCAACCGACGATAGCCAAACCGGCGACGCTCCGCCGCCAGCGCCCGCAAGCGCTGCCGCAAGCCCGCATCCTGGGGACGAGACGAACGGTACCGGACCGTTCGGCGACTGACCCCCAGCAATCGATACGCCCGCCACTCGCTCAGCCCATGAACCTCACGGGCCTGCGAAACAGCCATCCGCCGCGCGGCGGGCGTTACCATTTTTTTGACGCCAAATCCTTTAAAACTGCATTGTCCAGCATGGCTTCCGCCAAAAGCTTCTTCAGCCGACTGTTCTCTTCTTCAAGGCTTTTCAGCCGTTTGGCTTCTGAAACCTCAAGGCCGCCGTACTTCGACTTCCATTTATAAAAAGTCGCAGGGCTGATCCCGTGCCGACGACAAACTTCTGCCGTCGCAAGCCCGGATTCCTGCTCCTTCAAAACCCCGATGATCTGTTCTTCGCTGAACCGTGTGCGTTTCATCTTCGTCCGACTCCTGCTGTCGGACTCTACATCAAGACGGAGCCAAAATCGGGGAGCGCGTCAGTCTGGCCGCGATAGGGGGTGATCTTGCAGCCACCGACCGGGCTGATGGACGCAACGGGTACAGCCTGTCAATAAAACGCAAGATATAAGGGTGACATTTTCCAAAAAACCTGTTTTGGTTGTAGTCTGTTTAAAAAATTAACCGATAGGACTACAAATGACAGCAACGCAATCCTCGGAACCCGTCGTTATCAACCTAGCGCAGGACGAGATAGAGCTTGCGAACAACAGGTCCAAGGACGCTGCCCTTCAGCGTGATGGGTGGACCGATCTCGAAACCCTAATCAACACGCATATAAAGGTGATAGAGGCTAGTCAAGAAAAACCCCTCATCGACACCCTAGAAACCGCGATCAGTTACCCAAGGCAGCATAAGGCTGTGCTTATCGAAGGCGGTCGGGGCAGCGGAAAGACGACGTTTACACTCAATTTTCTCCAATATTTGAAACAACCCACAACCACGACCAAAGAAAATTCTCTTCCAAAGGTTAATGTCCTTCAGGTTCATGTCCTTCCTATGGTCGATCCAACGCTGATCGAAACCAAGGACAACGTGATCATTCTCTTGTTGCAGATGATTGAAGCGGCCATTGACGAGAAGACACGCACCTCACGCCCTAACGAGAATGATTTGAATGAACTGGAAAAAGCACGGGGGGAACTTGCCGAGGGCCTTCGATTGCTCGACGGTATTGGTCAAAAGGAAGCCTATGGCAGCGAGTGGGAGGATGCTACCTGGGTTATGAGGGAGGGGTTGCATCGCGCGAAGAAAGGGCGATCCTTTGAGGTCAAGCTCAATATATATATTGAAAAGGCCCTGAAGGTGCTGGGGAAAAAAATATTCGTTCTTGCTTTCGACGATGTTGATACAAAATTTACGCTTGGGTACGATATTCTCGAAACCATCCGAAAATACCTGACCTCACCGCGACTGGCCATCCTGATTTCCGGTGATATCGACCTCTACGGCCGGCTCTTACGCCGCAAAATCTATGAGAATTTTGGGTCTGATCTGGTAAGGCACGACGAGGCCGCGAAAATCGATACCCGAACGGCGGTACGTGAACTGGAGGAGCAATATCTGCTGAAGGTTCTACCGCCGCAAAACCGGATCAAAATGCTCCCCCTCAGCGGTCTTGGCCGAGATATAAAGGTGGTTCTAGTCCAAAAGGGTGAACCAACAGAGTTGAAGGAGTGGGCAAGTAAGCAAATTCGTGCGTTATTGGGCGAATCGGAGAGCAGCAAACCACACCCTTTTCTAAGAGTTATCCTAACTGAGCATCTGCGATTAGCGATTGGTTATTTACGGGCGTTAAACTTTGAAGCCCGCAAAGAAAAGGGCCGCTCAGACGTTCTGAAAGTATTTGAGGCGCGCCTGCGGGCCGCCAATGTATCGACCGAATTGCTTGATGCCAATAACATAGACTTTGCGCTGCGCGCTGCGTGCGACTGGATTGCCGAGCAGGAGGAGCCTGCCTCACTCATTAGTTCTGATGGTCCTCGCGCTGAAGACCAGGCGATTGTGCTGCATTGCCTTATGCTGGCAATCGCCGGCGGCCTCGATCAATCCGGTGTTGGCCTTAAAACATTGTTTGTATTTGCTTTGCCCACCGTCATGCTCAAGCGACCGCAGCTTTCCCTGCCTGCGGCCCGAAAACAGGTCTTTGCGTATCTTTCGCGTCAGGCAACGCCTTTTCTGCCCGATATCGCCGCGCGCATTAGCGTCATTGGTCGAGGCCAACAGAATGTCGCCAAAGCCTCCGCCAGTTCTTTTGGGTCGGTTGGCTTGGCGGGAAAAACGAGCATTTCCCTGTCCGACGCAATTAAGCGGGTTTATGGCGTCAACCATACAGTCGGAATGACAATTGAGGGATTGCTTAAGGAAAAAACCGACCGACAGGCATTTCGATGGCTTGAACAAATGAAGAAAATTGATGATAGTAGAGTAACTACCATAAATTGTCGATTTGGAACCGCTTGGTTTACAATTGACGATATAATAGATAAGAAGCGCTGCGGTAAGTTTGGCGACATCCTAAAATTGATATTTTTCCAACGCTTTAGTGCGCGGGGCGAGGCTTTTAGGTCGATTTCCGCATTATCGCTGCTGGCGGTTATAGGCGAATTACTCGCAAATGAGGTTTTTCCCGACTTGATGGATCTTCGCGTCGATACAATAATCCCTGCATTTGGCAGTGAATCTCAGGACATGGAGGGAATAGATAGCCAAGGTGAAGAAGATGCCCTGGAGACAGACGGTGCCGATACTTCCCCCACAAGCACGTACGATACATTTTATAAAAACCTGCAAGGCTGGCACACATTCGCCAGAGCGCGCGCAGCAGATGCCACCCTGGCACCAGCACAGATCATGGCTTTTGCAGCGCGCCTACATGATGATCTGCTTGCCCTTGACGAGGAAGTTAGGGCACCCTGGGGCAGCGGCAAAATTTTGCACCGCCAGATTACCAATATTCTCAATGCAGCCCTTGTAATAACAACAGAGAGCTTGAGCCGAAAAGAAAGCCCAAAGACATCCGACCAACCATTGACTACTGCGCTATCGAACTGGAGCCGAAAAGAAAGCCCAAAGACATCCGACCAGCCATCGACCACTGCGCCACAGGACAAAACCCTACACGCTTTTGCAGCAATCCTGCTTTCTTGCCCGCTCATTTGGATTTTTCTTGATCCCCAGAGTGATCCAAAGACTGGCCTCAAGGGTAAAGTCATAGAGGCGCTGCAGAATTACGACGATTCCATGTCTGAAAAATTCGTAGATTGGACTAAGCAACCCAAAATAGGCGTAAAAATCAGCAAAATAGTTGATGATACGTACCAACGTACCGTGATGATTGACGGGTTCTACGATTTGCTGAACGTAGTGCCGCGCTATAGTGAGCAATCAAAGGCGAGCACAAGCAAACAAGAATCAAGCGCTGGACAGAGCCGCAATGCCCCTACAGCTTGAGAACGATCATTTTGAAGCCGATGCCTTGGTTACATTTGCCAAAGCGCTGTTCTCCAATCTCGATGCGCTCCGTGGCTTAGAGGTATTGGGCGCGGACATGCACGGGAGTGTTATGGCGCGGCTCCACCTGCGCTCTGAGCGCGACGTGCTGCTCGGCCACTTTCGGCGGGGGTTGTTCCTGCAAATGCGGCGCCTACTGCCGCTGCTGACGGATGACGGCATTGAAAAGCGTATGGCCCGCACGATCCGCAGGCTTCGAGACATGGCGAACGACAGGCAGATGCGGCTGACTAGCCGCCCTGTGAAGGAGAGAGCCGGGTTTGACGATGCAATCTATCTGGCACACGACCTATTGCCTGACGTGCTGGACACGCTGGCCGAAACCTTCCTGTGCGAGGGTAACGATGGTTCGATCCGCGTTCGCACTCACCTGCTGGCACACTGGCAAGACCTCGTCTTAGTGGTCCCGCCGCTCATAATCTCCAGCGCTTGGATGGCTCGGCGCATTGATATCCCTGCGCTGGCATCGTCCGGGCGGGCAGCGCATCAAAAAACCGTAGACCTGATGACGCGCTGGCTCTGCGATTCGACGTTGCCTGTTGATGATGACCCCTATTTGGACTTCCTGTGCCGTCACCACGGCCTTGATGAAGTTCACATGCACCTTAATGGCGCGACTGAGGCTGAGAAAATCTGGTGCGATGCCCTGCGCGACCCCCTTAAAATTGTGGGTGGCCTGATTGACAGCGCAGCAAAAACACGAGAATCCGGGCTTCATATTGCCATAGGGAGCGGGGTGGATCGCCTACTTCTACAGGAGGATTCCGGACTAACCCGACAGCATTTGCGGCGGCGGGTGGAGGACGCGGCCAGGCTCAAGGCGCGTCTTCTGAACGCGGCCCTGGGGGAGACCGACCCTGCCGGGGCCGACGAAGTTTCTGCGGCAGCCGCTTATGCCGCCGCCCGGAAAAAAAGCCTAAGTGTGCTTCCCGAATGCCTGCCTTTTGTGGTCAAGGAGGCGTGGCATTTATGCCGGATAATTGCCCAATTCCAAAATCGGCATACTCCCCAAAAGCTTGGCTTGCCTTTTTGGCACTATGTATTGTTACGAGCACAGTTCTGCCGTCTGTTGGTCCAACAGGTATCCCAGACTGGCTTTGATCAGTTTCAACACATCACCTTGAACGAACTGCGCGAACCGACGGAGACGGATTACGCTGAACGGTTCCGCCAGATCGAGCGCGGCGGGCAACGTGGGGTTGAGTACGTCGAGGGTCGATTTGCGCCGAAGTCAACCCCAGATAAAACCGCAAAACTCATCGGCGATATTCTGCGTGGATATTTGCGATTCCTCGACGAGGAGGATTTGGGAGAGGCGCGGCCCCCCAAAATGTCTGCTCACCCTTATCGGTCATTGACGGATCTGGTCGCCCTTGTCGCCCAACGGGAGACTGGCCTGCGGGTGCGGCGACAAGACGACCACTCGGCACCGGCGGGCCAGGAGAGTTTACGCACCCAGCGACGGTTAAGGCTTGGACTCGTCGTTCATTTCATCAAGCGAACAACCCTTAAGGAGCGTTCAGCCTTTTTCGGCGATCACCCTTATCGGCCTGCCTGTCGCGATTCGGTGCTACGGCGGGAACTAGACCAGAATGCGCGCGCGCTGGTCAGCCTACTCCGCAGCACAAAAGGGTTGGCGCAGTACATACGGGGGGCCGACACCGCCAGCAACGAGCGCCACGCCGGGCCAGAAGTTTTCGCGCCAATCTTCCGACAACTGCGAAAGGCAGGTATTAAGCGCTTTACCTATCACGCGGGAGAAGATTTCTCGCACATTGTTTCCGGGCTGCGGGCGATGTACGAAGTCGTATTGTTCCTCAATTTCGACGCCGGTTGCAGGATAGGGCATGGAACAGCATCGGGGTTAGACCCTGCCGCTTGGTGGTCTGCTGTAGGCGATGGTGTCATCATGCCCCGTGAGGAGCGTCTAGACGATCTTATTTTTGCGCGTGAGTTACTCCTGCTGGATCGCACTGCGCATCAAAGCCTCGTGCAAATTGATGCCGAGATTCAACGGCTCTCCCTGAAAATATGGTGTGATCCGCGCATATCGCCCGAACTACTGGCTGACGCCTGGAAATTTCGCGCGCTCGATCCGTTAGCTTTTGGCACCGATACACACGATGTCGATCCGCTTCGTGCCGACGAAGCGCGCAGATTTGCCGCCGACGAGCTGAAAAAACCAGAAGCATTCAAACAGTTTCTTCGTCGTCATGGTATTAGCGAGAATGCAGAAAAGTCGGTGCAGCCACCACGCGATGAGCTTGAGAGGGGCCAAGAAGAAATCGTGATCTTGAAGCAAACGGATGTTCTAGGTCCCGATATTATTCAAACGCTGCAACGCTGTCTTCTGAAAATCCTTCAAGAACGCCGCATTGCCATTGAGACACTCCCCAGCAGCAATGTGCGGATTAGCATTCACCAACGCTATGAAGATCACCATATACAGAACTGGTTGATGCACGATAACAGGACGGGCTTTACATCCCCAGATATCCTAATCGGCTCAGATAACCCAGGAATATTTGCGACCTCCCTGCGCCTAGAATATGCGCACATGATACGTTGTCTGAGGAACAGGAGCGGAGGTGCTGAGAACGCCTTAGCGGCGCTTCCCACAATTGAGCGGATCTGTATCGACGCAAAGCGCTATCGGTTCTAGGAGCCGCGCGCCTTAACTCTGGCGCGGCTCTATAAGCCGCATCAGGCGTGTTTGACACGCCAAGCGTGTCGGGTGAGGCGGCGGCCAAGGGCGCGGATGCGCCCGGCGATGCGCTTAGCGCGTCAAACGCACCGGGCGGCGAGGGCTAAGATAAAACTAGAGCGTCTT
>JAAFIC010000101.1 GCA_013298565.1 Alphaproteobacteria bacterium | reverse complement strand
ATCCAACACTGACAGTCCCAGCACGTCCGTTAAGCCCGCCGCACCGGCCAAGCTGCCAATCTGAATGAGTGTGCGTCGCCGCGTTACCTGCGGCTTGCGCGGTCGCACCTCCTGGTTAGACCGGAAGCGTGCCGTCCCAGCCCCGCGCAGATCGTCGGACCCATCGCGTCGAACCCGTCGCGCTGCATCGCTTAGCGCGCCGGCCAGCACCGCCGCCCCGTCGCGGCCGCGCGCAGTCGTTTGCAAATCGACCTGGTGCAAACCCAGCTGCTCGACGACACCGGCCAGCAAGGCGAGGCCCCCAATTTGCGCGAGGAATTTAGTGCGTGCCCGCCGCGCTTCGCGGCGCGTCAGCACTAAGATCGCTCGGTCCGGCCTGGCCAGCATCGCCGTTAACCGCCCCAGTCGTCGGTTGAGTGTTTGACGCTGCTGGCGGCTCTGCCGCAGCAGCTCGGGCAGAGCGCTTTCCAGCATTGCGCCGAAAGGAGCCGCTGCCAGTTTTGGCGATTTCCTCCCACCAGCTCTTCGGCTGCGTCTCTCCGAAATGGATCAACGCCATCACTTCTGAATTGGTCTTCAGAATGAGATCGGACTTTTCAAAGAGAGCGGCTATTTCGCCCGCGCGGTCGCGCCGGGCCTTGGCCGCCTTTTGATCGGATGCCGCCAGCTGAGCGACCAGTGAGTCGCGTTCAGCTTGGATTTTAGCAAGAGCCGTAATCGACATATGTATGGGTGCCTCTGAAATGGTCGACACCCAAGGGGAGTTTTGTGCCCCCTGGGGACAATGGTCTTTCATGTTGGTTCTGGGGCGTCAACCTCTCGACACGGCCGCTGCTGAATTTTCCGATAAGGCTCGCGCCCGGAAAATTCATGCTGAGAGGCTCCGCCTCACGGGAGAATAATCCCAATATTTCGCCCGGCTGTCCCCACTTACCACCGGCAAACGGCCGGGGGATCGCCCTTGCGCGCACTGGACCGCGCATCGATCCCCCGGCCTATGGGCTTCCCCTGCCCTCCTACGTCGGTTGGGTCGTCCCATTTGCCCGTGGAAAGTGGGGACAGGGATGCATCTCAATTGTACCAAATGCCGAGAACAATGAATTTTCCTAAATGCGGGTCGCACGGAAAATTCATTCGGAGAGGCTCCGCCTCACGTGAGAGCAATCCCAATATTCCGCCCGGCTGTCCCCGCTTACCACCGGCAAACGGTCGGGGGATCGCCCTTGCGCGCACTGGACCGCGCATCGATCCCCCGACCTATGGGCCTCCCCTGCCCTCCTACGTCGGTTGGGTCGTCCCATTTGCCCGTGGAAAGCGGGCACAGGGATGCATCACAATTATACCAAATGCCGAGAACAACGAATTTTCCTAAATGCTGCGCGCGGAAAATTCGTACCGCGAGGCAAAGCCTCAAGAGAGAGGCGGTGCCGTCCTATGGTGGACTGGCCCTCGCCGAGGCGACGGCGCAAAACCGCGCCCACCGCCGCCTCAACAAACTCTGTCCTTTCCCTGCCATCATCAAGTTCATTTTCAGCATCGATCTATCGAGCGGTTCACAAACATGCGCACATATGGTAACAAGCTGGCTACGCCTAGCTTGTTACGGCGGCCCTTCCGGCGGAGTGTGATGACGTGGGTTGGATCCACCTTCAAAAAGACGTGCGGTATCGCAGCGAATCGAAACTCGGTTCGGTCTGCCTCGCTGCGTACATTGGAGGTGAGAAGGCCGACTGCGAATTCTCCGGCCAGCGGGTTGATTATTCCGCACGCAACGACGTCGCCGCCAAGGGCATCTTAATCCCGAACGACGCTCCCGAATGGATGCAGGCTCTTCAACAGGAAGGAGTACCGCTACAGGAATTTGGCCGCATGTTGGAGTTGGAAGAGACGCGAAATATCAATCAGTTTCATCGGAAGAAATCTGCCGACCAGATCGAAGAATATCAGGCGAAGGCGCTAACCGATGGCCGCTTCATCGTCGCCCTACCGCGCGAGCTGACTACGGACCAGAATAAGGCTCTTGCTCTCGACTATCTGCGCGAGACGTTCACGGACAGGGGATACGCCGTCGCCTATGCATTCCATGCAGAGGAAGACAATCCCCACTTGCACGTCATCAGCAGCACCCGACTGGTGACGAATGAGGGGCTGGGAGCCCGTGCGCCAGGTTTCAACCGTTATGCCGAACGGAAGGTAGCACTGGAATTTGAACGCGAGCACTTTGCCGCGGTTGGCAATCGCCATCTCGTCCAGCATGGCTATGAGCCGCGTCTTGATCATCGAACGTTGGAAGCTCAGGGAATCGATCTTGAGCCGACCGTCCATGAAGGCTATTGGGGCCGCAAACTCGCGGCAGATGGTGCAGGCTCCGAGCTGGTTTCTGAGAACGAACGCCGCCGCGCTGAGAACCTGGACCGTCTGCGGAGCGATCTCTCGCCGGTAATTCGCTCCGTCTCCAATCACAATGCCGTGTTTACGGAAGCCCAACTGAAGCGTGAACTTTTCACGCTGGTGCGGGGTGACGAAACCGAGTTCAAGGCCCTCGAGCACGAGCTTATGGCGCACCCACTGTTGCAGTCCGTGGGCAAGGATGTGCGCGGCAACACTCTCTATTCGACCGAAGAGCAGATCGACGGAGAGAAGAGACTCCTGGCTGATCTCGATACGCTCGCGCATGGCCAACGCGCCGAGGCGATCCCGCACTCACTGGTCGAGATCGTTCTCTCCGAGAAGCATGTACAACTGTTGGACTTGGATGGCGCCGAGCAGCGCGCTGCCGTGGAAGCGGCGATCAGCCGTCACCAGCTCACGACGATCAGCGGGCGCGCGGGCACCGGGAAAACGACGCTGCTGAAGGCGGTCAACGATATTTATACGGCGGCAGGATACGACGTTCACGGCTTCGCGCTCGCCGGTGCCGCTGCCTCCAATCTTGAGGAGGAAACCGGCATCTCTTCCATGACGCTCGACCGTCTTGCGATGCTGATGGGCCGGAAGCAACAGCTCGAAACCGATATTCGCTATTTGCTGGACGAAGGGTCGAAGCGCCGGCAGTCGCTGGAGAAGGCGTTGGCGCAGGAGGAAACCGCGGCAGTCTTCGGAATGCGGAAAGAGAAGATGGCAGGCGAGGCCACGCGCTTTTCGTTCGATGCAGACATCAAACCGCGCTTCTTTGCCCGTAGTCCGGTGAGCATGACCGTGACGCATGGGCTTGGACAAACAAGCCAGGTCGTTGGGGCGAAGCTCATCCCGGTGCCGCGCATTGGAATGCGACTCGGTGAATCGCACGAGGTCTATCTGCGCTCGCCGGTCCGCTTCTCGCTGAAGAGGGGGATATATTTCACGCCCAATGTGATCGGCTTCCGAAAAATTCCCGATGGGGTTCGGGGTGTGGCCTATCGCTCTGAGAACCAGGAGCGCGAGAGCGTCTTGACCCGGCCAGAGGACGATAAGCTCCGCCAGGCCCAAGACGAGTTAGCGAAAATCCAGAAGAGCCTTGGCCTATCGAATAAATCGGTTCTTGTTATCGACGAGGCCGGTATGGCCGGACAAAAGCATGGGGCCATCGTCGCCCAACTCGCGCGGGAATTTGGCGCGAAGACGATTTGGGTTGGCGACGAAAATCAGTTCAAGCCGATCAGCGCAGGCGATCCGTTCCGCCAAGCCGTCGAGCGTTCGCGCTCCCATGTGACGATCTCCAGGGTTCGCCGTCAGACGGTCGATTGGCAGCGTGACGCCTCCGAAAAGCTTGCCGCTAAGAATGTCGGCGAGGCGCTCAAGGCCTACGACCAGCGCGGCAATCTCAGCGGGCATGGCACCGTTACTGAAGCGCGCGCCGCGTTGGTCGAACGCTATTTTGCTGACCGGCAAACTTTCGGTCATAGCGTCAAAGACCAGATGGTTCTCTCTTTCACCAATGAGGACGTCGGGGCGCTCAATCAGGCGATCCGTGCGCGCCTGGTCGCAAGCGGCGCGGTGCGGGACGACATCACGCTCAACAGTAAAAGCTTTGGGGTTGGCGACCGGATCGTTTTCACAGCGAACCGTAAGAACACGCCCCTTGTCACCACCCTGGGTCCGCGAAAACAGGAAGTGCGCGCGTCCGTGATGAACGGCACCTTCGGCACCATCACCGGCATTGAGGAAAAGGACGGGAAGGCCCTTCTACTCGTGGCGCGCGACAGGGGCGGAATGCCGCTGCGGGTCGATGCCCGCGCGATGGCAATGGAAATCGAACACGCCTATGCGGTCACGTATCATAAGAGCCAAGGGCAGACGGTACCCCGCTCCTATTTGCTCGCCTCTGATTTGCCGCGCGACGATGCTGCCTATGTCTCGCTGACCCGTCACACCCAGGACACCAACGTCTTCTGGTCGCGAGATCGGTTCGACGGGGTCGAGGATATGATCCGGCGTTGGGAGCGGCCCTCTTATAAGGCGACGCTCGATGACGTGCACCGCTTGGCCGAGACGGATCAGTTTGCAAGGGTCTCAGAGTATGTCGGCTTACGGCGGTCCATTGCTGAGCAAGTCCGCAGTATCGAAAAAGCCAAGCTGGCAGGCCTGCCGATCGACGCGGCTCTGACCAACGTATTACAGGCCGATGTTGCGACGCGGGTTTTCATCGCCAATGCAATTCTTGCCGATGAGCCGGGACATGCCTTGGCGCTAAAGCAGGCGGGTTTGCATCTCGACCGGTTGCGCGAGGATGCCGGGCTGAAGCCGCGGCCAATCCTGCAAAGCGATGCCGACGCCCGTGAAATCCTCACCGCCTATCGCGCGGCCAATACTGAGGCGCGGGCACTCTATGGCGAGATCACCCAGACCCACAAAGGGGCCGCCCTCAATCTGCATCCGCGCTTCAAGGAGTTCGCCGCGATCCGCGCCGAGCGCGACCGTATGGCTAGCGAAATGGTCGCAGGGCCAACCAATGTCTATCGGCGCAACGCCAAAGACATGGACATCTCGTGGAATGCCATTCGCACGCAAGCCGCCGGCCATCATGACCGCCTCAAAAAGCAGGCCGCCATGTCAGCCCTAAAGGCCGAGGACAATCAGGTTCATGCTGCCTTAGCTCAGTACCGACAAGCGCGTTTGATCGCCGCCGGGCTAAAACAGTCCGGCCAGGGTAAGGAGCCGATCTACCTCGAGCAGCTCGCCAAGGCCGAGCGCTTCGCCGCCGATGTTGTCGGGCGCTGGGACCGCTACGAGCATGCGGCCAAGACCCTCGGTATCGCCGACGATCTCCTCAACCATCACGCGGCTCGCGGCGAAATTCGCCTTGCAGTCGAGGCCGTGAAGAACGCAAGCCCCTATGTTCGCCCGAAAGCCGAAGAGGCCTTGCGGATTACCGTCGATCAGTTTAGCCGCGACTACGAGCGCCCCGCCGCCGCCATGATGAAGGACGCCGGGCTTGATTGGCGAGAGTTCCGGCAGCGGCATCCGCGCAATGGCAAAGGCCTCTCCACTCTCGACGGGCTCACAAATCCGAACCGCTATATCGCGGCCCTGTCACCGATCGAGCGGCGGGAGATGCTTCAGGCGTTCCGGGCGTCCCTTGCGCCGCTTGATCCGCACAGCCAACGTCGCGCTATCCGCGACTTGGCCGAGCAGTTAAACCCAATCCGTCATCGTGCCGAAGCGAAGCGCTGGGATGCCGCCCAGGCTCGCCTCGCCAACGCCAAAGACCCGGTTGCCGTAGATCGCGCTCAGGCCGCGATTGCCAAACTGCCGCCCCGCCGCGAGCTGGCCTTCAAGGCCCCCTTCGAGGAGATCGCCCGCGCACGGCCGATTGATCCCGCCAGACTGGAGCCTAACACAATGGTTCTCTCGCCCGAGCGTCAACAGCAACTCCGGGAGGCCGCGCGCGTCGGCATCGAGCGCCAGCGGGAAGCTATCGCCGATATCCAAGTCAAGCCGATGCCCTCGCCTGCTGCTCAGCCAGCAACCGCCGATGTGGTAATCGAGCGGTTGAAGGTCGGTGGTATCCGAGTTGCTGAACCACTGCTTCAGCAGCAGGCGGCGCGCGCGGAGATCCGCACCGCCATCGATGCTCTCGCCCATGCCGCGCCATCCGACAGGCCCGCCCGCGAACAGGCGTTACGCGAGACCCTGGCCAAGCATGGCCCAAGTTTTGAGCGGGAAGCCGGAGAGTTGTTACGGGCAGAAAAGATCAATCCGAGGGTGATGACCGGCGCGTTCAACCGCCCTGGTCCTGAGCAGACCGCGCTCGGCCCTGTGGCAGCGGCAGGCAATGCAAAAACTCCAGTGCAACCCGTTGCGGCCACGATGCCAGGACAAACGACTGCACCGGACGCCGCATCTAAAGCCGTAACGGTCTCCGAGCAGCGCGCAGCCTTACTGGCGCGACTGAAGGCGGCAGCGGCCCCACCACCTCTGAGGACAGCTCCAACCTCACCGTCCCCGAATAAAGAGACTCTGGGCAAAGAGACACTGGGCAATCAAGTCCGAGATACCGCCCGCGGCGGCATCAAGCGACAGGGGGAAACTATCGCCGATATCCAGGTCAATCCGAGGGTCACACCCGGCGTGTTCAACCGCCCTGGTCCTGAGCAGGCAGCGCCCAGCCCTGTGACGGGAGCGAATAGCCCGAGCGCGACGGTTCAGCCCGCTCCGCGTCCTTCAACAATTGATAGATTGCGTGCACTGTCGGTTGAGTTGCAGAAGCCTATTCCTGCCGCGTCGGCACCGACGACTATTACCCCAGTCGCTGCGCGAGAGTCCCTCACCGACAAGATCGATAAGTTGGCCTCCGATGTTCAGGAATTCAAAGCGCGCGCAATGCACAAACTCGACGGCATTCAGGGTGTCACGAAAGGGCTTGCCAAAACCGCACCCAACATGAAAGACAATCAAGAAGATGATCCTGCCGCAAAAGCGGTCTTAAAGGTCGCAGATAAGATCGTCGACGCAGCTGCCGACGCGGCCAATATCGTGGCCCCTGGTGTCGGAACAGTCCTCAAAGTGATCAAA
>JAAFIC010000100.1 GCA_013298565.1 Alphaproteobacteria bacterium | reverse complement strand
TTTTTTTACGCCGATTCAGCTTTCGGCGGAACGGTTAAAGCGTAAATATCTCAAAGAGATAACCAGCGATCCTGAAACATTTATTCTCTGTACCGATACCATCGTTCGCCAGGTGGGGGATATTGGCCGCATGGTCGATGAATTCTCTGCTTTCGCCCGGATGCCGCAGCCCGTGATGAAACCTGAAAATCTGCCGCAGGTGCTGCGCGAAGTTATGATGCTTCAGCGCTCCGCCCGGCCCGATATTCGCTTCGATCTGGCGTTGCCCGAAACGGTTGGCCCCGTTCACTGCGACGGGCGGCAAATTCGCCAAGCCGTAATGAACCTTGTCCAGAACGCTATCGACGCGATTGATGGGCGGGAGCCAGCGGTGGCCGATGGCATTCCTCTGCCGCCCGGTTATATCAGCGTTGCCTTGCGGCAAGATGCGCTGGTAACAAAACTCTCCGTCATTGATAATGGTAAGGGGCTACCCGTCGAACAGCGGGAACGGTTGACCGAGCCTTATGTGACGACGCACAGCAAGGGAACAGGGTTAGGGCTTGCCATTGTCGCTAAGATTATGGAAGACCATGGGGGAGAGATTCGTTTGACGGATGCTCCCACTCTGGCCGACGCTCCTCCGGTGCCCGGCGCACGGGGGGCAGAGGTTGCCCTTATCTTGCCACGAAAAGGCGAAACTCTCCTAACCGCCGATGATGAGACGCGCGGCGGGGGCGTGGAAGGAACCTATGGCGCATGAAATTTTAGTTGTCGATGATGAGGCGGATATCCGCACTCTGGTCGCCGACATCCTGAAAGACGAGGGGTTTAGCGTGCGGGTCGCAGGATCGAGCGATCAGGCGCTCGAGGCCGTCCGCGCGCGCCAGCCCCATTTGGTGTTGCTCGATATTTGGCTGCAAGGCAGCGCGTTGGACGGTTTGCAAATCCTCGAAAAGATTCAATCCGATCATCCCGGCCTGCCCGTTGTGATGATGAGCGGCCACGGCACGATTGAAACGGCGGTGGGCGCTATTAAGCAGGGTGCCTATGATTTCGTCGAAAAGCCGTTTAAGTCCGATCATTTGTTGCATGTGATAGGCCGGGCAATCGAAGCGGCAAAGCTGCGGCGGGAAGTGGCCGATCTCAAGTCGCGTACGACAGTGGAATATGATCTTACCGGCGCCTCGCAGGTGATCGTAACCGTGCGGCAGGCTATTGAAAAGGTTGCGCCAACCAATAGCCGTGTGCTCATTACCGGGGCAGCAGGCACCGGCAAGGAAGTGGTGGCGCGGGCACTTCACGCGCAATCGCGCCGTTCGTCGGGGCCGTTCGTCGGCGTGAACTGCGCCATTATGCACCCCGACCGGATTGAACAGGAACTCTTCGGTACCGACGATAACGACGGGCCGCGCCGGGTGGGGTTGTTCGAGCAAGCCCACGGCGGCACACTGCTGCTCGATGAAGTGGCCGATATGCCCCTGGCAACCCAGGGCAAAATCGTGCGCGCCTTGCAGGAGCAAACTTTCGAGCGCGTCGGGGGCCGGTCCAAGGTAGAGGTGGACGTGCGCGTTATCGCGTCCAGCAACCGCGATCTTGCCACCGAAATGGCCGAAGGGCGCTTTCGGGAAGACCTTTACTATCGCCTGAATGTCGTGCCCATCCGCATTCCCAGCTTGAAGGAGCGGACGGAGGATATTCCCGACCTTGTGCGTTATTTTGTGCGCCGCGCCACCGAGATCAACGGTTTGCCGCCGCGCGATATTGGCGAAGATGCGTTGGCCTCGTTGCAAGCCTACGACTGGCCCGGCAATATCCGCGAACTCCGTAATACGGTTGAACGCTTGCTCATCATGGCCCCCGGCGATGCCCGTGCGCCTATCAGAGCCGATATGTTGCCGCCAGAAATCAGCGCGAAGGCTCCAGCAGTGCTGGCCTGGGATAAGGGCGGCGAGATCATGTCTTTACCGCTGCGCGATGCTCGCGAAGTGTTCGAGCGCGACTATCTGTTGGCGCAGGTTAACCGCTTCGGTGGCAATATCAGTCGCACGGCCTCCTTCGTTGGTATGGAGCGTTCGGCGCTGCACCGTAAGCTCAAGTCGCTCGGGGTAAACGGTACGGATCGCAAGCTGTGACAGCACTGATATGCCGCACCCCCTAGTCGGGCGCGCAAGAGTGTCCTACATATAAGGTTCGTGTGTGTGACGATATTGGTGCGCTAGTGCTGATAAAGTCTTGGTTTGGTTGGCAATAACCCAAAAGCAAAAAGGAATGCCGCAATGAGTTCCGAAAAATCCCAAAACGTCCAGGACGTTTTTCTGAACTATATTCGTAAGCAAAAAATCCCCGTAACGGTCTTCCTCGTGAATGGCGTAAAGCTCCAGGGTATCGTGACGTGGTTTGATAATTTCTCGGTTTTGTTGCGGCGCGATGCCCATTCGCAGCTTGTGTATAAGCACGCGATTTCTACCATCATGCCCGCAGCCCCGGTTCAATTGTTTGATGGAGTGAAGGAAGCGGGTGACGTCTGATCTTGTGAGCGCGACGGATAATGCCGCCGCCGATCCCTATTTGCCGGAGGCCGCGATTTCCCCGGAAATCACCGCCCTCGGCGAACATGCCGCAACGCGCGCCTTTGTGGTGCACCCCGATTTAGGCCGCAAGGAAGGCCCTGATAGCCGCTCCATCGAGGGGCGTGTGAACGAGGCTATTGGCCTCGCCGAAGCCATTGGCCTCGACGTTCAGCGCGCCGAAGCCGTGCGTTTGAAAATTCTAAAACCCGCCACTTTATTCGGGACTGGCGTTCTCGAACGCTTAAAGCAGGGCATTGAGGCGGTTCAGGCTGCCGTTGTGATCGTCGATGGGCATTTGTCGCCCGTGCAGCAGCGCAATCTGGAGCGTGAATGGCAGGTAAAGGTTATCGACCGCACGGGGCTTATTCTGGAAATCTTTGGCGCCCGTGCCCGCACGCACGAAGGGCGGCTTCAGGTTGAACTGGCGGCGCTCACGTATCAGCGCTCCCGGCTTGTGCGGTCGTGGACCCATCTGGAGCGCCAGCGCGGCGGTTTCGGCTTCCTCGGCGGACCTGGGGAAAGCCAACTTGAAATCGACAGGCGCTTGATTGGCGACCGGATCGCCAAGCTCAAGCGCGAGCTTGAGGAGGTGAAACGCACGCGCGAGTTGCATCGCGGCGCGCGTAAAAAAGTCCCTCAGCCGATTATCGCTCTCGTCGGCTACACTAACGCCGGAAAATCGACACTGTTCAATCGGCTAACCAATGCCGAAGTGCTGGCGGAAGATATGCTGTTCGCAACCCTCGACCCAACGATGCGCGGCCTCACGCTGCCATCAGGGCGGCGGGTGATTCTATCGGATACCGTCGGGTTTATCTCGGCGTTGCCGACGCAGTTGGTGGCGGCCTTCCGGGCTACGCTGGAAGAGGTGCTGGAAGCCGATATTATCTTGCACGTCCGCGATGCCTCCCACCCCGACAGTCTGGCGCAAAAGGCCGATGTCGAAACCGTGCTCCGCTCGCTCGGGCTTGAAAAGCAAGTCGATGCCGGGCTGCTGGAAGTCCTCAATAAGATTGATCGCTTGGATGGGGAAGGGCTTGCCGAGCAAACCCGCCGCGTCACCGGAACGGCGCTACCGCTCTCGGCCCTCACGGGCGAGGGGATAGAGGCGCTGCTAGCCCATCTCGACGAAGCCCTGCGCGACCGCCAACAGGTGATCGCCGTCACGATCAATCCGGCAGACGGGCGGCATTTGGCTTGGCTTTACGCCCACGGCGAAGTGCTATCGCGCGAGGATGACGAGACCGGGCAAGCGCACCTTACGGTGGGGCTTGATCCAATGGCATTGTCGCGCTATCAGCGGCAGTTCCCGCAATCGGTGATCGGCCTATGAACACCCCTGCCGCGCTGCTCCGGCCTGTTGCCGATTTGCTGCGGGAAACCGCAGCACGGGAGTTGGTGCCGCGTTTCCGTAATCTTTCGGCGGACGATATTCGCGAAAAAGCCCCGAACGATCTCGTTACCGCTGCCGATCTTGCGATGGAAGCCGCCCTTACCCCCGCCTTGGAGGCCCTGTTGCCCGGCTCGACCACTGTGGGGGAGGAGGCGGTTGCCGCCGATCCCAGTGTGCGCGAACGCTTGCAGGGCGATGAGTGGGTCTGGGTGATCGACCCGCTTGATGGCACCGCCAATTTCGCGCGCGGGCACGAGGCGTTCGGCTCGATCCTCGCCCTCGTTCATCGCGGCGAAACCTATGCCGGCTGGATTCACGATCCGCTGACGGGCGTTATGGCGGTTGCCGCCAAAGGGCAGGGGACGCAGGTGAATGGCGCGCTCGTGCGTCTGCCCGAACCGCCCAGCGATCTTGCCGACCAACACGCCGCCCTCTCGGTGCGCTTCTTTCCTGGCGAGGAGCGCAAGCGGTTAGGGCAGCTTGCCAAGCGTTTCGCCTCGCAATCACCCTGCTATTCCGCCGCGCAAGATTATTTGCGGTTGCTCCAGGGCGACTCTCACTTAGCGCTGTTCTACCGCACGTTGCCGTGGGACCATGCCGCCGGGGTGCTGCTGGTGGAAGAGGCGGGCGGCTATGCCGCAAGCCCCCTCAGCGGCAAGGCTTATTCCCCCGCAGGCACCGATCCGGGGCTGCTGATCGCGGTGCGGGAAGCGCAGTGGCAGATGGCGCGGGGGATGCTGTTTGGGGATTGATCCCGCAAGGCAATCTTTTGGGGGGCGTGTAGATGCGCTATTCTGTTATTGTAATCACTTTTATGCTCGGTTGTGCATTCACTGCTGCCAACACTCAAGCTCAGGCAGCACCAAGCTTCGACTGCACTAAAGCCACTACCGAAGTCGAGAAAACTATCTGCGCGTCGCCCAGTCTGTCCGAAGCAGATGTGGCGCTGGCTGCCGCCTACCGCGATGCTCTCGCCCGCGCGCCAGAAGCCGCAAAGCTGCTGCTGCGTGCCGATCAGCGTGGTTGGATCGCCCATATCGGAAAAATCTGTCAAGCGCGGTGGGCACCGAAAGACGATGGCAGCGCGTATGTCAAAGGCTGTATCGGTAATGCCCAGACCCAGCAAACGGAGTTCTATCGGAACGACGCGCTAACGCCGCTGCCCGATCCTTACGGTGTTTTGCTGGCCCGCCAGAGCTACAGCAGCGCCCCGGTGGCCGAAGCCGATCAGATGGATCATCTGAAGCGTATTCGTGTAGAAGAGCGCCGTTTTCCGCAGTTTCTAGCCCCTGCCTTAAAGTCTTTGAGCGCAACAGCTTCAAAGCCCGCCGAGGACGATGCTTTTGAGACTCAGCATACGTTTAAGGCCAACCTTTACCATAAGCGACTCTTGGTGCTTGAATCCTCGATTTATGTTTATCACGGCGGCGCACACGGGCTTTACGGCTCCGATTATACCGCGATTGATCTCGCACGTTCCCGTAAATTAACAGAAGCAGATATTTTTCGGCCCAGTACGGCTTGGCGCGCGCTCCTCGCTCGTGAGGCTGATAAGTCCTTGCGCGTTATCGCCAAACAGGAAGATTGGGACTACGAGCCGCTTGCCGCTGCCGATATTCTAACGGCTGTCGGCGAGCCGGGACGCTGGGTGCCGGGAACAAACTTCGGTGTCTATTTCGGCTTATATGAGGTTGGTCCCTATGCTGTCGGCCCTCAACTCGCGCAGATTCCGTATTCGGTCCTGCGCGAGTATTTCACCCCAGAATTCAAAGCCTTAATCGGCCTCGACTAGCCCTGGCGCTTTACCGCCAGCGGGCCGGGGGCTTGGCAGGTGGGCATCATTTGAATGCTGTTGATATTCACATGAACGGGCAGGGCCGTGACCCAATAGATTGCTTCGGCGATATCGTCGGCCAGCAGCGGTTGCGTTCCTGCGTACATGGCGGCGGCTTTGGCGTCGTCGCCTTTGAAGCGGATGTTCGAGAACTCCGTACCACCACAGAGGCCCGGTTGAATATCGCTGACGCGCACATTGGTGCCAACCAGATCGGCGCGCAGGTTAAGGGCGAACTGATGCACGAAGGCTTTTGTCGCGCCATACACATGCCCGCCCGGATACGGGTATTTTGCGGCAGTCGAGCCGAGCACAACGATATGGCCACGCCCGCGCGCCAGCATACCGGGCAGCAGCAGGCGGGTTGCAAACATCATACCCTTCACGTTGGTATCGACCATCACTTCCCAATCGTCGAGATCGGCTTCCGGTGCCGGACCAAGCCCGAGGGCGAGACCCGCGTTATTCACCAGAACATCGACCTCGGCAAAAGGGGCGGGGAGGGTTGCGAAGGCGGCTTCCGTCGCTTTACGGTCGCGCGCATCCAGTACCAGCGGCAGGAGCTTATCGGCCCCAAACTCCGCCTGAAGTTCCTGAAGCCGGTCTTCCCGGCGTCCGGTGGCGATAACCTTATGTCCTTCGGCGATAAAACGGCGGGTAATGGCTGTGCCGAACCCGGCGGTAGCGCCGGTTACGAGAACGGTTTTGACGGAAGAAGCGGTCATCCAGGAACTCCAAGCTCAATAAAGCGGATTGGTTAGAGCAAATCCCGAGCGGGTAGAATCACCCGCGACGACGTATTTGCTAAACATAACAAAAGTTTAGAGTATTTCCCGTGCGCCAGAGCGAATAAGAAATGCTCTAAGCGGCAGTTTACGCAAACGAACCATTCTTCGCTTGTATTATCTTGTGAGAACAAAAAGTGAAAAAACATACCTTGCGCCCACACCCGAGCACGACGAGATTGACGGCGGTAGCATCAGCAATCGTGCGGGCTTGATCGGTAAGGCGTTTCAGGAAGCCTCTCCCCCAGCGGCAGTGTGGCGTTGGGGGAGAGTTTGCAGGCGGCGGTTTCCAGCCAGACGCAGCGCTAACGATTGGCTTATTTACAGGCTGGCGAGAAGTTTTTCCGCAACGGCTCCCGACGATTGCGGGTTCTGGCCCGTAATGAGCTTGCCATCTTGCACCGCATGGGATGACCAATTGGGCGCAGGGTTGTGAGTTGCGCCAAGGTCTTTCAGCCGTGTTTCTAGCAGGAAGGGAACCTTGTCGGTTCCGCCTGCGGCGGCTTCCTCCGAGTTGGTGAAGGCGGCGAGGGTACGCCCTGCGATAAACGGTGTACCATCAGCGCGATAGAAGCCGCCGAACACAGCGGGGGCGTGGCAAACGCTGGCGATAATGCGGCCCGAGTCCTCAAAACGCAGCAACAGGCGGTGCAAGCCTGCATTAAAGGGCATATCGAACATCGTGCCGTGGC
>JAAFIC010000010.1 GCA_013298565.1 Alphaproteobacteria bacterium | reverse complement strand
TGCCAACGCTGCCCGGTAAGGGCCTCGTGCTCGTGCCGATTACCGCCGTGGTGAAGGCCCCCGCCGCGCACAGTGTTAGCTTGCCTTAGCTGGAAAATACGTCTGCCGTAGAATATTCTTCTGCACCTTACCCATCGCATTGCGCGGCAGATCAGGGGTGAAGAACACGGCTTTCGGCACTTTGAAGTTGGCGAGGTGGGTTTTTACGTGCTCGACCACGGCGTCTTCGGTCAGGCGTGCGCCGGGTTTCAGTACGATGACGGCGGCAACGGCCTCGCCGAAATCCGAGTGGGGCATGGCGATAACGGCGCTTTCCTCGATCCCTGGCACGGCATCGAGCAGCTCTTCGATTTCCTTGGGATAGACGTTGAGACCGCCGCAGATGATAAGGTCTTTCGCGCGCCCAACGATGCTGATGTAGCCGCTCCCCTCGCGCTTGCCCATATCGCCGGTTTTGAACCAACCGTCCTCGGTGAAATCTTCCTTGGTTTTTTCCGGCATTTGCCAGTAGCCCCGAAAGATGTTTGGGCCTTTTAGCAGAATTGCGCCCGTCTCGCCCGTTGCACTATCGGCCCCAGCCTCATCAACAATCCGCACGCTGACGCCGGGCAGGGGCAGGCCAACGGTGCCGCCAATGCGCGCGCCTGCAAACGGATTGGAGAGTGCCATTTGAACTTCGGTCATGCCGTAGCGCTCCAGAATCACGTGCCCCGTGCGGGCGGTGAACTCCTGGAACGTCTCAATCAAGAGCGGGGCCGAGCCGGAGATGAAGAGGCGCACAGCGGCAACCGCGTCTTTACCGAAGTCGGGCAGGGACAGCAGGCGTGTGTAGAAGGTCGGCACCCCCATGAGCACGGTGGCGCGGCTGAGGTCTTTCAGAACCGCTGCGGCATCGAACTTCGCGTGCCACAGCATCGGGCTGGCGTTATAGAGCGCGTTATTGCAGGCGACGAACAGGCCGTGGACGTGGAAAATTGGCAGGGCGTGCAGCAACACATCCCCCGGCACCCACCCCCAGAACTGATGGGTTACGGCGACATTGCTGGCAAGATTGCCGTGGGTGAGCATCGCCCCTTTGGCGCGCCCTGTGGTGCCAGAGGTGTAGAGAATCGCGGCCATATCGTCGGGGGCGCTGGTGACGGTGGCAAAGCTATCCTTCTGGCCGGCAGCGGCCTCGGTCAGGGAGCCGCTGCCATCGCTCTCTAGCGTTAGAACGTGCGCGCCCCCCGCAATGCCAATAATCGCCTCCTGGGTCGCCGCCCGGCAGATCACGGCTTTCGGCGCGGCATTCTCCAAAAAATAAGCGACTTCGGCGGTTTGATACGCGGCGTTCAGCGGCAAAAACGCCAAGCCTGCGCGCTGCGCGCCGAGGCAGAGCATGAGCGCTTCCGGCGATTTATCCACCTGGGCCGCCACGCGATCTTCTTTCTGTAGCCCCAGGCTGGTCAGCAGATTGGCAATCCGCGCCGTCGCTTGGTCTAGCGCGCGGAAGGTGATGATCTTGCCGTCGCTGGTTTCGATACAGGTCGCATCGAGCTTATGGTGGAACCGCGCGTAGAGCGTTGCGTAGATATTCGCGTTCACCCCGTCCTCCCCTTTGTTTTTAGATTTTTAGCTTGGGTGCTAGCCCGGCGTTGAGCGCCTGGGTCCATAATTCAGCCCAACGATGGGCCGTCGCAGGATCATGCAGGCAGGCGTTCTGATAGGTATTGAGCCGAGCAATCCGCTCCAAGAGTTGAATATCGGCCTCGTGCTCGCGGGCAACGTGGGGGTCTTCAAAAAACAGGATCGTTGCCCCCGGCTCCCGCAACACACGGTCGGCAATCTGGGCGTCACCGCCCTTGGGGCCGGAGAGATAAGGCACTGTCCACGGGCCGGGTTTCCCCTCCAGCCGTGCCGCTTGCCGCGCAACCTGGGCGCGCATGTCGTCGGTCACGGTGCCAAGCCGCTCCGGTAGCGCCCCATTCAGCAGCCCGCCCGTGGTGCCGGTTGAAAGCCGCAGGCGGAATTGATCGAGCAGCGGAAACCAAGTTTCCACATAGGTCAGCATCGCCGCCTTGCGCGTGTCGTGGGCAACTAGGGCGAGGGCGGTGGCCGACGGCAGGCACTCTGCCGCCGCGTTATCGCCGAGGCGGCAGAGGTGCTGGGCAGCGCTAACCGGATCATGCTCAATCCAGTGCAATAGGCACCATTCCGCAGCGGCGCGAACGGTCGCCAAAAACGGCCTGCCATGCACGACGCACTGGCGCTTTAACGCAATTGATTCGGGGAACAGCGAGATCAAATCGCCCGGATCGGCCAGATAGATCACCCAATCAATCTGCCCCTCGACTAGCCGGGCTGCGACCGTGGCAATCGAGCCTTCCTCCCACGGCGGCAGCACGTCCCAGCCGGGATAATCGGTAAGAAACCCTGCCGCTTGCGCCGCGTCATAGGTGGGGCGCATCGCCACCAGCTTGGCCGGGCAAACGTGGCTAAGGAAGGGGGCCAGCACTGTCAGCAGCGCCGCGAGCGGACTATTCTCCGAACGGCGAAACCCAGGACTGGCGAGCAGGGCGATAGTGGGGGGCGTGGCAATCATAGCAAAGGTAGGCTAGCAAGTGGCGTGCGGGGCGGCAATCGGTCTTGTCATCACGATGATCGGATGATCCAAGGCTGGCGTGAGGAGCATTTCACTCCCCTTCAGGGGGGATTACCGCTATAGTTAGTTCTCATGGAAAGGTGAGGGACGCCGTGAGCCGCGATAACGACGAAATTCTATACAAACTCGACAGCCTTCTGGCGATCTGCACGGGTATGGACACTCGCTTGAGAGGGCTTGAGGAAAAAACTACCCGCCTTGAGGAAAAAGTCGCGCGCATTGAGGGGCGACTAGAGGAGCAGTCTGGCCTATTGCACGCTTTGATTCCGCGTCGGATTGCAGCCGTGAGGGAGCGATCGGAGGACGTAAAGCATCGCTAGGATCGTATAAAGACCTTCCGTTCAAATCACCTCACCGCCAACGGCGGTCGCATCAATCAAGTCGCGCTCTTCTGCGGACTGCGGGGCCGAGTAGTCCGACTCAGCCAATAATTCTGCGAGCCTGTAGCCAGGGCGAGGCGGAGGGGAGATACACAATCGTTCTGCCGAAACCCGTTGCGAGACCAGCACGACATCCACGCCAAAAATCTGGCGCAGGCCGCGCCCGATCATCGCAGTGTCTTCCTGCCCCAACCCGTCGATTTGAATATCCACTGAAACATCCTCGCCGTGTTGGCGGGCGTAGAACGCAGTGGGCGTCAGTCCACGCTTGGCAAAGGGCTGTAGTAGGCGCGGCAATAGCCCCGGATCGGCCACAGCCGAGACGGAAAAGCAGGCAGTGGCGTGGGGTAGATCAACGGCACCCGCAGCATCGGCGGGGTGTGACTGGCATTGTGACATGGGTCACTCCTCGGAATAATCAGCCTAAAACAGCAAAAAACACTGCCCGACCCTTATCGAAGGGCCGGGTCCGTAATTCGCAGGCTGAGTCCGAGAACCAATTTCATAAACTGAGATTACCCGAAGGCGGCTTTCCAAGGCAAGCCCTGGAAAGCCTTATTGCTACTCTAAATCGGCGCGTGTTGGCGTGAATTCGACCGTAATCGCTTCACCCGCAACACCCTTACGCTCGATCAGCCAACCCGCTTCCTGGTAGCGTTGCATGATCGAGTGCAGAATGCGATCCGTGACCATTTTTGTCGGTAGTGGCACGGTCACGGTCAGTCCGGGGAAGTAGTTTTCCTCCAGGAACTCATCGATCTTTTTTTCGATGACCCGTAAAACTTCATATTCGCTTTTCGACAGGCGAAAGGCCTGGAACGGCGTAATCGGCATGGCGTTCCCACTTCGTTGAACCGAAAGCCAGGGCGGCAACTGGCCCCCCCGGACCCTTTGCGAGTCGAAGAAAAACCTAAGCATTCTTCAGCAAGCACTTGAATATGGCTGAAAACACCCCGCGTTGGCAAGCCTGGGATGGCAAGCGCCAGCAAGGTTTTTCAGAATTAAAGCCGCCCAAATCGCAACGACCACCAGAGATACAGTGGCAACAGCCCATCGGGGCGGGCGTGTAGGTGCGCTGCCGCCAGAAAGGGATCGCCCGACGCTGCCCGCAGCGCTTTGGTGAGCCGCCGGGCAAGCGTGGCAGGCAGAAGGGCTGCCCCGCCAGCGCGCGCGGTTTTCGGCAGGGCCGCCAGCCCCTGCTCGATCTCTTCCACGAAAGCTAGAACCAGCCGCGAAAGCGCTTCGGACGGCACGCCATCGCGGATACTGCGCGCCGTTAGCCCCGCAGCCCCGAGGCGGTCCAACGGCAGATCAACCCGCCCCAACTGTGCGCGCCGGGCGATACCGATAAGCGTTCCGGCTTTGGCATAGGCAGTGGCCCGCGCGGCGGCAGCTTCGGGATCGGCCCCCGTGATCTTTGCTGCGAGCCGCCCCAACATGCCGCCCGTTGCATCCAGATAAGCCTGAAACTCACCTTCCGTTCCGGGCGGTGGCATTTGCAAATCTTGCTCCCGTCCGTCGATCAGGGCTACGAAGGGGGCGTGGGGCAGGGCGAAGCGCTGGATGGTTTCTGCCAGCGGCGTCACCACCTCGTGCTTGCGCGGGGGCCTGCCTGCAAAGATTTCTTCCAGCGCCTCCCGCCACCATTGTAGGCGGATTTGCCCCAGCATTGGCTCGCTCACCATTTCGCGGGTTTTGGCGACTTCCAAATTAAAAGCATAGAGCGCAAACAGCCCCTCCCGCACGTCAGGCGGAGCGAACAAGGCGCTGAGAAACCGCCCTTTATCGCCCTGCCGCAGCAGAGTTCCACAGGCGCTGAGGGCGGGCGGCGGCGGCGTTTCCATACCCAAATCATCCTTTTTTAGAACAACCCTAATTTGCCAAGGGTTCCCTTTGGCCCGGAACATCCTTATCTAGTGGTCTGGTTTGACTCACCACCTAATTTTTCGAGGACACCATGGCTTTCGAACTTCCCGCTCTGCCCTTCGCTCCGAACGCGCTCGAACCGCACATGTCCGCACAGACCTTTAGCTTCCACCATGCGAAGCATCATCAGGCCTATGTGACCAACCTCAACAACCTGATTAAAGACGGCCCGTTGGCCGATAAATCGCTGGAAGAGATCATTCTCGACGCAGCGAAAGACCCTGCCAAGGCGGGTATCTTCAATAATGCCGCCCAGGTGTGGAACCACACCTTCTTCTGGCATTGCCTAACGCCGAATGGCGGCGGGAAGCCCTCGGGCGACCTGCTGGCTAAGATCGAAGCCGCTTTCGGCTCCTTCGATGCCTTTAAGGACCAGTTCAAAGCTGCCGCCGTCGGTCAGTTCGGCTCCGGTTGGGCTTGGCTCGTGTCGGAAAACGGCACGCTGAAGATCACCAAAACCCCCAACGCCGATCTGCCGATGGCCCACGGCCAAACCGCGCTGCTCACGGTCGATGTGTGGGAACACGCCTACTACCTCGATTTCCAAAACCGCCGCCCGGATTTCGTGCAGTCGTTCCTGGATAATCTGGTGAATTGGGACTTCGTGGCGGCCAATCTCGCCAAGGCGTAAATGTTTGCAAGTGTAGCGTTAGGGGCGTTGCCCCTAATGACCCCAACCAAGGGGCAGTCGCCCCTTGGTAATCCCATTTGTTTTTGTTGATCTCTGAATTGGGAAGAAAAAGATAATGGGATTCTTAAGGGCCGATTGGCCCTTAAGGGGAGTGCAGAGGCAAAGCCTTTGCGTAAATTTACATATTCAGCGTGCGCCCGTTAGCCGCAAGCCCGGCTTCTTTCATCACTTCTGCCACCGTCGGGTGCGCGTGGCACGTGCGGGCGATGTCTTCTGCTGACGCCCCAAACTCCATCGCCAGGGCTGCTTCGGCAATCATAGTGCCAGCCTCGCCGTGGATGATGTGGCAGCCGAGCACTTTATCAGTGCGGGCATCGGTGAGGAGTTTCACGAAGCCCTCGGTGTCGGCATTGGCGCGCGCGCGCGCGTTGACGCTGAACGGAACTTTGCCGACTTTATAGTTGATGCCTGCGGCCTTCAACTCCTCCTCAGTCTTGCCAACGCTGGCGACTTCCGGCGCGGTGTAGATAACAGACGGGATAACGTCGTAGTTGACGTGCCCGGCCTGCCCTGCAAGCCGTTCGGCGATAGCAACGCCTTCTTCTTCGGCCTTATGGGCCAGCATTGGTCCCGTAATCACGTCACCAACAGCGAAGATCGACGGAACGGAGGATTTGAAGTGCCCGTCCACGACGACGCGGCCCTTCGGATCGAGCGCAACGCCGACCGCCGCTAGGCCAAGGTTATCGGTATAGGGGCGGCGGCCAATAGCGACCAGCACCACATCGGCCTCCAGGGTTTCGGCGGCACCGCCCGCAGCGGGTTCGAGCGTGAGGGTAACGCCGTTCGCGCTCTTATCGCCCTTTACCACCTTCTTGCCTAGTTTGAAGTCGATACCCTGCTTGCCAAGAATCCGCAGGACATTTTTGGCAACGTCGCCATCCATGCCGGGGATCAGGCGATCCAGGAACTCCACCACGGTGACTTTCGCCCCAAGGCGCTGCCAGACCGAGCCGAGTTCGAGGCCGATCACCCCACCGCCGATAACGACAAGATGCTTCGGCACGGCACTTAAGGTGAGCGCGCCCGTGGACGAGACGATGGTTTTCTCGTCAATCGTTAGGCCGGGCAAGGCCACAACGTCCGATCCGGTGGCGATGATGATATTCTTGGCCGTCAAAATCTCCTCGCCGCCGTCATTGAGCACGACTTTGATCGTGTTCGGCCCGGTGAGCGTTGCAGCCCCTTTGAACGGCGTTACCTTGTTCTTTTTGAACAGAAATTCGATGCCCTTCGTGGTATCGCCGACCACTTTGTCTTTTCGCGCCATCATCTTCGGCAGGTCGAGTGTAACCTCGCCGACCGAAAACCCGTGATCGCTGAGGCCGTGCTGGGCAAGGTGAAAATATTCCGAGGATTTCAGCAGGGCTTTCGAGGGAATGCAGCCGACGTTAAGACAGGTGCCGCCAAACGTGCCGCGCTTATCAATGCAGGCCGTCTTCAGGCCAAGCTGGGCGGCGCGAATCGCGCCTACGTAGCCGCCGGGGCCACCGCCCACAAAAACAACATCGAAATTAGTGTCGGCCATCGTATCGACTCCTCGCCTAACAGCGCTTTATGCAAAAGCGGGCAGGGGCTTCGACCAGGGGCGCCGAAATCCTACCCTGATGCCGTGGGTGTAGCGGAAGCGGGGACGAAAGGAAAGAGACGCGCGCGCGCAACAGTCAATCCTCTGCCCCGCACCGCACACAGACCCTTACCCTACCCGGAAAACATCCATGCGATTTTGGAATTGTTACCCCTACATCTATTCGATTGAACGCGGTTATGTGACTCTCTAGGGTAAAATCATATAGAGTTGCGGGGATAACGCCATGCGGGGCCAAACGCTTATCGTTCTTGTGTCGGGGGTGATGATGCTCATTATTGCGATGGGCACGCGCCAATCGTTCGGGATTTTTGTTCCGGCCTTGTCGATGGATCTCGATGTTGGGCGGAGTGTGATCGGCCTGTCGCTCGCGTTTCAGCAACTGCTGTGGGGCGTCTGCCAGCCGGTGATCGGGTTGTTTTCCGACCGTTGGGGTTCCGTTCGGATCGGTATGGCGGGCGGGCTGGTTTATGCGCTGGGGCTGATTCTAACCTATGTTTGGGCTGACCCCGTTGGGCTGCAATTCTCCTTGGGCGTCATGATCGGTATCGGTTTATCCTGCACAACCTATGGCACCGTGCTGGGCGCGGTGGGGCGCATGGTGCCACCGGAAAAGCGCACGCAGGCTTTCGGCATTTGCACCGCCGCAGGGTCGTTCGGAATGTTCGCCGTAGTGCCGGGCGCGCAATATATGCTGGATAATATGGGTTGGGGCGGGGCGTTTTTGGTACTGGCGGTGTTGGTTGCCTTGATGATACCGCTCTCCTTCGGGCTTAAAACCCCGCTGCCGCCACAAGGCCAGGGCTTCGGGGCCGATTTGAAGCCGACGATTAACACCGCGCTTGGTAATGGTTCTTACTGGTTACTGAACATTGGCTTTTTCGTCTGCGGCTTCCATGTGGCGTTCGTCGCCACTCACCTTCCGGCCTTTTTGCGCGATAACAATATGCCGGGTAGCGTAACTGCCTGGGCGCTCGCAATGATTGGGCTTTTCAATATATTTGGCTCCTATCTCTTTGGGCAGTTGGGCGCGCGGTTTTCGCAGAAATATCTGCTGAGTCTGATTTACCTCGCGCGCGGTTTGGTCATCACGCTGTTCCTCGTGCTGCCGTTAAGCCCGATAACGGCGGTTGCCTTCGGGGCGGGAATGGGCTTCCTCTGGCTTGGCACCGTGCCGCTCACCTCCGGCTTGGTCGCGCGGATGTTTGGGATGCGGTATATGGCGATGCTGTATGGCTTTGTGTTTATGTTTCACCAGATTGGCGCGTTTTTGGGGGCATTCGGCGGCGGTTGGGCCTACGACCATCTTCAATCCTACGATCTGATTTGGTATCTTTCGATTGCGCTTGCGCTTGTCGCCGCCGTGGTGCATCTGCCGATTTCGGAAAAAGCCGTGCCGATGCGCGGGGCGGAAGGGCGAACCGTATGAGAGAAGCTATTGCGATTTGGACGTTGGCAGGGCTGGCGATTGCAGGCGGTCTCGCCCTCTGGGCCGAAATGGGCCTCGCTGTCGCGTTAGGCGAAGCGGCTTGGTTCTGCGTTAGCTAACCAAGCTGCGGCAACGGGCGATGACGGCATCAAACATAGCCTCGGTCAGCCTGCCCGTGTTGGTATTATAGCGCGAGCAATGGTAGCTATCTATCAGAACGCGCCCATCGGGTAGCCGATGTTCGGCTCCGTGAGTGAACTTGAAGCGCGCGACCGGAATGCCAAGCGCGCGGAGCACGCTCTGGTGAGCAATCGTGCCGAGCGCGAGAATCACGCCACTTTGCCCTTGCGCCGCAAGCTCGCCCACAAGAAACGGACGGCAACGGTTGATTTCATCGGGCGTCGGTTTGTTTTCGGGCGGAACGCAACGCACGGCATTGGCAATGCGGCAGCCGATTAACACCATACCATCCGTCGGGCTGCGGCCATAGGTGCCGCTGGCGAACCCATGCCGAAGCAGAGCCGCATAGAGTGTATCGCCGGCATAATCACCGGTGAACGGGCGACCCGTCTGGTTGGCCCCCTTCAAACCCGGCGCAAGGCCCGCGATTAAAAGGGGTGCGCCTTCCGGTCCCCAACTGGGAACCGGACCATTAAAAAAGCTGGGGTAGGCAAGGGCATTAGCGTTCCGAAAGCCCGCAAGGCGCGGGCAAATCGGGCAGTCATGAGCCGGGCTTGGCAGCGCCATAGAGGCAGACCACGTTGATTAGCGCTGTTCTTCTTCCGGGGCATCTTCCGGTTGGTCCGGCTGGGCCGGGCGGCGCAGGAACTGCGGGGTATCGTCCCGGAAACCGGCGGGCGACGGCGCGGGATAGTTATCGCGCGGCTCGCGTGGGCCGGCGTAGGCGCGGGCGATGTACGGAGCAAGCTCTTGCAACTCGCAAAAAATATCGCACTGGCGGCGCAATTCGTCAGCCACCATCGGCGGGGTCGAGCGAATCGTCGAAACAATAGTCACGCGCTTGCCCTTGCTTTGCACGGCTTCGACCAAACGGCGGAAGTCGCCATCGCCAGAGAAGATAACAATATGATCGAGATGGTTGACCATTTCCATCACGTCGATTGCCAACTCAATATCCATATTACCTTTGACCTTACGGCGGCCAAACGCATCGGTATATTCTTTAGTCGGCTTTGTAATCATCGCATAGCCGTTATAATCCAACCAATCGACCAGCGGACGAATCGGCGAGTATTCTTGATCTTCCATCAAAGCGGTATAGTAAAATGCCCGAATCATGTGGGCTTTTGTTTGGAACAATTGCAGTAGTTTGCGATAATCTATATCGAAACCTAAAGCGCGCGCCGCAGCGTAAAGGTTAGCACCATCTATAAAGAGCGCAATGCGCTCCTGTGGATAAAAATGCATAATTTAGGTCTCTCCATCAAAAAACAATCAAATCTGGTCTAAGATTGTAACTGCTTAACAATCTCACACAAATGGGGTTGCACACCGTGGCAGCAAGCCCTTATCGATGCTTTCCTTTATGACAGGTGCGCCATGACTGCAACAAAGAAATTAATTTTGATTGCCTTGGGATCGAATTTATCCCACCCGCTTTGGGGCGATTCCCCGGCAATTCTGGCAGCGGCAGTGGCGATGCTTGAGGCTGAGGGCGTTTCGCTTTTAAGGCAATCGTCGGTTTGGCGCTCGGCGGCTTGGCCTAATCCTGCCGATCCCCCTTATGCTAATGGGGTGATTGCGGTCGAAACAACGCGCGATCCTGGGGCTTTATTGGCATTGTTGCATACGATTGAAGCTGCTCTCGGTCGCGTGCGTGGCGCGTTGAACGCCCCCCGCACGCTGGATTTAGACCTGATTGCCTATCATGATCTTGTCTGGCTGGGGCCGGAAGCGCCTATTTTACCGCACCCTCGGGTTCATGAACGCGGGTTCGTGCTGAAACCCCTGGCCGAAATTCAGCCCGACTGGCGCCACCCTGCCTCCGGGCGGTCTTTGCCAGAGTTGCTAGCGGCATTGCCCCCAGAAGATTGCCAGCTTTGGACGCCAGACGCCTAAAATCGTACCGCAACGCAAACCTATTCTTGCCTTTGTCAAGAGGGGTTTTTATAGTGCGCGCTTGACTTCGCCCCTCGGGCTTACCGGGCGGCTTGCTTTACGCGAAGGATGATCATGGCCCGCGTTACCGTTGAAGATTGCGTTCAAAGGGTTCCCAATCGGTTTGAACTGGTGATGCTCGCCGCCCAGCGCGCGCGGGATATTGCCAGCGGGATGCCGATCTCGATTGAGCGCGATAATGACAAGAACCCCGTCATTGCCCTGCGTGAGATTGCCGAAGAAAAGCTGGACAATGAGACCCTGCGAAACTCGCTGGTTCGTGGCCATCAGAAGACTTTCGAGGCCGATGAGCCGGAAGAAGAAATTGTTGATTTCATTCAATCCGAACAGGAACTCGCCCGTAATATGGCCGTGAACGATGTGCTGGCCTCGGACGATGCCGAAGTGGATGAGGTCGATGGCGACGAGTCGGTAACGGCTGAGGACGACAGCGACGCTTAACCCGCTCAAAGGGTTTAGTTTTTTACGGCAGTCCTGCGGGGCTGCCGTTTTTTTCTGGGTCATCAGCTTCACGATATACATGACGGGTATATGACGGGGACATAGGCTGCTGGAAGTGCTTGTTGAAACATCAACACAATGCTAAAGTTGTGTTATGACTCCATCGCTTGAGTCAACAACTGGCAATCTTCCTAAAGGCGAGCATGTCGCAAGGACGTCTGCTGGGATGCGGCGGGCGTGGATTTCAATTTGGTGGATGATCGGCTACTGACCTTTGATCCGGGGCGCGCGACGCAGAAAGCGGCGTTTCTCGGTGAGTTTTTCATCGCCGATTCCAAGGCCGATCCGCAGGGGACGCTGTTTCTCGGTTTCTTTCAGCAGGACCGGGATGGGCATGTCAAAGGAATCATCGTTCTGGAATTGAAGGATTTGCCATGATTACCAACCAGCGGCAGTACCTAAATACTCAGGCTCAGGTCGGGCGGTTCCGGCAAGCTTTGGCCGCACCCTTGAAGGAAGGCTTGCATCCGAGGGCCGCCCAGGCCATGCAAAATGGATTGCGTAGCCAACTCGATGATTTAGAGGCAGAGATGGCGGAATATGAGGCCCTGCGCCAAGGCCGGGTGGTCACGCTGGAAGCCGAATCGCTGGTTGATATTGGCAGGGTGCTTATCAAGGCCCGTATCGTGCGTAATTTGACCCAGAAGGAACTGGCCATGCGGCTTGTACTGGCCGAGCAGCAGGTGCAGCGGTATGAGGCCTCCCAGTATCGCGGCGTGACAGTCGAACGCTTGCAACAGGTCGCCGACGCTTTGAACCTGCGAGTGCGGGAAGTGTTCACATTTGAGCAAAGCTAAAAGCGCTAGCCCCGAAAACTGTCCCGAATTGACCGAAACGGTTTTTTCTGGGTCACGGGCCGAATGCCAGTTGCTGCCTGCGGGCGGCGTGGGAACATGGTAAGGTAATAATGAGGGGGAGTGTTCTGCACCGATGATCCGTCAGTACGAATTGGTTGACCGGGTTCGGGCCTATGATCCTGATGTGGACGAGGATGTGCTGAACCGCGCCTATGTTTTCGCGCTGAAGGCTCACGGCGCGCAGACGCGCGCCAATGGCGACCCTTATTTCTCGCACCCCCTCGAAGTCGCGGGGATTCTGACTAACTTAAAACTCGATACCGCCTCCATCGTCACGGCCCTGCTGCACGATGTGATCGAGGATACCGACGTTAAGTTAGCCGATATCGAAAAAGCCTTCGGCAAGGAAATCGGGCGGCTGGTCAACGGCGTCACCAAACTCACGCGCATCGAGCTACAGTCGGACCAAACGAAGCAGGCCGAAAACTTCCGCAAGTTCGTGCTGGCCATGTCGGAAGATATTCGCGTGCTGCTGGTGAAGCTGGCCGACCGGCTTCATAATATGCGAACGCTGAATTTCATTCCGAAGCCTGAGAAACGCTCCCGCATCGCGTCCGAAACCTTAGAAATCTACGCGCCGCTTGCCGACCGTATCGGGATGCAGGCGATGAAGGACGAGTTGGAAGACCTCGCCTTCGCCCAACTCAATACCGAAGCGCGCGCCTCCATCGTTAAGCGGCTGGAGTATTTACGCGGCGGCGGGCAGGATCTTATCCAGAAAATCATCGCCGAACTGCAAGCAAAGCTCACCGAATCCGGTGTTGAGGCTAAGGTTAAGGGGCGGGAGAAAGCGCCTTATTCGATTTGGCGCAAGATGCAGCATAAGAACGTCGCCTTCGAGCAACTTTCAGACATTATCGCCTTCCGCGTTGTCGTGCCGACTGCGGACAAATGCTACGAGGCGCTAGGCGTTCTGCACGCGCTCTACCCAAGCGTGCCGGGGCGGTTTAAGGATTATATCTCGACGCCAAAGCCGAACGGCTACCGCTCCATCCACACCGGCGTTATCGGCCCACAGCGCCAGCGCATTGAAGTGCAAATTCGCACTGATGCGATGGACGAAGTGGCTGAATATGGCGTGGCCGCGCACTGGCATTATAAGCGCCAAGGCTCAGACGCAGCGTTGGATGGGGCAGATAAAGCCATTATCCCAGCCCCCACGATGGGCGGGGCCAAGTCTGAAAGCGCGCAGTACCGCTGGCTGCGGGAATTGCTCGATATTCTCGAACACGCCTCCGGCCCTGAAGAGTTTTTGGAACATACCAAGCTGGAAATGTTCCAAGACCAAGTGTTCTGCTTCACTCCGAAAGGCGAGCTTATCCAACTGCCGCGCGGGGCGACGCCGGTTGATTTTGCGTATGCCGTCCATAGCCAGATTGGCGATACCTGCGTTGGGGCCAAAATCAATGGCCGCATCGTGCAGTTGCGCTCCACTCTGCAAAACGGCGACCAAGTTGATATTATTACCTCCAAGGGGCAAACTCCCTCGGCGGACTGGGAAGATTTTGTTGTTACCGGCAAGGCGAAGGCGCGGGTGCGCCGCTATGTTCGCATTCAACGCCGGGGGCAGTATATGACGCTCGGGCGCACGGTTATCGAAAAGGAATTTCGCCACGAAGGCTATGCCTTTACCGAAAAAGCCCTCGATGGCGTGCTGAAAACCCTACAAGCGCCGACGATTGACGATCTTTACGCCATGGTTGGCGAGGGGTTGGTGACGGGCCGGGAAGTGATCCATACGGTTTTCCCCGGCACCAAACCGACGGCGAAAAACCCCCAGTCTCCCGTGGTCAAACCCAAGCCGCGTAAAGAGGGCAGCGGCGTGCCCTTGCGCGGCCTCATCCCCGGTATGGCGGTTCACTATGCCCGTTGTTGCCACCCGTTACCGGGCGACCGAATCGTCGGTATCGTGACCACAGGCAAGGGCGTAACCGTTCACACGATCGACTGCGTGAACCTCGAAGCCTTCTCCGACACGCCGGAACGCTGGATCGACGTGGCGTGGGAAACCGATACCACGATGCCCGAACATCATATTGGGCGGCTACACATGATCGCCTCTAACGAAACTGGCACGATTGGTACGCTCGGCACGGTCATCGGCAAAAATCAGGGCAATATCACTAACTTGAAGTTCGTGGCGCGCTCGACTGATTTTTTCGAGATTTTAGTGGATGTGGAAGTGACGGACGTGCGGCACTTAACCAACATTATCGCAGCGCTTAGGGCGACCCCGGCGATTAACTCGGTAGAGCGGTCGCGGGGGTAGGGTTAGCGGATTTCGTTCAAGAGAGCCGGTGTAGAGGAAGTTTCATACGATGGTGAAGCACGCGCAGAATTTCCGTCACACCGTTCCGGCAACGATATACAATGAAATGTCTTTCAAGGGTGAGTATGCGGCACCCTGGCAGCAAGTCATCCCGCGCCCGGCTCGTCAATGTCATCGGGTCATCACCGAGGCGTTGGAAGGCTTCCGCAAAGGCAGATACATATTTCCGAGCCTGTTCTTCGCCCCATTGTCGGGCCGTATACTCAGAAATCTCGACCAAATCCGCATCTGCTAGCCGCGTAAGGTGAAACCGCATAGATTAACCTTGCCGGGGCTGGCGTGCCTGTAGGATGCCCTGTGCAAAAATCTCATCAAGGCTCCGGGACGAGAATATACCCGCATCTGCCTCGTCCGCACCGCATTGAACGACCGCGCGCAACGCCCCGGTTTCTAGTTTGATTAACTGCGCATGGAGCGCTGCATTCAGAACACCATCCACGTCCTGTCCGGTCAGGGCTTGCAGTCGCGCCAACCGCTCAGCGGTAGCTTCCTGTATGTCGATGCGATACGTCATAATTCATAGTGTAATCACAAGCGCCGGCAAAGTCCATCTGGACCCACGCGCGATTGGGTGTTTGGTTTCGGTATTCAATGGCGCAATCTCATTCCTGCACCGCCTCGCACCAAAACTTCGCCTTTTCCGCAACGAAGCGCGTGAGGCCCAAGGTTGGCGCGCAAGAGCCGCAGTCGGCGATCTGGCGGGCGGCGATACCCGCAATATTAGGCGGTAGGGACTCTGGCAATTCGCGCACGGGGCGGAAGCTGGCGGTTGCATGGTCGAAGGCCGAAAGCTCGCCGGAGGTTAGATCGAAGTACCAGCCGTGCAGGCGTAAGGTGCCCGCAGCAACGGGGTCTCTTATCCACGGAAACGTCAGCAGGTTCGAGAGCGAGACGAGTACCGCCGCTTGTTCCAGCGTGCGCCGGGCTTCCGGGGGCGGCAGGGTTGCGAGCAGCGGTTCTACGGCATCGAAGGCGGGCCGGGCAATCGTCACCCAGTCGGAGAGAAACTCATAGGCGCTGTCTTCTTGCGTCTCCCCGGCATCATCGGCGGCGCGCTGGCCTTGGGCGCGGTCGCGCAGATGGTTGAGACCACCGCAGAGGGCGTGACCGAGAATGACGATATGGCTAACGCCAAGTCCCTTCACGCCGAACTCCAGCGCCGCAGAGGTGCCGTGATAGTGCCGATCAGCCTCTCGCGGCGGCACGATAGCGGCGACATTGCGAATAACGAACACATCGCCCGGCTCGGTGCGTGTGATGATGGCAGGATCGACCCGCGCATCGGAACAGGCGACGATCATAACTTCCGGCGATTGGCCCTTGTGGCTCAGGCCGCCGTACAGCGCGCGGTCGCGCTCGAAATAGTCGCGGCGGAACTCTTTGAAACCTGTGACCAGCCGGGTAAGCACTTTATCCCGGAGGCATTTTTGCGCTGCGTCATTCATCCACGAAATGATTTCAGCGAATCGGGGCTGGGGTCAAGGGGCAGCTTTCCGAAACCCCCTAGACACGCCCCCCGTCCGCCGTTAGGGTCCGCGCCCCTTTGGCACTCCCTTGGAGAAAGGCGACGACTATGGCAGCGGGCGGGCTTGATTTCGGAACTTCCAACTCGGCCTTGGCGATTGTGCGGAACGGCAAAGCCGATCTGCTGCCGCTAGAGCCGGGCGCGCGCACTATTCCCAGTGCGCTGTTTTTTCAATCGGAAGAGAAAACAGTCGAAATCGGCAGTGCGGCGATGAGCGCTTATCTGGATGGGGAGCCGGGGCGGTTGATGCGCTCGCTGAAATCGGCGCTCGGCACCAGCTTGATTGATGAGGAAACCTTGGCGCTGGGGCGGCGCTGGCGCTTTACCGATGTTATCGCTCTCTATCTTCGCACAGTGAAAGCGCGGGCCGAGGCGGCGTTGGGGGAAGAGATCACTCAACTGGTCCACGGTCGCCCGGTGCATTTTGTGAATGGCGACGAGGCGGCTGATCGGGAAGCACAGAATGTGCTGGAAGATATCGCCGAACACGTTGGCTTCAAGGAAATCGTGTTTCAGTACGAGCCGATTGCAGCGGCGCTGGCGTTCGAGCGGCAGATTGAACGCGAAACCCTGGTGCTGGTGGCCGATATTGGCGGCGGCACGTCCGATTTCTCCGTGATCCGCGCGCGGCCCAACCGGGCTTCGGACGAGGATCAGGCCGAGGATATTCTGGCGAACGGCGGTTTGCGTCTCGGCGGAACGGATTTGGACCGTTTTCTGTCGCTCGCCAATGTTATGCCTTTGCTGGGCTATCAGCAGCCGTTGTTGCGGAACGATCTAACCCCGCCAAACTGGATCTACACCAAGCTCGCAACCTGGGCGGAAATTGCCTTCCTCTACGATCCTGCCCTCAGCCGGGACGTGGTCCGCATGGCGGCGGAAGCGCGGGATGCAAAACCGCTGAACCGTCTGCATCGAATTTTAGAACAGCGCGACGGGCACCGGCTTGCAGCTTCGGTAGAAGCCGCAAAAATCGCCCTCTCGACGCAGGCTGACTACAGGATGCCGTTGGTCTATCTCGAAGAGGCCATGAGCCTAGTGCTAAAGGTTGAGGCGCTGGAAGCCGCGCTGGCCGGGGCAGGGCTGCAATTGACGGCGGAGGTTCACGCCTGCTTGAAGGCGGCTGGGGTTGCACCAAGCGCCATTGAAGCGGTTATTCTTACGGGCGGCTCCTCCCTTATGCCGTTGGTCCAGCGTGCGATTGCGGCTGCGGTGCCGGAGGCGCGCCTAACGCCCTTCGATGCTTTCGGCGGCGTGGCTTCGGGCCTTGCGTGGCAAGCCGAGCGACTCTTTAACGAATAGGTCTCGAAAAGGGCTTCACAAACACATAAAGATATATTTATATGTGCTGATGCCGGATTTAGAACCCCTCGACCTGCTTCTTGAACGCCTGCGCGCGGCAGCGGAAGAAACACGCCTGCGCTTGCTGGTGCTCTGCGCCGATTCTGAACTCACGGTCAGCGACCTCACGGTAATTCTGGGGCAAAGTCAGCCGCGTGTCTCGCGCCATCTGAAGGTTCTGTGCGATGCCGGGTTATTGGAGCGGTTCCGCGAGGGTTCTTGGGCATTTTTTCGCCTTAGCCAGCGTGGGCGCGGGGCGACCCTAGCGCGCGGGCTAGTGGAACGGCTGTCGCTGCAAGACCCGCAAATCCAACTCGATCTGGAGCGGCTGCATACGGTAAAACACGCGCGGTCGGAGAGTGCGGCGCGCTATTTCGATGAAAATGCCGCCGATTGGGACCGTATCCGCATTCTCCATGTGGCGGAAAACGAAGTTGAGGCGGCAGTGCTCGCCCATCTTGGGCCGGGTCCGTTCAAGGATATTCTCGATATTGGCACTGGGACTGGACGGTTGCTGGACGTGCTGGCTGCCCGCACCGAGCGGGCGATTGGGCTGGACTTATCGCGGGAAATGCTGGCCTTGGCGCGCGCTAATCTCGATCGCGCCGGTCATAAGAACTGCTCCGTCCGGCAAGGCGATCTCTATGGGTTGCCGTTCGGGGCCGATAGTTTCGACGCGGTGACGATCCACCAAGTTTTGCATTTTCTGGAAGACCCAGGCCGGGCGATTGCCGAAGCGGCGCGGGTGTTGCGCCCCGGCGGGCGGCTGATCATCGTCGATTTTGCGCCGCACGATCTGGAAGAGCTGCGCGACCGCCACGCGCACCGCCGCTTGGGCTTTCCGCAGATTGATGTCGATGCTTGGTGCGAGGCTGCTGGGCTGGAGCCGCAAGAGTCGCAGGTTCTGCCGGGTAAGCCCCTTACTGTTATTCTCTGGTCAGCACAGCGCCTTGTGCTTGCCCCCAATCCATCCTCTGCTGCGGAGTTACCCCGATGAGCGAGTCCCTCGCCATTTCCTTTGAGTTTTTTCCCCCGAAAACCCCGGAAATGGAAGCCTCGCTTTGGTCAGTGGTGGAAAAACTGGCACCGCTCAACCCCAGTTTCGTCTCCGTGACCTATGGCGCGGGCGGCTCCACGCGCGAGCGTACTCACGCGACCGTTCGGCGGCTGCGCCAGGAAACCAAGCTAGAGCCTGCCGCCCATCTCACCTGCGTTGCGGCAACGCGGGAAGAGATTGATGAAATCGCGCGGGATTATTGGGACTCGGGCGTCCGCCATATCGTTGCCTTACGCGGTGATACCCCCACAGGCGGGGCGTATGAGCCGACGCCGGGCGGTTACGGCTATTCCACCGATTTAGTGGCAGGGCTAAAACGCATTGCGCCGTTTGAAATTTCAGTCGCAGCCTATCCCGAAGGCCACCCGGAGTCGCCGTCGCTGGATGCCGATATTGATGTGCTGAAGCGTAAGATTGATGCCGGGGCAACGCGGGCGATTACGCAATATTTCTTCGAGACCGACCTGTTCGTAAGGTTTTTGGAGCGGGCGCGCAAAGCCGGAATTTCCATTCCCATCGTGCCGGGCATTCTGCCTGTCACCAACGTGGCGCAAGTGCTGAAATTCTCTAAAGCCTGCGGAACTTCCGTCCCGCAATGGTTGGCCGATACGTTCGAGGGCCTTGATGCCGACCCTGACACGCGCAAGCTGGTCGCGGCCTCGGTCGCGGCGGAGCAAGTGCTGAAGCTGAAGGCCGAAGGCATTTCCGACTTTCATTTCTACACGCTAAACCGGGCAGACTTAACGCTCGCCCTTTGCCGTCGCTTGGGCGTGCGCGCCCCCGCTGCTGTTTAACCTGTGCTGGAGAGAGATGCGCTATGAGTGATTTTCTGACCGCCCTCAAACAGCGGGTTCTCCTATGCGATGGCGGCACGGGCGCGCTCGTGCAGGCGATGGATTTGGACGTGGACCGCGATTATCTGGGGCAGGAAAACTGCACCGAGATTCTGAATAAATCGCGCCCCGATATTGTTCGCGAGATTCATGGAAACTATTACGGGGCCGGGTCGGACATCGTTCAGACCAACAGCTTCGGCGGCGCGCCGATCACGCTGGCGGAGTTTGGCTTGCAAGATGAAGCCTTCGAGCTTAACCGCCTCGCAGGGCAACACGCGAACGATACCCGCGACCAGTTTAAGGCGGACGGGCGGCAGCGCTTTATCCTCGGCTCCATCGGGCCGGGGACGCGCTTACCCAGCCTTGGGCATATTGATTATCAAAGCCTTGAAGATTCCTTCTACGTACAAGCGGCGGGCCTGATTGCAGGCGGTGTGGATTCAATCCTTATCGAAACTTGCCAAGACCCGCTTCAGATTAAAGCGGCGGTCAATGGCACGAAGCGCGCGCGCAAAGAGGCCGGAAAATCCATCGGGCTACTGGTGCAGGTAACGGTAGAAACTACAGGAACCCTGCTGGTTGGCGCTGATATTTCGGCAGCGGCAGCGGTGATCCATTCGCTCGATGTGGATGTTATGGGGCTTAACTGCGCCACGGGTCCGCAGGAAATGGCCGAGCATGTTAAGTGGTTGGGCGAAAGCTGGCCGGGGCTAATTTCCGTTCAGCCGAACGCGGGCCTGCCAGAGCTTGTGGACGGTAAAACCCATTATCCGCTTTCCGCGCAAGATTTGGCGATGTGGCTGGAACGCTTCATTCGGGAAGATGGTATCAATATGGTCGGCGGCTGCTGCGGCACGCGCCCTGAGCATATTCGCGCGCTGGATCAAATGCTGCGACGGCTGGACGCGCAAACCGCCAACTCCTTGGGCCGTCCGGTGCCGATGGAACGGAAACCGCAGTGGGTGCCCTCAGTCGCCTCGCTCTATACCGCCGTGCCGCTGCGTCAGGAAAACGCCTACCTGTCTATCGGTGAGCGCTGCAATGCCAATGGCTCGAAGAAATTCCGCGAGTTGCAAGAGGCCGGCGACTGGGATGGGTGCGTTGCGATGGGGCGGGAGCAGGTAAAGGAAGGCTCGCACACGCTCGATCTTTGCACCGCCTTTGTTGGGCGCGATGAAATTGACGATATGACCCAGGCCGTTAGCCGGATGCGTGGCTCGGTTAATGCGCCGTTGGTGATCGACTCCACCGAACTGCCTGTGCTAGAGGCCGCGTTGAAGCTCTACGGCGGCAAAGCCATTCTGAACTCGATCAACTTCGAGGATGGCGAAGTACCTGCCGATCAGCGCATGGAACTCGCCAAACGCTTCGGCACGGCAGTGATTGCGCTTACCATTGATGAAGAGGGGATGGCGAAGGACGTTGATCGTAAGCTCGAAATTGCCCATCGGCTCTATGATTTCGCGGTCAACCGCTACGGTCTGCCTGCATCGGATTTGATGTTCGATCCACTGACTTTTACCATCTGCACGGGCAATGAGGACGACCGGAAACTGGGCCTTTGGACGTTAGAAGCTATCGAGCGGATCGCTAAAGAGCTGCCCGACTGCCAGATCATCCTGGGGCTGTCGAATATCTCCTTCGGGCTGAACCCTGCCGCGCGCCACGTGCTGAACTCGGTTTTTCTCGATCACGCCGCCAAGCGCGGTTTAACCGGGGCGATTGTGCATCTCTCCAAGATCACGCCGCTGCATAAAATCCCGGAAGAAGAGGTTCGCGTGGCGGAAGATTTGATCTTCGACCGCAGACGCGAGGGGTATGATCCCTTGCAAGTCTTCTTAGGGTTGTTCGAGGGTCGGCAGGCAGTTGCTAAAGTCGCGCGCAAACGGGCTGAAACGGTTGAGGAGCGCCTGAAAGACCGCATTGTTGATGGCGACCGTTTGGGCCTTGAAGGGGAGTTGGCTGAGGCGATGAAAGCCCATCCGCCGCTCACCATCATCAATAATTTTCTCCTCGACGGCATGAAGGTCGTTGGTGAGTTGTTTGGTGCGGGCAAGATGCAGCTTCCGTTCGTGTTGCAATCCGCCGAAACCATGAAAACGGCAGTAGCCTATCTCGAACCCTTTATGGAAAAAATCGAAGGGCAGGAGAAAGGCACCATCGTGCTCGCCACCGTAAAGGGCGATGTGCATGACATCGGTAAGAACCTTGTCGATATCATCCTCACCAACAATGGCTACCGCGTGGTGAACCTCGGTATCAAGCAACCGATTGCGACCATCCTCAATGCTGCGAAAGAGTATAAGGCCGATGCCATTGGCATGTCGGGCCTGCTGGTTAAATCCACGGTCATTATGAAAGACAATCTTCAAGAGTTGCGCCGCGAAGGGATCGACGTTCCCGTGCTGCTGGGCGGTGCCGCGCTAACGCGCAAGTTCGTTGAAGAAGATTGCGTTACGGCCTATGGCGGTCAGCGCGTTGCCTATGCCCGCGATGCGTTCGATGGCTTATCGCTGATGGATAAGGTGGTTGGCGGCAGTTTCGATAGCTATGTCGCGGGAACGCAAGAGAAGCGGGCAGGCCGCCCGACGAACACGAAGCGTATTCTGGGCCAAGCCGCCAATGCCGAGCGCCGCCCGGTCGATGCCGACGAAATCCGCACGCGCCGCCAAGAGCTTCACCGCGACGTGATCTCGCCCAATCCGCCGTTTTGGGGGCCGCGTGTGTTAGCGCGGGTGCCGGTGGCAACCTTGGTGCCCTATTTGAACGAAACTATGCTGTTTCAGTTTCAGTGGGGCTTTCGCAAAATGGGCAAGTCGTTAGACGAGTTCAAATCCTGGGCGGCGCAGGAAGTGAAACCCATCCTGAAACGGATGCTCGACCTGTGCCAGACGGACGATATTCTGCGGCCTCAAGCCGTTTACGGGTATTGGAAATGCGCGGGCGATGGCAACGATGTGGTGTTGTTCGAGGAGGACGGCACCACCGAAGTTGGCCGCTTTACGCTACCGCGTCAGGCGGGCGACCAGGGCCTGTGCATCGCCGATTTCTTTCGCGATTTTCACGATCCGCAGCGCGATGTGATTGGCCTTCAAGTCGTGACGATGGGGCAGAAGGTGGCCGATGTGGCGCGCGATTGGTTCGCCGAAAACCGCTACCAGGATTATCTCTATCTTCACGGCCTGGGCGTTGAGATGGCCGAAGCGATGGCCGAATATGTTCACAAGCGCATTCGGGCCGAACTGGGCTATGCGGCGGAAGATGATCGCGAGATTGAAAAAATGTTGAAACAAGGGTATCGCGGCAGCCGCTATTCCTTTGGGTATCCGGCTTGCCCTAATCTTGCGGATCAACATTTGTTGATGAAACTGCTGGGCGGGGAGCAGATTGGTGTGAACCTATCGGACGAAGATCAACTTCATCCCGAACAGTCAACCTCTGCCATTGTCGTGCTGCATCCGCAGGCAAAGTATTTCTCGGTTTAGCTTTGGACCTTGCCTGTTAAGGGGGGAGGCGGGTATAACCCGCACGCTATTTAAGTCTGAAGCAGGGCGGGCCGCAGGTCGTGGGCCGCTCCTTCAGTCGCTCACCACTGGAGTTATGCCGACATGGCGTTGGAACGTACCCTCTCGATCCTGAAGCCCGATGCCACTCGCCGCGATCTAACCGGCAAGATCAATGCCCGCTTTGAAGAAGCTGGCCTGAAGATCGTCGCGCAAAAGCGCCTGTGGCTGTCGCAGGCTCAGGCCGAAAAATTCTACGAAGTCCATAAGGCTCGCCCGTTCTTTGGCGAACTCGTGTCCTTCATGATCTCAGGTCCGGTTGTGGCGCAGGTGCTGCAAGGCGAAAACGCCGTAACCCGCAATCGCGAAATCATGGGCGCAACCGATCCGTCGAAGGCCGAACCCGGCACCATTCGCCGCGAGTTTGCCGAGTCGATTGAAGCTAACTCGGTTCATGGCTCGGATTCGCTCGAAAACGCTGCGAATGAAATCGCCTACTTCTTCGCCGGAACCGAAATCGTCGGCTAAGGCTTTGATCGCCTAAAGCAGAAACCCCGGCAGGTGACTGCCGGGGTTTTTTATATGCAGCGGTCTGATTTAACCTATTTGTGATGGATCAGCGTTGCTGCCATCACCGCCAGCAGAACCGCAATGGCAACGCCCGTGTAGGTCATGGCTTTCAAAACGCGGCTATAAAAGGCGGCGTGACGTTTTTCCATTTCGGCAATATTGGCCATTCTGCGGTCCTCGTTAGGAAGGGTCTGACAGGGTGATACCCAAAATCCTGCGTTCAGGCAACAGGCTGTAACCCGTGGCTTTCTCCATCAGAAAAAACCCTATTGGCGACAAGACGGGTTGAACTGTGGCACGGGATTAGCGGGCGCATCAAAATGGCAACGCAAACCGTTCACCCGAACACGGCCTTCGGCCAGCAAGCGCACGGCTTCGGGATAGGCGCGGTGTTCAGCCGTGAGGATGCGCGCAGCCAGGCTCGCTTCCGTATCGTCATCCAGAATCGGCACGGCGGCTTGCAGCAGAATCGGGCCTTCGTCCATCGCTGGGCGGACGATGTGAACTGTGCAGCCTGCAAACCGCGCGCCGCTATCGAGGGCGCGCTGGTGGGTGTCAAGCCCTTTGAAGGCGGGCAGCAGGGAGGGGTGGATATTCACAATCTTATCGCCCCAGCCGGTCACGAACTCCGGCGTTAGCAGGCGCATGAACCCGGCCAGGCACACGATTTCTACCCCTGCCGCGCGCAAAGCAGCATCCAGCGCCGCATCAAAGGCCGCGCGGCCTTGGAATGCCGCGTGGCGGATTACCTGCGTCGGAATCCCAGCTTTCGCGGCCCGCTCCAACCCCTGCACGCCGGGCTTATTGGAGATCACCAATCCGATTTCCGCCGGGAAATCGGGAGTGGCGCAGGCATCAATCAGCGCTTGCAGATTGGAGCCGCGCCCCGAAATCAGGCAACCCAGCTTTACGCGCGCCATGCCGCGCCAAGATTCTGAATATGAACCCGCTCGTCACCCCTGGCGGCTTCGATGCGGCCAACGATGGTCGCGGTTTCCCCGGCTTCGGTCAGGGTTTTGAGGGCGGCGGGCGCATCGGCCTCTGCCACAACGATAACCATGCCGAGACCGCAGTTGAACACGCGCGCCATTTCCGTAAGGGCCACGCCCCGGCTGGCGAGCCAGCCCATCACGGCAGGGGCCTGCCACGTTGTTCCATCCAGGATGGCGCCTAAACCATTCGGCAGTACACGGGGGATATTCTCGGTCAGCCCGCCGCCAGTGATGTGGGCAAAGGCTTTCACCGTCACGGCTTTCAGCGCGGCGAGGCAGGATTTCACGTAAATCCGCGTTGGTATCAACAAGGCGTGGCCAACGGTGGTGCCGGGGGCGAAGGGGGCATCGTCCGACAAGTTTATGCCGTCTTCCGCCAGAATGCGCCGGACCAGCGAGAAGCCGTTGGAGTGGACGCCACTTGATTTAAGACCGATAACCACATCGCCCGCCACAACCTCGCGGCCCGTCACCACTTGGCTGCGTTCGACCGCGCCGACCGAAAACCCAGCCAGATCATAGTCGCCGTCGGCGTAAAGCCCCGGCATTTCCGCCGTCTCGCCGCCGATCAGCGCGCAGCCCGCTTGACGGCAACCCTCGGCAATCCCGGCAACGATGGCGCGGCCCGCCGCAACGTCTAGCTTACCGGTGGCATAATAATCGAGGAACAGCAGGGGTTCTGCCCCTTGCACGACCAAATCGTTAACGCACATGGCAACCAAATCAATCCCGACCGTATCGTGATAACCGGTCTCGATCGCGAGCTTCAGCTTCGTGCCAACGCCATCGGTGGTAGCGACCAACAGCGGATCGGTAAAGCCCGCCGCCTTTAGATCGAACAAAGCACCAAAACCGCCCAAGGAGGCATCGGCCCCGCGCCGCGCGGTGGATTTTGCCAGGGGTTTAATCGCATCGACGAGCGCGTTGCCCGCGTCGATATCAACACCGGCGTGCCGGTAGGTCCGTTCGTTAGAAATAGCGCACCTCTATCGCCCGATGGCGGTCTTGGTCAGAATTTTGCTGGGACAATAGCGAAACGGCGCGCGATTGCAATGCGGGCGAACTTCATCACAGCGGATGACTTTCGGGCACCGGCTGAGATACAACAGGGGCGGCGATTGGTGGTTTCGCCACGATAAGGGGATGTTCCAGAATGCGCGCTCGTCGGTTTCTTTCGGGTCTGGCTGTCACTGCCCTTCTGCTCGGCTCTGGCCTGAGCGGGGCTGCGGATGAGAGCTTTAGCGTGGCGGGGATCGCCATTGATAAAACGGCGGCCACAGCGGCGCAAGCGCGCGACTCTGGTATCACCGAAGGGCAAATCCGCGCGTGGCGTAAGCTGATCGAGCGTGTGGCGGTGGGGGGCGATACCAGCCGCCTGCTCGGTTTTACCGATAAAGAAATCGCCCCGCTGCTTGAAGGTTTTGAGGTGGAGAAAGAAACAAGCTCTGCTGTGCGCTACCTTGGCACGCTCACCTACCGTTTCCGCCCCACCTCGGTTAGAGCGCTGCTGCGCCAAGTAGGGGCCGAAGAGTTGCGCGCCGCGCCGAAACCGCTCCTGCTGCTGCCCCTGTTTCGCGAGGGCGATAAGGTTCAGCTTTGGGAAGTGGGCAATCCGTGGCGTCAGGCGCTGGCCGCCCGCCCGCTTAAAACGGGTCTCGTACCCCTGGTGCTCGCAAAGGGCGATGAGGCTGATGTGGCGGCGCTCAATCCTGCCTCCGCCTACGACGCAACGCCGCTGAAGCTCGATCCGCTCCTGCGTAAATATGACGCCTACGAAGGGCTAGTGGCGGAGTTCGTGACCGCTGCCGATGGTGGGAGTTTAACACTGCGCCGCTCCGGTCAGGCGATTTTTAACGAGCGATTTGCGCTTACTGTCGGTGAAACCCGCGAAGCCTTCTACGACCGGATCGTTACCCGCATGATCGCAGACCTAGAAGCCCTGTGGCGAAAAGACCGCGCGGCGCAAAAGACTATGGCGACGGGTGGGGACGCGGGGGCAGTGCTCGAAACCCTCGTCGTTAAAGTGCCGCTGCGGGCCTTGTCTGATTGGATCGAGGTTAAGAAGCGTCTCGAAGCCGTTCCCGGTGTGCGCGGGGCAGCCTTGAAGACCTTGAGCAAGACCGACGCGATGATTGATTTATCGCTAACCGCTGCCACCGATCAGGCCACCCGCAATCTCGCCCAGCGGGAGTTGAAGTTGAGCCAAGAGGCTGACGGTTACGTGCTACGCTTTACGGGCAGTGGTGCTACCGCGCCTGCCCCCGCAAAAACACCATAACGGAGGCGAAGGTGCCCGCGCCGGGCCGTAAAATCCGTCATATCCCCAACATCATCTCCTGCGCGCGTATTCTGCTGGTGCCGTTTACGGTTACAGCTTTCGTGCAAGGAGAGTTTATGACGGGGTTTTGGCTCTTTGTGATCGCGGCAATCTCGGACGCGCTGGATGGTGCCATTGCGCGGGTTTTTCGCCTGCAATCCACCCTCGGCACCTATCTCGATCCCGCTGCCGATAAGCTGCTCTTGGTCAGCATGTATATCGCGCTGTCGGCCCAAGGCGTGCTGAGTTGGGCGGTAACGCTGTTCGTTTTAGGGCGCGACGTGATGATTCTTGGCGGGTTGGCGTGGTGCCACTGGCGCAAGTTTCCCGCAGATATTCGCCCCATTCTCGTATCGAAGGTGAACACGTTTTTGCAAGTCTTTGTGATTGCCTGGATTTTATCGCTCGAATCGGGAATGGTGGCGCAGCTTACGGGCCTGTCGGCAGCAAGAGCCGAGCCGCTGACCCTGGCACTGGAGGCGCTGATGATCGTGACAACTGCGGTAAGCGGTTTGATGTACGCCGGGCGCTGGCATCGCCTGATTGGACAGGCGAAGGGAGAGCAGGCATGAGCGTGCATAAGTGGCGTTGGATGATTGGGTTCGGCATTTTGGGCTTCATCATCCTGTGGCATATTACGCCAGTGCTGCTGCCCTTCGTGGCGGGGGCGGGGATTGCCTATTTCCTCGATCCAACCGTTGATTGGTTAGAGCGGCGTGGGTTGGGGCGGGGGCTTGGTAGTCTTGTCACTATCTTAGCCTTTTTTCTCACCTGCTTTCTCGTGCTTTTGCTGTTCGTGCCGATCATTCAGGTTCAGGCGGTAGAACTGGCCCAGCGGCTTCCCACCATTTTAACGACGATCCAAGACCGGGCTAACCTGTGGCTGGTCGATGCCCAGCGCGATTTTGGCGTGTCGGATGCCGACATCATCAACCTGCGCGCCGCCGCAGGGGCCGATGCAGGCAAAGCCTTGGGCTATGTGGCACAATTCATCGGCAATCTGTTGGTCGGCGGGCTTGCCGTCGTCAACATTCTCTCGCTGATTTTTGTGACACCCGTGGTCGCCTTCTACCTGTTGCGCGACTGGGATATGTTGATTGCGAAAATCGACTCGTGGTTGCCCCTTGGCGCCGCCGAGACGATCCGCGCGCAAGCCCGTGAAATTGATGCGATTCTTTCCGGGTTCGCGCGCGGGCAAGCGCTGCTATGCCTCAGTCTTGGCCTATTTTACGCAATTGGCTTGCGGATTGTTGGTCTCGATTTCGGGATTATTGTTGGTTTGCTTGCCGGGTTATTGTCCTTCATTCCCTTCGTCGGGGTGTTCGTTGGCGGCTTAACCTCTGTTGGCCTTGCTGTACTACAGTTTGATTCATGGCTACCAGTGATTATCGTGGCCGGGGTTTTCGGGGTCGGTCAAGTGCTGGAAGGCTATGTGCTTCAGCCGTGGCTGGTGGGCGACCGTGTGCGCCTGCATCCGGTTTGGATTATCTTTGCCTTGTTAGCGGGCGGCACGCTGTTCGGTTTCCTGGGGGTCTTGATGGCGGTGCCGGTCATGGCGGTAATAGGGGTGCTCGTCCGGTTTGGGGTGGCAAACTATCTTGCCTCCGAGCTTTACGATCCGCCGCCCCCGCCTGCGGCCCAATGACAGCATCCTCCCTTCAACTCCCCCTCGCGCTCGGGTTTCGTCCGGCCTTGGGAGAGGAAGATTTTCTGATTACGCCGTGCAACGCCCTGGCTGTAGCGTGGATTGATCGTTGGCCGGACTGGTCCGCCTCGGCGCTGGTTCTCAACGGGCCTGCGGGCGCGGGGAAATCCCATCTCGCCTCGGTTTGGGCGCAGCGCAGCGGAGCCACCCGCGCGCGGCCTGGGGTGAGCGTCGATCTCGATGCCCTGGTCCCACAGGGGGCGAGGTTGCTGATTGATCTGCACGCCGAGTCGCACCCAGAACCTGCTGCCGAAGCCCCCTGGTTTCACCTGCTCAATCTTCTGCGGGAGCGAAAGGGCCAAGCGCTGATTGTGGCGCGGGAGCCTGCGGCGCGTTGGCCGGTGCGCCTGCCCGATCTCGCCTCGCGCCTCGCGGCCTTACCGCAGGTGGAGATTAGTCCGCCCGATGATGCGCTATTGTCGGCCCTGCTGGTAAAACATTTAGCGGACCTGGGGGCAAGTCTCGACCCTGCGGTGCTGCGCTATCTGTTGCCGCGCATCGAGCGCAGTTTTGCCGCGATTGCTGGGCTTGCGACCGAGCTTAATCAGGCCGCGCTCTCGGCGCAAAAACCGATCACCCTGGCCCTCGCGCGGAAGGTTCTTCAGGAGCCGGATGACGCGGGCAAGCGCGAATAAGTGGGCTGTGCTTTGCGTATCGTCATCACTCTGTCATGCTCCCGGTGTCATGAGTGTGTTATAGCCGCCCATCCGGCCCAGCGATGATATGAGGACGACTATGACCACGGTTCTTCCCGCCCAAGCCCCCGATTCTGTTGCTGGCCAAGACCTCGGCCACGCTGAAACCGTCCCGTTGGCGCAAATCACCAAAACCATGCCGCAGCGGTTCATCAATCGGGAGCTTTCGTGGTTGGCGTTCAATCGCCGAGTGTTGGAAGAGGCGGAGAATGCCCGGCATCCGTTGCTGGAGCGGCTGCGGTTTTTGTCGATTGCCGAAGCTAATCTCGATGAGTTTTTTATGGTTCGCGTCGCAGGTCTTGAAGGCCAAGTGGCGGAAGGCGTTGCCGGCGTAAGCCAAGACGGGCTGACCCCCACTCAGCAACTCATTGATCTGCGCGAAGCCGTGCGCGTGCTGACCGATTTGCAGGAAGCTACCTGGCAGACGCTTCTCATAGAAATGGCGGCGGCCGGGATTACCCTGGCCGACCCCAACGCGCTGACCGTGGAAGAGCGTGCCTGGGCCTCCACTTTCTTCGATGAACAGATTTTTCCGGTGATGACGCCAATGGCGATTGATCCGGCGCATCCGTTCCCCTTCATCCCCAATCGCGGCTCGGCGATGGTGGTGCAGATGGTGCGTCCGTCGGACGGCAAGGTGATGCGCGCGCTGCTGCCGCAACCGGCGCAAATTCGCCGCTTCATTCGCGTACCCGCCAGCAGTGGCATCCGTTTTCTCGCCGTGGAAGATTTGATCGGCCAGTTCCTTGATCGGCTGTTCCCCGGTTTCGAGATTCTAGCCAAGGGCCTGTTCCGCATCAATCGCGACAGCGAAATGGAAATTGATGAAGAGGCGGAAGATCTGGTTCGCCTGTTCGAATCGGCTCTAAAGCGCCGCCGTCGCGGTCTTGTCATTCGTCTTGTCGTGAATGCAGGGATGCCGGAAGATTTGCGGGCGTTTGTTATCGACCAGTTGCACGTAGCCCGCGCCGATGTGTTTGATACTTCGGCTATCGTGGGGCTGGCCGACGTGAAACAGATGATCGTCGATGAGCGTCACGATCTGCTGTTCCCCCCCTACAACGCCCGTTTCCCCGAGCGTATTCGCGATTTCGGCGGCGATTGTTTTGCTGCGATTCGCCAGAAAGATATCGTCGTTCATCACCCCTACGAGAGTTTCGATGTGGTCGTGCAGTTTTTGCTGCAAGCCGCGCGCGACCCGGCGGTTATTGCGATTAAGCAGACGCTGTACCGCACCTCCGACAATAGCCCCATCGTCCGCGCGCTGGTAGAAGCGGCGGAAGCGGGTAAGTCGGTTACAGCGCTGGTGGAGCTTAAAGCCCGCTTCGATGAAGAGGCCAATATTCGCTGGGCGCGCGATTTGGAGCGCGCGGGCGCGCAAGTGGTCTATGGGTTTATAGATTTGAAAACCCACGCCAAAGTGTCGCTGGTTGTGCGGCGCGAGGGCGGTGATTTGCGCTCTTACGTGCATTTCGGCACGGGCAATTATCATCCGATTACGGCGAAGGTTTACACCGATCTGTCGTTCTTTACCTGCGATCCGGTGTTGTGCCGCGATGCCACGCGCGTGTTCAACTTCATGACGGGTTACGCTAGCCCCGACCGCTTGGAAAAAATCGCGATTGCGCCGCTTACCGTGCGCCCGGCGATTCTGAAGTATATTCAGCAAGAGATTGATTTTGCCCATGCCGGTCGCCCGGCGGGTATTTGGGCAAAGATGAACGCTCTTGTCGATCCCGAGATCATTGATGCTCTCTACCGCGCCAGCGAAGCCGGCGTGAAAGTGGAACTGGTCATTCGCGGCATTTGCTGCTTGCGCCCTGGCGTTCCGGGCCTATCGGAGAATATCCGCGTTCGCTCCATCGTTGGGCGGTTCTTGGAGCATAGCCGGGTGGTGTGCTTCGGTAATGGTCACGAGTTGCCCTCGCGCTATGCCAAGGTCTTCATCTCGTCCGCCGATTGGATGCCGCGTAATTTGGATTGGCGGGTTGAAACCCTGGTGCCGATTGAAACGCCCACCGTGCATCAGCAGATCCTCGATCAGATCATGGCGGGGAATATGAAAGATCAAGCCCAAACCTGGTTCTTGCAACCGGATGGCAGCTATGTGCGGCCACCGGAGGCTTTGGATGGATTTTCGGCCCATACCTTTTTTATGACCAATCCCAGCCTATCGGGTCGCGGATCGGGGCAGCGTCGCGGCGCCCAAACCCGCACGCGCCAAAAGCCGAAGGACTAGGGGTTAGGTGTTGATTTTTTTACGCGAATGCGTCGTCGCAAACGATGCTGTTTGCTCGGGATTTGCGCTAGATGCCTACCTCTAAACGTATCGCCATTATCGATATAGGCTCGAACTCCTGCCGTCTTGTCGTATATCGGGACACGTCGCGCGCGCCGCTTACCCTTTTTAATGAAAAGGTTATGTGCGGCTTGGGGCGGGGGATTACGGCCACGGGCCGTCTCAGTCCCGAAGGGCGGCGCAGCGCTATCGCCAACCTTGGGCGGTTCCGCGCGCTCACTCAGGCAATGAACGTGTGCGAAACCTTGATCTACGCTACGGCGGCAGTACGCGATGCCGAAGATGGCCCCAGTTTTGTTGCGGAAGCTGAACGGGTGATGGGCCTGCCCGTTACCGTGATTGCCGGAACCGAAGAAGCGCGCCTGTCGGCGCTTGGGGTCGTATCGGCCATTCCCGATGCCGATGGCGTGGTAGGCGATTTGGGTGGGGGCAGCTTGGAGTTGATCGACGTTGGCGGGGGGAAGCTCGGCGAGCGAATTTCCCTGCCCATCGGCCCCTTGCGCCTCATGGATGCCGCCGATAATTCGGTGCGGCGCGGCGCGGGTTTGATTAAGCGGGCGTTGCAGGATGTACCGTGGTTGCCCAACCTAAACGGTCGTAATTTTTACGCGGTCGGCGGGGCGTGGCGCACGTTAGCGCGGATGATGATGGAGCAGTATCAGTACCCGCTCCATATTATTCACCACTACGCCGTTCCCGCTGCCACGGCGGCGAGCTTTTTCCAGCGCATTCATCGGATGGACCGCGACACGATCCGCCGCCATCCCGATGTGTCGCGCCGCCGGGCCGATACGTTGCCGTGGGCGGCACTGGTCTATGAGCAGCTTTTTGCGGTCGCCAATCCTGCCACCATTATCTTTTCGGCGGCGGGCCTGCGGGAAGGGGCGCTGTTCGATCGGCTGCACCCGTCGGTTCGCACACAAGATCCGCTGATGGCAAGCTGCGAGACCTTAGTGGGCGATAGCCGCTTTGCGTTATCGTACCGGGAGTTGCTGCGTTTCGTTGCGCCGTTGCTGCCGCCGGATGATGCCGACGCGCGCCGCTTGACCGAGGCCGCCTGCCGCCTATCAGATATCGCCTGGACCGAGCATCCCGATTACCGCGTGGCCCTTGCCTATCGCCGCGTCTTGCAGGCGCAGCTAACCGGCATAGATCATCCTGGCCGGGCGTTCCTGGCTACGGCGATTGCCATGCGCTATGGCGCAAGCCGGGAAGCCTTGCCCGATACAGTGCCAACGCATTTGCTCACCCCCGCCCAGCTTCAGATAGCAAGCGCCGTTGGGATCGCCTTGCGCTTGGGCTATCTGCTCTCTGGCGGCGCGCCGGGCGTGCTCGATCATGTGGCGCTCACGGTTGATGGCAGTCTGCTAACCCTATCGCTACCCACTGATGGCTCTGTCGTGTTGGGCGATGCGGTGTATCGGCGCATAGAAACTTTAGGCAAAATCCTGGAAGTCACCACCCGAATTGTGCCGGACGTTGGCATGGTTCCGGCCAAGTAAGCTCTAAACATCACCGAGGTAGGCCGTTAAGCCCGGCAAATCAGTGCGCGCCAGCAGGGTTGCGGTCTCGTCGAGCGCAACGATTTGCCCTGCATCGAGAAACGCGCAGCGTTGGGCGGCGTGGCGGGCTTCGTCGGGGTGATGGCTGACCAGCAGCACGGTTAACCCGTAGCGGTGTCGCAACCCGTCGATGAGGTCCAGCATCTCGCGGCGTTGGGCAGGGCCGAGGGCGGCGAAAGGTTCATCCAACAGAAGCAGTGGGCAGATGCGCGCCCGTACTAATGCCCGCGCAATCGCCACGCGCTGCCGCTGCCCGCCCGACAGGTCGCGCGCCGGGCGGGTCTCGAACCCGGCAAGGCCAACCTGCTCCAGCGCTTCTATTGCAGCGGTATGGGCCGCACGATTTTTGATCGACGCGGGCAATAGCCCTAGACGCACGTTAGTGCCGCAGTCGAGATGATCGAAGAGGTTATGGTCCTGAAACACCGTCGTTACCGGGCGGCGAGCCGGCGGAAGGTTGCTTACGTCCTGCCCGAGCAGGCGAATACTGCCCGACTGCGGCGTCTCGAACCCGGCAATGAGGTTCAACAGAGTCGATTTTCCCGCCCCGCTTGGGCCGATAAGCGCCAGAAAATCGCCGCGCGCGACCGTAAGATCGAAGCGCATTGCCATCGTCTCAAAGGTAAAGCGCAGGTCTTGCACCTCAAGCGCGGCGGTCATAGCCAAAGCCTTTCTCGATTCCCCAAAACAGCCCCAGGCCGACAAGCAAAAAGAACAGCGCAATCACAGCGGCCTCATCGAAACGGTAGCTGCCCATGCGGCTGAACAGCAGCGCGGGCAGCGCGGCAGTCTCGGTTGCGCCAAACAGCGCCACCGCGCCAAGATCGCCGAGACTAAGGGCCGCTGTCAGCGCTGTTGCGGTTGCTAGCGGGCGGCGGAGGCTGGGAAAATCAATGAGCCGAAACCGTTGCCAGCCCGTGACTCCAAGCGCGCGGCACAGCCGATCATGGCGGGCTGCCGCCTCTATAACCGCAGGCGCGAGGGCGCGTAAGGCGTAGGGCAGGGCCATCAACGCCGTTAAGGCGGCCGTCAAGGCAATCGCGACCCACGGGGCCAGCACGAGCGGGCGGAAGAGAATGAACCAGCCGGTCCCGATCACGATGGGCGGCAGTGCTAACGGCAGAATTCCAAGCCCGGCGAGACGTTGGCGGGCACGCTCCGGCAGCCGTCGCGCCCCCAGCAGCAAACCGCCCGCGAGCAGCAGCGTGAGCGGAGTCGTAAACCCAATCAGCTTGAGGGAGTTGGCGAGCGCGACCCAGAGGTCTGGATCAAGCAGTACGCGCGCCATCGGCCCGCGCAATCCCGCGACGATTATGCCCACAATCGGCAGGCCGACGAATAGCGCCGCGAGAAGGATCGTCGCCCCATCGGTTAACCGGGTCCGCAGCAGGGCCACGTCGGGGCGCGTCGCCCAGCGCCCCGGCCCCAGACTCAGCGGCACGGTAGGCGGGGTGAAGCGCAGCACCAACGCGCCAATCGTAAGGCACAGGCCGGTCTGCAACAGCGCGAGCAGGGCGGCGCGGGTTGGGTCGAAATCCAGGCGCAGCGCCTCATAGAGTGCGACTTCCAGCGTCGTCGCGCCGGGACCGCCGCCGAGGGCGAGCACGATGGTAAAGCTGCCCGCACACAGCAAAAATACCAGCGCTGCAATCGCGGGGAGGGCGCGCAAGATCACTGGACGGTCGATAAAACGCCACACATGCCCCGGCGAGAACCCCAGTTGCGCCGAAAGCCGCCAGCTTTCCCCCGGCACGGTTTCGAGCGCGCGCAACAGCAGACGGGCGGCGAGCGGCAGATTGAAGAATGTGTGCGCCAGTAGAATACCGCCCAGGCCATACAGCGGCGGCATCTCCCCCCCCAAAGCGCGCACGATCCCGGCGATCCAGCCCTTCTGCCCATAGAGCGTGACCAGGGCCAGCACACCCACCAAGGCCGGAAGCAGCAGCGGCACCGCGAGCAGATGCAGCAGCAGCCCTCGCCCCAAAAACGCCTGCCGCCGTGCCAGCGCCCGTGCCACGGGCACGGCACCAACCACGGCAAGCAGGGTCGAGAGCGCAGCTTGCCCGAGCGTAAACAGGATCACCTGACGCAAATAGGCATCGCCCCACAGCGCCGAGAGGCTCGCCCCAACGCCGCGCTCCGACCCCATCCCGAGGGCCAGCACCGGGCCAATACCCGCACCCAGGGCCGCGAGAAGGATCAGCGCGCAGGCGAGAGCGGGCAAAATCGGCGCTCTATTGGGCAAGCGCCTTTAGCCACTCATCCGTCCAGGCTTTGCGGTTCTGAGCCACTTGATCGCCCGGCAGCAGCAGCATCTTGCTGGGTTTTGGCAGGGTTTTGAACTCCTCCGGCTGCATTGCGGTTGCCGTGACAGGGAACATCCAATTCGTTGTTGGGATGATGCTTTGGGCTTTGTCGGTGATAAGGAAGGCTAAGAAGCGTTGGGCAAGCTCTGCCTGCTTACTGCCGTTCACCGCAGCCGCCACTTCGATCTGCGGGTAATGGCCCTCACTGAAGAGGGCGGCGGCGTAACGATCGCTCTTTTCCTCGATCAAATGGTAGGCAGGGGAGGTGGTGTAGGACAGCACCATCGGCGCTTCGCCCTTCGTGAACAGGCTGTAGGCATCGCCCCAGCTTTTCGTCGTCGTCAGAATGCGCCCGCGCAGCTTGGCCCAGGCGGCAGGGGCTTGGTCGCCATAAACAGCCTTCACCCACAGCAGCATCCCGAGGCCGGGGGTGGAGGTGCGCGGATCTTGTAGAATGATCTTCTGCTTAGGATCGCCTTCCACCAACTCCTTCAGGCTCTTCGGCGGCTGCGGTAAGGCTTTGGTGTCGTAGATCACGGCGAAGGCACCATGATCGAAGGGCAGAAACGTCGCATCGGACCAAGCGACCGGCAGTGCGAGGCTTTTGGTCTCAACACCGTGCGGCGCGAACAGGCCCGTGGCAGCGGCTTCCACCGTTAGGTTTTGATCCAGCCCCACCACAACATCGGCCTTAGTGGACGCCCCTTCTAGGCGCACCCGCGTGAGCAGGGCCACGCCGTCATCGACCGCGACATAGGACAGGGTGCAGCCGCAGGTTTCTTCAAACCCCGCCTTCAAGGCCGGTCCCGGCCCCCATTTTGCGGCGAAACCGGAATAGGTATAGACGGTCAATTCAGGTTTTTGAGCTACCGCAGGCAGCGCGGTGCCGATAAGGGCGAGGCCCAGCAGAACGGGAAAGAGGCGGAAACTCAGGTTGGATTTAGTCATTTAATCTCCCTCGCCAGCGCGCACAGGGAGGAGCGGCGATAACGCCTACGCTCAATCCCTCCGCCGGCATAATCCGGATCAGGTTCGGCGGGTTGGCGTTAGCCTCTCAGCCCAGAATGGGCACCCCGTTGAGAAGATCCACCTCTACCGCTGTTCCTAACCTCTGTCCATATCGAAGATTGGTGGGGAGGTAGGGGAGCGCGATTTACCCTCGCAAGCCTCTCGGTTATACGGCCAAAGCTGAGACCGTTATTACATAAAAATCATAATGTTTAGAATTGACTCTGGTCATTGTCTTACAGGTTTGATAAGAATTGCATAACATATATATCGAGTAACGATCAAAAAGCTGCATCCAAGCGAGCCACACAATCGTTACTAAGGTAGGGCGCGGTCTGAGCGTCGAGATCGTTCGGGGGAGTGGGCAGAATGCAAACAGCAGCATTGGAAAACCAGGATCATCGGTTGTCCGAGCGGCCCACACTTCTGGATACGACACGGCTGAGTGAACTTCGGGAAATACTATCTCCTAGTGATCTGCGTAAGCTGATAGCAGATGTTATCCACGTTGTGCAAAACTGCACGCGCGCAATCCGATCAACGCGGGGCCGAGTGAACGACGATACGTTGCGAAATGCTTACGATTTGTATGGGACTGCCGCTAATTTCGGCTTGATCCCGTTGGCCTGCGCCGCCGAGCGGGTTGTGAGCAGCGCTAAGAGCGGCCAGGCGGACGATTTGCCTGCCCAAGCGCGGGAACTGGTCAGCGTGGGGGAAACCACGGTCGAAGCGCTGTTGGTATGGATTGATCAAGCAGCGCCAGAGAGAGTTGCTTAACTCGTTCTAACCTGACTAGAGAAACCGTTTACTTCAGAACGCAGAATATCCGAATCCCGCACTAAGTCGGAGGCGGTCAGCAGCACTTGCGCCGCCACTTGGCTGGACTCCCCAACCGAATTATTGATCTGTGCGATGTGGCGGGCCACTTCGTCGGCGTCGGCACTGGCCTGAGTGACGTTCTGAGAGATTTTAGACGAAGCGCCGCGCTGCTCCTGAATGGCGTTAACGATGGTCGTCGTAATCTCGTTAATCGTTAGAATTGTGGAACCGATAGACTGAATTTCAGTCACCGCCGCGCCGGTTGCGCTTTGCATATTCTCGATTTGCGCGGTGATCTCTTCTGTCGCCTTCGCGGTTTGGTTAGCGAGGTTCTTCACCTCCGTGGCAACTACGGCAAACCCCCGCCCAGCTTCCCCCGCGCGAGCGGCTTCGATGGTGGCGTTGAGAGCCAGCAGGTTGGTTTGTTCCGCAATCTCGGTAATCAGCGCCACGACAGCGCCGATGCGTGTAGCCGCCTGACTAAGGGTCTCGATCGTGCTGTTGGCCGTCTGTGCCTGGGTCGAGGCTTGCCGGGCGATGTTCGCCGAGCCTTCGACGTGACGGTGAATCCCGGCGATGGCTTGGCTCAACCCTTCGGCGGCTTGCGCCATCAGCGACGTGGAGGTGCGGGCCGATTCCAGCGCGCGGGATACTAATTGACTGCGCTCCTGGGTTTGATTGGAAGCGCTCGACATGGCCTGCGCGCAGAACTGCATTTGCCCAACTGAGCTGGTAACACCGGAGAGCACGCGCTGCACGCTCACTTCAAACGTATCGGCTAGGGCCAAACGGGTTGATTGTTTTTCGATCTCAACCCGGCGTTCCATGTCGCGCTGCTCGGCCATGTGGGCCTGCACCCGCTCGTTCATACGGCGAATGATGAGTTGCATTAACTGAAAGCCGAAGGCGGGTTGTTGGGCGAATAGCTCGAACACGCGCTGGGCCGACAGCTGGAGCAACTCAACGGCGCTATCGCACACAGCAGAGGCGGTGCGTTTGCCCTCGGGCGAGAAAATACCAATCTCACCCAGCATTTGCCCCGGCCCAACCGAAGCGTTAAACTCGACCAACCGGATAGAGCCAGACTTTATCACGAACATCGCATCCGACCGATCCCCCGCCCGAAATAGGGTTTCCCCAGCGGAGAATTTTTGCACAGTCATTGATGATACGAGCCAATCCAGCGACATATCCGTGTCGCCACTCTGTTTGGCGCTCCTCACCAGCTTTGCAAGAGAGAAAACGTGGGCGATCTGAATGGCGATAACAATAGCGAATGCCACCACAAGGCCACTGTCTTGCACCCACGTGCCATAACCCGCCCCCAACAAACCAACGCCAGCTAAACCGCCGCGCATCCAAGTGCGCGTCGGATAAAATAGGCTTATAAGCGCAATAAATGCGGCGCCGAGACAGGCGAACCAATCCAGCATTGCGCTTTCCTTTTTCGTTTAATTCATTGAGAAACGTAGAAACACAGATTAAACGGCAGCGCGCTGCTTAAGGTCCGCAATGAAACGATCTAAATTACCGCCATTACTCTGCATCGCTGCGGCAAAATCTTGCTGCTGTGTCAGGGACATGCTGACACCCTCGACGATAACGTCAACCACCTTTGTTTTGCCCTGTGCCTTCAGCACACGCCACTCCACTTTAGCCGCTTGGCTAGAGGTCGGCGGTTGTAGATTGCTGATGACCATAGCGTGATCCTCCCCCTCGTTGCGACTAGCGACAACACGGAAGTTCACGCCCCGGTATTCGCGGAAGCGGGTAGCATAGATCGCGATAATCATTTTCTGGAAAGCAGTCTGATAGTCGGTTTTCTGAGCGTCGCTGGCCGAACGCCAGTAGCGCCCCAGGCAGAAGCGCGCTATGGCAGGAATATCGAAACCATCCACGAGCAGCTTAGTGAATTTTTCCCGACGATCTACTTCGCTCAGCGAATCATCGTTAATGGTGGTAATTGCCTGCGCTCCCAGGGTTTCGATTAACTCCCTGGCCTCTTTAGAAATATCGGCAGCCTGAACCGCAAAACTCGGCAGGATGGCGAGACCAATACCCCCCAAAAGCACTGCCCGACGTGACGTGTTCATGTCTTTAGCTCCCATTTACCAAATCACATGATCCAATGCGACAACAGGTCAATTCCCGTCCTGCCCCGGATAGCTAGGCTTGCTGCCCGGCTTGGCGCGACCGTTGGCAATCTCATCTGCGCGCTGCTGGCGGTAAATGCTGCGGATAGTGGCGTAGTAATCGAAAGAATTACGGCGCAGATCGTCCGTTTCTCGAATGATACGCGAGCGACCATCGACGATCCGTGTTCCGGTTAGGGCATACGGCCCCCACTCAGGCCCATGCGCGCCGAAGATATAGGTCATCGGGTCGGTAAAAATATCGACGACGCGGCCAATGGCATCGCGCGGGTTCGACGGCCCCAGCAGCGGCAATACCAGATAAGGCCCCTCATCTGCGCCCCAGGTGGCGAGCGTTTGGCCAAAATCTTCCGTATGGCGTTTAATGCCGATTGACGAGGCGATATCGACTAAACCGCCGACGCCGGCAATCGTATTGATCCAGAAGCGCGTGAACGTCGTTCCGGCGCGATCAAATTCGCCTTGCAGCAAATCGTTCAGCAGCACCACGGGGGTGGCGAGGTTTGCCACAAAATCGCGCACGCGGTCGCGGATCGGTTCTGGCACAACTTCGCGATAACCATAGGCTACCGGGCGGATGATTCCCTGATCCAGCGCGTCATTCACGGCAAAAACGCCCCGATTGAAACCTTCAATCGGATCATTCTCTGCCGATTGCGAGGAGGCGCAAGCCCCAAGCCCCAGCACGGCCACGAGGGACAGAACCCGGCATAGGCGAGACAGAGACGTAGGCGTGGGTATCATGGTCGTCGTTTCCACTTAGGCTAGGGCCGACAGTACGGCGGCCAAAATCACTACAGTCTGCCATCCAGAGGATCCTGTTCCAATGCTACGGCAAGGACCGGGATTAACAATAGATCACACTGCGTTTCTCCTACCACAGTTTACCGCGAAATGGCGAGTCGGCGCATCCCCGGTAAGACAGGCTTGTTACACCTTGAGACGATTTAGCAACAGCGCTACGCGCGCCTGACTGTCGTACAGAGTTTGAGCAAGTCCCGTGCCGTTTTGTAGCGCCGTTTCAGCCGCGCGGGCGAGGGCAGCATACATTCCGCGCGTTTTGCCTGTATCGGCTTGTGCGGCACAGATGCACAGCAGATCGCACCCTGCCAGTATGGCTTGAACCGCCGCCTCTGGTACGTCGAACCAGGGGGCTATTGCCTTCATGCCAAGATCATCGCTGACAATAACGCCCGTAAATCCTAATTGTTGGCGCAGAATGCCCGTGAGAATTGCGGGTGATAGGGTGGCGGGCAAATTTCCCGCGACTGCCGGAAACAGAATATGCGCCGTCATCACCGCAGGAACGCCCGCCTCGATCAGCGCTTTGAACGGCAGTAATTCCCGTGCGGCAAGCTCGGCTGTGCTAAAGGGCAGGCGGGGAAGGGCATAGTGGCTGTCGATATCGGTGTCGCCATGCCCTGGAAAATGCTTGGCACAACCAATCATTCCAGCGCTCTCCAGCCCACGCAGGAAGGCTATTGCCGCCCTCGTCACACTCTCGGCATCCGGCCCAAAGCTGCGGTCGCCGATGATCGGGTTCTGCGGGTTCGAGTCGATATCGCAGCAGGGGGCCAGAATGAAGTTCACCCCAATGCTCTGCAATTCCGCTGCCATCACCCTGGCGACGGCCTCGGCGCGGTCAGCATAAGCGCGCGCGGCGGGGAAATGAGTAATGCTTGCAGGTGTGCGATGCACTCGCCCGCCTTCATGATCGAGTGCAACCAGAATCTTCTCTCGGCCAATCGCGTCTTGGGCGCGTTTCAGCAGATCTGCGAGGCGCGTGCGCCAGCGTGCCTCCGGCTGATCGCGGTCGAAATTCCCTTTGAACAGGGTAATTCCTGCCGGGCGAACCTCGGCAAGAAGCGCCTGATCGTGCGCGGTAAGCGCGGCAGTGGGTTGCAGGCCGATAAGAAAATGCAGGCCGAAATCAAGGGACATATTCATAAGAAACGGCCCCGCTGAAATATCCGGCGGGGCCTTGGTCCCTAGTCGGTCTTCATGGCTTTGTGCATATTTTCCGCCAGCTTGGCAAAGAACTGCGTTGTCGAGAGCCAGGGTTGATCCGGGCCGATGAGGAGGGCGAGATCCTTGGTCATGAAACCCGATTCAACCGTCTTCACGCACATTTGCTCCAGCGTTAGGGCAAAGTCCGTCACGTCCGGCGTGCCGTCGAATTCGCCGCGATAGTGCAATCCGCGCGTCCAAGCGAAGATCGAGGCGATTGGGTTGGTCGAAGTTTCGCGGCCTTTTTGGTGTTCACGATAGTGGCGCGTCACGGTGCCGTGGGCGGCTTCGGCTTCCACCGTCTGCCCATCCGGGGTGAGCAGTACGGAGGTCATCAGACCCAGCGAACCGAAGCCCTGCGCGACCGAATCCGACTGCACGTCGCCATCGTAGTTCTTACAGGCCCAAACGAACCCGCCCGACCATTTGAGGGCCGACGCGACCATATCGTCAATCAGGCGATGCTCGTACACAATGCCTTTTGCGGCGAAAGCATCCTTGAAATCAGCCTCAAAGACTTCCTGAAAGATGTCCTTAAAGCGGCCATCATAGTATTTCAAAATAGTGTTCTTGGTCGAAAGATAGACCGGCCAGCCGCGCGATAGGCCATAATGCAAGCAGGCGCGCGCAAAGCCCCTGATTGATTCATCGACGTTGTACATGCCCATTGCCACGCCGCCGCCATCGAACTGATAAACTTCGTGGCTGATCGGCGCGCTACCATCATCGGGCGTGTAGGTCATCGTTAGCTTGCCCGGACCGGGAACGACGAAATCCGTAGCCTTGTACTGGTCGCCGAACGCATGACGGCCAATCACAATCGGCTGAGTCCAACCTGGAATGATGCGGGGGACGTTCTTGCAGATGATCGGTTCGCGGAACACAGTGCCGCCCAAGATATTGCGAATCGTGCCGTTCGGCGACTTCCACATCTTTTTGAGATTGAATTCCTTCACGCGGGCTTCATCCGGCGTGATCGTAGCGCATTTCACGCCAACGCCGTAGGTTTTGATCGCTTCCGCCGAGTCAATCGTAACCTGATCATTGGTCTGGTCGCGATATTCCATGCCCAGGTCATAGTACTTCAGATCAATGTCTAGGAACGGCAGAATGAGATCTTCACGAATCATCTTCCAGATGATGCGTGTCATTTCATCCCCATCCAATTCGACCAGCGGGGTTTTGACCTTAATCTTGCTCATGGAACGAACTCTCCAGCTTGGCGGTGCTGTTCGGCAGGATGCCGACGTTTTAGGGTATCGGCAGAATGCCGAGAGGCAGGCACGGTATCGGCTGAACCAATACGGGTAAAATCGCGCAGCAGACTAGCAGACCAAACAGGGCGCGCAAGGGGGGGGCGCACGCCTTAAAGCCACTTGGTTTCAACCGCGACCATGGGGGTGGGGCCGGACTGGAACGCGATTAAAACATCCTCAAGGCGTGTTATCACCTGCCAAAGCCCCGCCATTTCGGGCTTTGCGAAGTTTTGCGCGATGATGTGATCCAGCAAGGCGGTGAGCGGTTGCCAGAAACCGCGACCATCTGTCCCAGGAAGATCGAGCAGCAGAATCGGTTTATCGTGCAGGCGCAACTGCTTCCACGTTAGCACCTCAAACAACTCTTCCAGTGTGCCGAAGCCGCCCGGCAGAACGATAAAAGCGTCGGCGCGGTCCATCATCAGTTTTTTGCGGGTGTGCATCGTATCGACGACGATCAACTCCGACAGGCCCGTGTGGCCAACCTCGTACTTATCGAGGAACTCAGGAATAATCCCAATAACGCGGCCCCCTTGCGCCATGACGCCATCGGCGACCAACCCCATCAACCCAACGCGCCCACCGCCATAAACGAGATCGACGCCCGCCTTGGCCAGTAGGATGCCAAGATCGGTGGCTGCCGCGCGATAGGCTGGGTCCACGGCCCCTGCCGAGCCACAATAAACACAAACGGTTTTCACAATCGTCATATCGCCTCCCCAGGGAACCCGCCTGAATATCTTCTTGGCAGGGATAGCGCGAGCGGGCAGGGCGGTGCAAGCCTTCCGCCCATGATTGCAGCGGCGAGGCGTCCATAGTAGGGTGTTTGCCCCAAGTGGGCAAAAAACGGTAGCCTTAGGGTAGGGAAAAAGAAGCTCATGTCGGAACGCCTTTCTAGCCGTCGGGCTATACTTCTTGGCCTTGTCGGCCTCGTTCTGGTCCTTGCCGCCCTGGTCCTCAACCGACCCTCGCGCGATGAAGGTAGCTTGACAGCAACCCCGCCCGCCCCACCCGCAACCCCGCAGGTGGCGCTTGTTACCCCGCCACCAGTTGTGCCGCCGCCAGTTATGCCGCCGGAAGCGCCACCCGCGCCAGAAACGCCTGCCAAAACTCTCGCGTCTCCGCCCGCGCCCGAATCGGCGCCTATTTCCGCGCCCGTCGTACCAGCCGCGCCCCTCCTAGCCCAGCCGCCAACCGCCGCCCCTGCGCCGAATCCTAGTCCCGTCGAGGTTAAACCCAGCTTCGATGTCGTGCGGGTTAATCCGCAGGGCGATGCCGTGATCGCCGGGCGGGCGCAGCCGGAAGCGGTGGTAACAGTGTTAGACGGCGGCAAACCCATCGGCTCGGTAACAGCGGATAAGCGCGGTGAATGGGTATTGTTGCCCGACCGTCCGCTCGCCAGTGGCGACCGGGAGCTTTCTCTAACGGCAACCAGCCCGAGCGGTACGATTCTTGAGTCCGAACAGGTGGTCGTTCTCTCAATTCCTAGCCCTAATCCTAGCCCAAGAACCCCGCCGAGCGCGGTTCAACCGACGCCGGAAACCGTTGCAGCTAAACCGCCTGAAGCACTGGCCTCCAATACAGAGCGGCCTTTAGCCGCCCCGGTTCTCGACCGGCCATTAGCGGTCGTCGTTAACCGCGATGGCAGTGCGGGCAGCATTTTGCTGCAATCCCCGACCGAAGCCCCCGGCGGATCGGGCCGCTTGACCGTCGATAGCATCGACTACGGCCCCGATGGCAGCTTGATGCTGGCCGGGCGCGGCGAGGCGGGAAACGGCATTCGCGCTTATATCAATAACGCGCCGATTGGCGATTCGGAGATCGGCAGCAACGGCTTGTGGCGCCTGCACCCAGCAGCGGACATGCCGACCGGCCCTTCAACCCTGCGGATTGATCAACTCTCGCCGCAAGGCAAAGTAATGCAGCGCCTCGAACTGCCATTCGCGCGCGCAACGCCGGAACAAATCAGCCTCGCGCCGGAAGGCAGCCGCGTTATTGTGCAACCCGGCAACAGCTTGTGGCGTATCGCCCGCCGGGCCTATGGCGGCGGCGTGCAATATACGGTGATTTATCGGGCCAACGCCGATCAAATCCGCGATCCCGATTTGATTTATCCGGGGCAGGTGTTCAGCCTGCCACCCGCGAAAAAGCCTTAGAGCGTCTTGCGTAAAGGTTGACGCAAGACGCTCTAGTTTTATCTTAGCCCTCGCCGCCCGGTGCGTTTGACGCGCCAAGCGCATCGCCGGGCGCATCCGCGCCCTTGGCCGCAGCCTCACTCGACACGCTTGGCGTGTCAAACACGCCCGACGCTGCTTTTAAAGTTGCGTCCGATTAATTGCACGCAGCTTTAAGCCTCAAAAAGCCCTAAGCCGCACTCTGACGTTGTTCAGGGAAACCATAGAGAGCGAGTAGGCTGGCCCAGGGGCGGGCTTTCATTACCAGTATCGCCGCCGTTGCCAAGATGGTTTGCGAGACGGTAGCGCTATCGACTGCGGTGCTGGCCGATAGCAGCACGCGCTGCTTATCCGTTACGCTCACGCGCACATTCGTCAAATCCCGCGAAGCATAAATGATTTCGGCGACATCTACCCGGCGGGAAACTCCCTCGGCAGAATAAGGAATGCCGCCAAGATCGGTCCAGATTTCCACGAATCCAGCATCTTCCCCTTGCATGGCGACGGCATGGTAGGTAAGGCCATCGAAGGTGAAGTGGAACGTGATGCGTGATAGAACTTGTTTAACCAGTAGCCCATCGGCCCCTACCGCGAAGCTGTGCATTGCCAGCGGCAGTTTCTGATTAGCCAACAGGCTCATATTCTCATTCTGTTGCATCAAGGGATCCACAGGGTTAACGATCATGGTTTACGATCACGCGAGGGGTGACGGGCAAGAGGCATTGCATCCTTCCGCGCCGCCTGTGCATTGTGCCATGCTTCGGGAAGCGGTCCAACCACTCGCTGACAGTGCGTCGGCATCCTGCGGAATGTTTGGAGGTTTTTAGCTATGCGGCCCACAGTGTTCCCCGCCATTCATCGTGAAGGCTGGCCGTTCATTGCGATTTTCATCGTCGTGAGCATTGTTTTATCATGGATTCACGGCTCGCTCGGTTTTATCGGCCTGCTGCTGACGGCGTGGTGCGTTTATTTCTTCCGAGATCCCGTGCGGGTAACGCCGATGCGAAGCGGTCTCGTTGTCAGCCCGGCTGATGGTATTGTGGTTAGCTTAGGGCCAACTGTTCCGCCGTCCGAACTTGGGCTTGGCGATCAGCCGCTCCCCTGCGTTGCCGTGTTCATGAATGTGTTCGACGTTCACGTAAACCGCGCGCCCGTCACCGGGCGTATTCGCCACATGGCCTACCGCCCTGGCCGCTTCTTCAATGCCTCGCTCGATAAAGCGAGCGAGCATAACGAGCGGAACGGCGTAGTGTTTGAACTGCCCGATGGCCGGGCGGTTGGCGCGGTGCAGATTGCCGGGCTGGTGGCACGGCGGATCGTTTGGTGGATTGGTGTGGGTGACGCGATGACGGCAGGTAGCCGCTTCGGCATGATCCGCTTTGGCAGCCGTGTCGATGTTTATTTGCCGCAGGGCGTGTCGCCCCAGGTGTGCATCGGTCAGCGCATGATCGCGGGCGAAAGCGTGCTGGCTGATCTTCAGTCCACCGAGGCCATGCGGCCAGGGTTTGCCAGCTAATCATGCTCCGTCGCAGGCCCTCCCGTCTTCCGCGCCGTATGCGGGCGCAGTCGATCAATCGGCTGATCCCGAACATGGTCACGCTGCTCGCGCTCTGTTCCGGCCTCACGGCGATTCGGTTTGCGCTAGAAGGGCGCTGGCAGGCGACCGTCGTGGCGATTTTTCTGGCCGCGATTTTCGACGGACTGGATGGCCGCCTTGCGCGCTTGATGAACGCGACATCCAAGTTCGGCGCAGAACTCGATAGCCTGTCGGATTTCGTTTGCTTCGGGGTCGTACCGCCCGTCGTGCTCTATCTCTGGGGGCTTGATCAGGGCGGGCGGATCGGTTGGGGCGTTGCGCTGTTTTATACTGTGTGCATGGCCTTGCGCCTCGCGCGTTTCAACACTTCGCTAGAGGATTCGGCCCGTCCTCCCTGGACGTATAACTTCTTCACGGGCGTTCCGGCCCCGGCGGGTGCGGCGCTGGCGTTGTTGCCTTTGCTGGCCTATTTCGAGTTTCAGGCGGAGTTTTTGAAGCGCCCGCTGTTACTGGGAACTTGGTTGTTGATTATCGGCGGCTTGATGGTGAGCCGTATTCCCACCTTCTCCTTCAAGAAAGTACGGATTCCCAATTGGCTCGTCCTGCCGTTCATGCTTGCAGCGGGGGGCATGGCGGCGGGCTTGGCGACCGAGCCTTGGCTGACGCTGATGACGATTCAAGGGCTGTATCTCATCTCCATCCCGCTTTCCATCCGCTCGGCCCGGCGATTGCAGCGCGCTATCGACCGCAGCCAGGGGCCGATAACAGAGACACAGCAGCAGGATTAGAGCGTCTTGCGTAAAGGTTGACGCAAGACGCTTTAGGCAGGTATCCAGCGGTGTCCATCGAAGATTTCGAGCGGGCTGAAGCGGGATTTATAGGCCATTTTGCGGCAGTCTTCTATCCAATAGCCGAGGTAAAGGTGGGATAGGCCGTGCTTCACCGCCTCGGCCACCAGTGACAGCACAATGAGCGTACCAAGGCTGCGCGCCGGGTAGTCCGGCTCATAGAAGCTATAAACCGCCGAGAGACTATCCCGCCCAACATCGGTTAACCCACACGCCCACAGCCGCCCCGCCGCGTCGCGCAGGTGCAGCAAACCAGTCGTTACCGGCGATTCTTCGATCAGCAGTTGGAACTCTGCATAGGACATCAGCGCCATATCGCTATCGCCATGGCGCTGGCGCTGATAGCGCCCGAACAGATCAAACAGTTCTTCGGTAGCGCGGGCAGGCTCGAAACTCGCGCGTAAATCGCCGTTCTGCCGAAGGACGCGGCGCATACTGCGGTTCGGCATAAAACGCGCTGCCGGAATACGCACGGGAATACAGGCCGTGCAGCCGTCGCACACCGGGCGATAGAGATAACGCTGACTGCGACGGAAGCCATACTGCTGGAGAAACTCGAAAAACCCCCCTGCGGCCATATCGGCGGAGATTTCGGTGAGCACGCGGGTTTCTTCGCGGCCCGGCAGGTAAGAGCAGGGGAAGGGGCGGGTGCGGTAGAAGATCGGCTCGACGATCCCCTCTAATGCGGCCCCCTCTAGCCCGGTGGCCCCAAAACCCGGTCTATCCGTCATGGCGTACCCCCTTTCGGTTGGTCCTGCCCTAACCCTGACAAGCCTAACGCCAAAAAGCAATCTCCCGGCGCTAAGGCCGGGAGATGAAAAAGACGCTACTGACGCGGGATTAAACGACCATCGGGGCCGGGGGGCGGGGGCGCTATTGGCGCACTAGATGCTGATGTTGCCCCGCCAGCAGGAGCGGGCGCAACCGGCTCGTTCAGCAGCGTGATCGAAATACGGCGATTACTGGCAGCTTTGGGGTCTTCAGGCATCTTCGGCTCGCGGTCAGCCTTACCTTCTACCGACGCAATGCGATCATCGGCAATACCGTTGCGGGTAAGGGCACGGCGGCTAGCATTGGCGCGGTCTGCCGATAAATCCCAGTTATCATATTGCGACTTTGGACCGAAGCCTATGGCATCGGTATGGCCCGAGATGGCAACTTTGTTGGGCACGCTGGCAACAATCTTAGCCACCTGTGCCATCAGCTTTTCGGTCTGCGGTAAAAGACGCGCGCTGCCTTTTGGGAAAAGCTCCTGCTTCTCGTTGTCAACCAGATCAATACGAGTGCCCTCTTGGGTTTGCGCGAACTGAACATTCGCCTGAAAACCTTGAAGCTCGGCAACGCCTTGCAAGGCTTGACGCACTTGGCGCTCTACCTCGGAGGCAGGCGGCGATTGAATCTTTTGACCGGAGAGCGCGCCGGGTTCGGTTTCAACGCCGAGCGGCTTTGGCAGCGCGCCGGGATAGCCGGGGACATCAGTATTCCCATCGCCTTCTTTCGGCAGGGAGGGGCCACCGCCAGGCGTTCCAAGCGGGGCGGAGGGGTTCTTTAGCGCGCCGTCTTTACTAATCGTCTCACCGCTTAACATTTGCCCAGATCCCGACGGGTTACGCGATGCGCTGACCGGGGCAAAATATTCGGCAATCGCTACTTTTTGTTCTGGTGTGGTTTGATTGATAATCCACAGCATCAGAAAGATAATGAACATGGCGGTCATAAAATCCGCCAAAGCAATTTTCCAAGTCGATGAGCCGTGGGCATCGTGACGCCCACCTTTGACTTTTTTGATAATGATCGGCGGCAGGTTCGAGCTATGTGCAGCCATAATCTAATCCTCTTACCTGTTCCGCAGATTTATCGCGCTTCACAGCAACCTTAAACCGGCGGCAGCGACGAAACCGTTGCTTCCACTTCGTAGAAAGTGGGACGAACGTCGCTCATTAAAGCCTTCCGCGCAAACTCCACCGAGACTGCGGGAGCATAACCTTGCATGTGCGCGAGAATACCGGCCTTCATGCACAGCATAAACTTCATTTCGGCCTCGACATCGTTTTTCAGCGCCGTCGCAATCGGGCCGACGAAACCGTAGGAGAGCAAAACCCCAAGGAGCGTACCAACAAGTGCACCGCCGATAGACGCGCCGATGACGGCGGCAGGTTGGTCGATCAACGCCATCGTCTTGATAACGCCGAGCACGGCGGCAACAATCCCAATCGCGGGCAGGGCATCGGCCATAACCTGAAGCGCACCCGGAATCTGCATCGATTCTTGATGGTGAGTTTCGATTTCCTCATCCATCAACGCTTCAACTTCGTGCGGATTATCCGTTCCCAAGGTGAGCAGGCGCAAATAATCGCACAAAAACACCAAGGAGGATTGATCGTTCATGAAGGTTGGAAAGCGCATGAACAAATTGCTCTCGCGCGGGTTTTCCACATGCTGTTCCAGCGCCAACATGCCCTTAGTTTTCGCGAGCTTGAAGGACGTGTAAAGCAGGCTCAGGAGTTCGAGATAGCTGTCTTTATTATAGCGACGCCCCCCGAAAATCTTGGCAACGGCTCCAATCGTTTGCGCCAGAACCGGACCACGGTTGGAGATCATGTAGGAGCCGATGGCAACCCCACCAATAATAACCAATTCAACGGGTTGGAAGAGAATATCAAAGCGCCCGCCAAGCAGAGCAAAGCTGCCAAAGACCGCAAAAAAGATGATGACGATACCGGCGATCTTTAGCATGGACCAAACTCCGACGTTCTGTTCCGATTGTCCAAACCGACACACGAGAGGCAATGGATAGGCTTTACCCCATTTTTCTCTCCGTAGGGTTTACCAGCGAAGGTCAGTGTCGTCAAGGCAACCAATGAAATTCATACGTATTACAATGGCTTGGCAAAAGGATATGAGATCGTGTTAGAAGCATGGTGCTGCAACCCGACCCCCAATCCGAGGCCGAACCGATGGATACGATAGCCAATACGCAGTTTAATGCGCACGACCTTAGAAATGCGCTAGGCAATTTTGCCACAGGGATTGCCATCGTTACAACGTGCGATGCCGATGGGGGGCCTGTCGGCTGTACGATCAACTCCTTCGCCTCGGTTTCGCTAGAGCCACCCTTGGTTTCTTTTTGCTTGGATCGGAAGGCGGGGGTGCTGGCAGCGTTCCAAACCCACACCCACTTCGCCCTGCACTTCCTGGCCGCCGATCAGGAAGATCTTAGCCGCCGTTTCGCCAAAGCGGGGGAGGATCGTTTCGGCAACCTTCAGCCGATTCTAGGCGTGGGTGACGTGCCGGTGTTGCCGGGCTGCCTCGCGCATTTTGAATGTAGGGTGTTCAACCGCATTGACGCGGGGGACCATGTGCTGATTCTTGGGCAGGTCGAAAAGTTATCGGCGGGCGCAGATTCGCCACCACTGCTGTATTTCCGAGGCCGTTACGCCCGACTCCAGTCAATCGGTTAGCAGTCGTGATGGAAAGCTCGCCTCGTTGAGGGCTTCCAGAATATCGCGCACGTGATCGGCCCCGCGCGCTTCCATCATCGTGTCGATTTCGGTTTGTTTGATTGGCACGTCGAGGAACATGCGCTGGTGGTGGACCTCGACGATATTGCCGCCTGCCTTGCCGATAACATCTGAGTAGCGCGCCAGTGTGCCGGGTAAATCCCCGAGTTCCGAGCGAATCCGCACCAGCCGCCCATCGCGCACCAACCCGCGCATGAGAATGGAGGAGAGCAAGCGCGCATCAATATTGCCACCACACAATAGAGTTCCGACGTTCTTGCCGATAAAATGCTCCGGTTTTGCCAACAGGGCGGCAACCCCGGCAGCACCCGCGCCTTCGGCAATCAGATTCTGGGTTTCGGCGATGATTTGCACGGCTTGCTCGATCCGGTCTTCATCGACCGTCACGATCTCATCAACCAAATCTTGAAGCACTATGCGGGTTAAGTGCCCTGGCGTTTTGACCGCGATGCCTTCCGCCAACGTCATCCCGCCCGGCGGCGGCGGATCGCCTGCGAGCACGCGGCGCATGGCATCGAACCCTGCCACCTGCACACCGATCAAGCGGCAGGTGGGGTTGAGATGCTTGGCAGCGCAAGCGATCCCGGCCAGCAACCCGCCACCCCCAATGGGCACGATCAGCGTATCAATGTCTGGCCGATCATTCAGTATTTCAAGCCCGATGGTACCTTGCCCGGCCATCACGCCGAGGTCATCGTAGGGATGCACCAGGGTTAGCCCGCGCTCTTTCGCCAGTCGGTTAGCAGCGGCTTCCGCTTGCGAAAAATCGGCCCCGATGAGCACGATATTGGCCCCGTAGCGCGCGGTTTTCGCTACTTTTACAAACGGCGTATGCGCGGGCATACAGATTGTTACCGGAATGCCCAAGCGCTGACCGTGATAGGCGAGGCCCTGCGCGTGGTTTCCGGCGGAGGCCGCGATAACGCCGACATTGCGCTCGGTTTCGGTTAGCAACAACAGGCGGTTAAGCGCCCCGCGCTCCTTAAAGCTCCCCGTGCGTTGCAGCGTTTCCAGCTTCAGCGACACCCGCAGCCCGAGCTTGGCCGACAAGGCACGCGCTTCGACCGTCGGAGTATGGAGAACGGCCCCGTGCAGCCGATTAGCCGCCGCAGAAATTGCATCGAAGGTTAAGGGCATGGATTTCTCGTCTTAGGGCGGGGTGAGGGTTAGGAGGGCTGCGCCACTCCGCGCCAACAGGGCGGGGGTTCCCGTGAGCGGGCGCAGTTTGCCCTCCTGCGCCCGCTTTAGGAAAGACGCATAATAAGGTGAGAACACATGGCCCGATTGCCCCGTTGAGATAATAAAGCCCGAGCCGTCCAGGTCCGCCAGATCGTAAACCGCGCGGAACCCCGCCCCATGAACCGCCGAAAAACTGCTGCCGCGCGACGCCATTCGCAACAGCGTATCATTGCCGCCATCCGCCGGAAACGCGCGCCCGAATAACCTGCCGAGGCCAGGAATTCGCCCGAAGACTGGATGATCGTGCCGGGCCTGGTGTACTACGCCCCAGGTATCGCGGCTGCCCGTATCCGTGGCGGCTTGGCGCAGGGCGCTACTCACTTGATCTTGGCAGGTTTCGATTGGCGCGGTTCGGGAATCATCGCACAGGGCCGAGTTGGTTTTGAGAAGTTCCAGGATTACGCCGGCGCGCGGTCGCCACGGCCTACGGCTGGTATCGCCCACGCTTAACGCCGCCAGATCGTCGGCTAACATCGCTTCGGCGAGATTTTGAGCAAATCGGGCGAACAGTAGCGGCAGGCGACTGTCTGCGCGCATGTGCTTATCCCACGCGCGTAGATCGTGCAGGGCTTGGCGGGCGCCCTTATCCGCAGGCTCCCAAGTACCGAGGCTTTTGAGTATCTCCACCGCAAAAGGCGAAACAATATCCATCTGAAGCGCAGCTTCATCCGCCATTTGCCGATTGTGTGCGCCCTCAAGCCGTTCGGCCAAACGGTCGCCCCGGAAGGAATCTTCCCAATTCAGCGCTACCTGCACCGGATAATCGGGCGTGACGACGGCATTATTGGCATTGGCAACATAGCCTTGCTTGGGGTCACGCCACTGGGGCAGCAGGGCGTTCGGCACAAACCCGGCCCATTCGCCCTCGCGCTTCCAGCCCGACGCGGGCACCCAGCCGTCATGACCGCTTCGCACGGGAATTTTAGCCGCCGAGAGCATTCCAATAGTGCCGTCTTCGCTCGCCATTAGAAAGTTCTGCATCGGGGCCGCAAATAGGCTGAGAGCGGCAGTGAAGCTGCCCCAGTCTAGGGCGTTATTGAGGTCCATCAGCGCATCGGCGGACCGGTCCCCCGGTATCAAAAATGTCGCCTTGAGCGCGACGAGATGCCGATCTTCGGCAACGTCCGCAGTGATGTTCGGCACGTCCGAGAGAATGGGGCCATTGCGGCTGCTGCGCACGGTAATCGTCTCATCCGCGCCCCAGCGAACCTGGAGGATTTCGGTCTGGGTTTCGAGCGTCTCGGGTGGCTCCAGCGCGCGATCCACGGCATCCTTGCGGCCTTCGGTGAGGCGCTCGATGACTAGATCCTGCGTATCAGCCCCGGTCGTGGTCATTCCCCAAGCCAAGCGACCATTATGACCTAAAATGAGGAACGGCACACCGGGAACGGTTGCCCCCACGCGAATCCCGTCCCCGGTTACGATCCGCGCCAGATACCACAGCGACGGCATAGTCAGGCTCAAATGCGGGTCCGACGCCAGCAACGGCTTGCCGCTGGCCGTTAGGCTTCCCGCCAGCGCCCAGGCATTGGAGGCGGTGCGCGGCTCGGCTATCGGCGGCAGCGATGCCAAGGCGCGGCCCAACGCAGGATCGAGGCTACGCCAGAAATCGGCACCGCCTTCCGCCTGTTGGCGCGGCGGCGTTACTCGCCCAAATAGAAGATCAATGGTGGCAGGCGGCATCCCTTGCCCCAGCATCCGGGCGCGCAAGGCTTCATCCCGCCAATTGCCGGATAGCGCCATGCCCATCAGCTTGCCCCACAGCAGGCTATCGGTTGGCGTCCAAGGTTCCGGGGTGGGGAACAGCAGGTATTCAGGCGGTAGCGCCCCCGTACGGTGATAAAGGTAACTATTCACCCCTTCGGAATAAGCAATGAGGGCCGCGCGCGTATCAACCGAAAGACCGGGAAAATCTTGCGTCGCCAGCGCGCGCAGCCCGAGCGTTCGCATAAATCGGTCGCTCTCCAGCCCCAGCCCGCCAATCGCCTCGGCAAGACGGCCCGAGGCTAAACGGCGCATGAGATCCATCTGAAACAGTCGGTCTTGAGCATGAACATACCCGAGCGCCCGGTAGCCATCGGCGGCAGTGCGCGCAAAAATATGCGGCACCCCGTCCTCATCGCGATACACACCTACGTCATGCTGAAGCCCGGCAACGGCAACGCGCCCGGTTAAATCCGGCAGGCCAGTGCGAAGGTAAAGCGCTAGCCCCGCGAGAGCAAAACAGAGCAGCAGCAACCCGCCGACAACCCCGCGCAGAAAGCGACGCCACCACGGGCGCGGTACGTTTCGACCAGACTCCGGGCGCGCCATCTTTCACTCTCCGTTTTCAGCAGAACTCCTATAGCAGAAACCTTGGGGAATTTCGCCAGATTCAGTGGGGGGAAAGCTGCTCTCAAAACACGATTAAAATGACAGATGTTTCGAGGGTGCCTCGGGCTGGAGTCGTTAACTGGTTTTCTCTTAAACTCGCACTGAACTTGACTTTTAGGCACAGCGCCTTGCTATTTCAGATATATAAATAATGAGGGAGATAGGGATTTATGGAAGCGAGCGCAGTTTTTGCAATTTTTCTGCTCATTAGCTGGGCGTATTTGCTAGTTTTGGCGTTTACCCACCGTCGAAAAATCAAGCGGTTGTCGGCACGGCTGACGCGCTATAACAAGATCGCTGATGTAGAAGCCGCAGTGATACAAGCTAGGCAAGAGGTTGCAGGAATTCAGGCGAAGCGGGCGGAAATCGAAGCCCAACTTCAACCGTTAGAGGCTCGGCGAGTGCAGTTGAGCCGTGAGGTTAACTCCTTGCAAGATACGGTCGATCTGGCTGAGGTGGGTCATTACGACTTGGTTGAGGATTTGGAATCATCCGAAACCTACCGTGTCGAGATTGAACGATTAAAGGATCGCCAGAAAGCGATGCTAAAAGCCGGTCAGGCGACGGTCACGAACAAGACGTGGACAATCGACGGAAGCGCTAAGGAAGGCCAGAAACTGAGTGATCGAGCGGCAAAGATGGCCCTTCGGGCCTTTAATAATGAATGTGAGGTCATTATCGCTCGCACCACCTGGAAAAATCACGATACGGCACAGGATCGCATCCGCAAGTCGGCTACAGCCATCGACAAACTGAACGAAAGCAGTGCAGTCACTTTGGCCGAACCGTATGTAGCGTTAAAACTGAGAGAGTTGGAGGCGACCCATCGGGAAAGACTGGCTCAACAGCAGGAACGAGACCGAATGCGGGAAGAGCGGGAAGCGGTCCGTGAGGAAGAAAAAGCGCAGCGAGAATTGCAAGCCGCTATCAAGCGCGCCGAGAAGGACGAAGATACGGCAGTGGCGGCCATTGAGCGCGCGCGGGCCGAAGCGGCACAGTTAGCAGGTTCGGCGCGAGCGGTGCTTGAAAAACGGATTCAGATGCTGGAAGAAAAACTACGACAAGCGCATCAAGCCAAGGAGCGTGCGTTATCGATGGCGGAACAGACTCGCGTTGGCCACGTTTACGTTGTCAGCAATTACGGTGCCTTTGGAAAAGACGTATTCAAGATCGGCATGACCCGCCGTCTTGATCCGCTCGACCGGGTTCGGGAATTGGGGGATGCGTCAGTTCCTTTCCCATTCGACGTACATGCCCTGGTCTTTACCGAGGATGCTCCGAAGCTGGAACGAGAACTTCAAATGGCTTTTAACGCTTACCGGATCAATAAAATCAACGACCGGAAAGAATTTTTCCGGGTTCCACGCGACCAACTCAAAGAAGTTTTGCATCGCCGCTTACCGAAGGCGCATTTCATCGATTCGCCGTTTTCGGAAGAGTTGGTGAAGACTATTTCCTTACGCAAAGAGGCAACATCCGAACGCCGGGATGGAATTTGATAATAATCTATACATAAAAAGAAGAAGTTGGCGGAAGGGATGAGATTCGAACTCACGGTACGGTTTAACCCGTACAACGGTTTAGCAAACCGTCGCCTTCAGCCACTCGGCCACCCTCCCGCCGGAGAACACCGTTGTTGG
>JAAFIC010000001.1 GCA_013298565.1 Alphaproteobacteria bacterium | reverse complement strand
GGGGTCGATCCCTAGCGCCTTCAGGCTGTCCAAATACAGCGCTTGCGGGTCCAGCGGCGACGGCTTCAAGATCACTTGAAACTGATAATAATGCTGCAAACGGTTGGGGTTTTCGCCATAGCGCCCATCGGTAGGGCGGCGCGACGGCTGGACGTAGGCGACGTTCCAGGTATCTGGCCCCAAGGTCCGCAGCGTCGTCGCCGGATGGAAGGTGCCCGCCCCCACTTCCACATCATAAGGCTGGAGCAGCGCACAGCCTTGGTCTGCCCAAAAGGTCTGCAACCTTAGGATCAGCGATTGAAAGGGAAGCGGGCGGGACGCCATTCTATGACCTTTCGGTGACACAACGAAAATCGCGCGCACCTTAGTCTGCGGATGCCGCGTAAATCAAGCGCTCCGCAATTATGAAAACAACAAGTTGCCCGATCGCTCCCCAAGCGCATCCGATACGGTGATGCCACCACGCCACCGCCCATTAGCTTCAGTGTAGCGATATTGCAGTTTTTTCAATCTGTCTTTGTATCTATCATGAATTAAGGCGTACTCATTTTTAACATGGACACTCTGTATATGACCTTGGCAATATTTATGCGTAGCCATGGGGAAAAGCACAGCGGAAGCGAGTAAATCGGCAATTTGAATACCCGCATGATTTTCACTATGTGCAAAAGAGGGCATATCGATAATTCGATCATAGGCATCACCAGACATACGGAATTTTTGCGTAAATACAGAATGGGAAACCTGACTATTCAGTTGCTGCCATCTGCTGTCCAATGTGACAATTCCAAAATCTTGAACACTGGTGAGATGCATCTGAAAAACAGAATATATGGACTGAACAGAGTATGTATATACCGCCTTACCATCAAAAATTGATCCGACCCCCTTCACCCAAACTCGACCATGAACAAGAGCGTTGTTTTGCTCTAATATAGAAAACACCCCATCTATAAATCCAAAGGCATGGCGACGGGGATTGCGACTATGCGAAGCGATGTTTTTGCGTAAATCGGATCCCTTTATCTCGGACAAAATACCTGCAAGAAAATAACGTCGATTTTGAGGGAATGATTTTGGGAAGAAACGCTGCTTTAATTGAAGAAACTGCGCCGTCAGATCATGCAATGACCTATAATCCACAATTATAGAGACTATCGTTAAAACAGGCTGTATGTCAGAAGTTGCAGAAGGAAGCGTCCCCGTGCAGCCCGCCTCATCCGCATAGCAGATTTTCATTTAAACCTTCATTTTATATATAAACAGCTACGGCCCCGTTAAGGGGCCGTAGGATTTGCCGCCCGCATGACCGGTTCGACATTCGCTTTGTGCGTGAGTCTATGATGTATGATTAGCACATGTCTCGTCAAGGAAAATGTGATTTTGAGTAACATAGAACTACGCCGCGTGCGGGCACTGAGGCCGCCCGCAAGAGCGCGCGTTTCGCACAGGAACATAGGTGTCGCAGAAGGTGCATTTCCGTAAATCTTCCATCTGCGCGCCAGAATTGGGCGTGCGGGCGGCGGGTTGCGGCGGCGGCACGGGTTCGGACGGCGCGCGGCGGGAACCGGGCGGCGTTGCGCGCAATTTGGTGAGCAGCATCCAGCCGACGACGCAGGCGACGACGAGGACAATGAGTTTTCCGAGCGAAATACCGAACATGGGCTTACTTTTCACCCTTTTCCGAGGTCTGGCAAGTGCCGCGATTTTAAGTGAAAGCGCACCGTAAGCGCCACCGCCGCCACCGCGAGACCGAGCGCGAGGCCGCCCCATAGTCCGACCAAGCGCAAATCCAGCCAGAACGCCAGCAGCGCGCCGCTCGCCATGCCAATCGGCCAATAGGCGATGAGGCCAATCACCATCGGCCCGCGTGAATCTTTCAAGCCGCGCAAGGCCCCGGCGGCAATCGCTTGCGTGCCATCGAACAGTTGAAACAGCGCCGCGATCACCAGCAAAGGGGCAGCAAAATCGAACACCGCCGCCGCGTCGGCTTTCGTGGGGTCGAGAAACTGCGCGGCAATCCAGCGCCCGCCCAAGGCAAGGCCGAGGCCGGTACCGCCCATGCTGACAATCCCAAGGCCGATCCCCGCCCAGCCAATTCGGCGCACTGCCACCAAATCCCCCTCACCCGCCGCGCGCGCCACCCGCACCATCGTGGCGTGGGAGAGGCCAACGGCGATCATGAAGGCCGTCGTGATGCTCTGGTAGCCAATGCTATGGGCGGCGACCTCGGCCCCGGTGAAATAACCCGCCAAAACCGTGGTCAGCATGAAGAACAGGGTTTCTGCACCAAAAGCCACACCTATCGGCCAGCCGATACGCCAAAGATCGGCCAACTGCCCTGGCAGCGCGCGCCCACGCCGATGCAGCCCATAAGCACGCACGTGGGGCGCATAACGCAGATACAGCAACATCCCGCCCATCATGGCAAAGCACCCGGCCATCACCGAGAAGCCCACCGCTTCCACCCCCATCGGCGTGCCGAGCCACCCGGACAGCAGCGCATGACCAACGATAAACTCCACGCCGACACCGAAAATCGCCATCACAGTGCCGATCAGCGGGCGTTCAATGGCTGCCAGGAAATAGCGCAACGCCAAAACGACCGCGTAGGGCAGCATCCCCGGCGCAAGGCTTTGCAGATACTGCGCCGTCAGCGCCACCAACTCGGGCGGCTGCCCAATCGCGGACAGAAAAGCCGGCGCGAAAAACAGCAAGGCCCCACCGGGGACCGCCAACAAAATCGCCAGCAACACGGCCCGCTGGGCATAGCCTGCGGCGCGGCGCGGATCGCCTTCACCATCCGCCTGCGCCACCATCACGCCCGTCGAGGAGAGAATGCCGTTGGCAATCACCGCCACCGAAAAGAAGAAAGCACCCCCCAGCGCCCCTGCCGCCATCGCTTCGGTGCCAATCCGCCCGAGCAGCAGCGTTGCGACAAGGTTCATGCCAATGAGCGCCAACTGCCCGACGATAATCGGCACTGCCAACCGGAAGGAGGCCCGCGCCTGCCCTAGAAGGGAAAGCCCAGCTTTAGTCACGACAAGGCCGGATAAGGACGAATGCGATACATTTATCTCACAGACCAACAACGCGGAAATGCAGTCGAACGCCGACTTGACCCTATAGTCAAGTCATCATCACGGCGCGACGAACGGTCACGGCGTCTCCCAGGCAGCTTGCCCGCGCAAAATCGCCTCCGTCTGCGGGGTAAACGCCGAGCCTTCCCCGTGCAAAATAAGGCCCGGCTGAAGCTGAAGCGCGGCCCGGCTGCCCAATCTCGCTTGCACGCGCACGCGCTTGGCGGGGGTTCCGGCGCGGGGCCACAGGGGAGCTACGGTGATTCCACCGAAGCGCGCACTCGCGAATGCCGCCAGAATTTCCGGCAACCCATCGGCGCGGTAGATTAAGCTGAACGTGCCGCGATGGGGCAGCAGCCGTGCCGCTTGTGCCGTCCAGTCCGCCAGAACCGCGCCGTGGGTGGCGCGCGCGCGCCGCTCCTCTGGCGAGGGTGTCGCGGCGAGGGCGTGAAACGGCGGATTGCTGAAGATCGCGGCAATCTGGGGTACATCCGCCCGCGTTAGCGCCTCCATCCTGCCTTCAATCACCGTAAAGCGGCCTTCCATTCCGTTCAGCGCGGCATTTTGGCGCGCGAGGGCGGCCAAGAGCGGGTCGATTTCAACGCCGATCACCGACACGTCGGCCCGCCGTGCCAGCAGACAAAGGCTTGCCGCGCCGACGCCGCAGCCTAAATCGAGAAGAACGGTGCCTACAGGCGGACGAAGGCTCGCCGCCAGCAACACCGGATCAATCGCGGCCCGGTAGCCCGTCGCCGGTTGCCGCAGACGCAAGGAGCCGCCGTAAAACGGGGTTTCGGTGAGGGACTGAGGGGGAAACACGCGCGCTTTTGCCTTTGTTACCCGCCGCATTGGCATATCTGACTTGACCCTGCGGGTGCGCCGCCTATGCTCGCGCCGCAAGGATATGAGTGAAGACTAGGGCTTTGCCGCTCGCGCGTCGAGATGCAAGGCCAAAACCAAGGCCAAAACCAAGGAGGGACGCCCGCGCTGCCATGACCCGACCGCTGCCCTCGCTCGAAACGCCCCAGGCCGCGCCGTCCCTGGACCGCCTCGTGGTCCTCGTGGCCAACGATATGGCGGCGGTCAATCACATTATCCTGGATCGGATGCAAAGCCCGGTCGTGCTGATCCCGCAGCTTGCCAGCCATTTGATCGCGGCGGGTGGCAAGCGCCTGCGCCCGCTGATTACCCTTGCGGCGGCCCAACTCTGCGGCTATCGCGGCACGCGCCACCAAAAGCTCGCGGCCTGCGTCGAGTTCATCCACACTGCAACCCTGCTGCATGACGACGTGGTTGACGATAGCCTATTGCGGCGCGGGGCGGCCTCGGCCAATGCGATTTTTGGCAATAAGTCCAGTGTGCTGGTTGGCGATTTTCTCTTCTCTCGCGCCTTTCAACTGATGGTGGAAGACGGCGCGTTGCGCGTGCTGGCGGTGCTGTCCGAAGCCTCGGCGGTGATTGCCGAAGGCGAGGTGCATCAACTGCTGACCACTGGCGATCTTGCGACCACAGAAGCGCAATATCTCGATGTCATCAGCGCTAAAACTGCCGTGCTCTTCGCCGCCGCCGCCGAAGTGGGGGCCGTGGTGGCAGAGCGGCCCGAAGAGGAAATTCAAGCCCTGCGGCGCTTCGGAACGAAGCTCGGCATTGCCTTTCAGTTGATCGACGATGCCTTGGATTATGCCGCGAGCGAGGCCGCGCTGGGTAAAACCGTGGGCGATGATTTCCGCGAGGGCAAAGTCACCTTGCCGGTCATTCTTGCCTACGCGCGCGGCACCGCAGACGAACGGGCGTTCTGGCACCGCACGATCGAAGACCTAGAACAGACCGACGCCGACCTTGCGCGCGCGCAAGCCCTGATCGACCAGCACGGCACTGTGCGCGAAACGGTGGAACGGGCGCGGCAGGTAGGTGAAGAGGCTAAGGCGGAGCTGCTGCGCTTCCCCGATCTGCCCATCCGCCGCAGCCTGATGGAAGCCATAGATTTTGCGGTTTCGCGGGGGTATTGACGCTACGGCACGGGGGCGCTATACAGCCGCCCTCCCCCGCACTACGCCTTTACGCGGGGAAGGCACTGACGGAGTGTAGCTTAGCCTGGTAAAGCGCTTGCTTCGGGAGCAAGAGAGCGGAGGTTCGAATCCTCTCACTCCGACCAATCACCGCCGCTGTGGGAAACCGCAGCGGCGGTTTTGTTTTGGCGTGCCAAAGCCTCTCTGCACTATCCACCTTCGGCGGTTTGGCTTATGGTAGGCTTATCTTATTTGCCTGAAAGGACCAGTCATGGCCCGCCTCGCCTTCCTGCTCGCCTGCGATCAAGAGACGATCTACCCTAGCGTTGAAGCCGATGAAGGCATAACCCTCAAGGCGCTTGCCGTCGATGAGGAAAATATTCCTCTGTTGTGGCTGTGCCTGTTCGGCACCGAACAGCTCTATCAGGCTGAAATGGTCACGACCGACACAGAGGGCGGTGAGGAGGAGATGACCCAACTCACAGCCCCGCTCGCCAAAGTAACCGATGCGATTGCTCGGCTGGAGCGCACGGTTCCCCGCCTCGAAGCCGCTTATCCCGGTCGCGGTAGCCTGTCGAACCATAAGGATCTGCTGATCCAGGTCTTACGCGCATCCGGCCTTGAGTATGTGACCATTGACGCCGCCGATATTTCGGAAGTGTTCGAGACGGACGAAGATTTTGCCGACCTGCTTGCCGTCTGCCTCGATTACCTGAATGGCGCGGACCTCGACGGGCTAGACGATCCTTCGGAAATCCTCAGCACGCTGTGCGACCTGCCGGAAGATGGGCGGTTCCTGCCGATCCCGGAACTCTACAGCAACCCGGACACGACCGAAGCCGACTTGATTACCCTCTGCCGTATGCTGGGCACGGAAGCCGAAATTCCGCTGCCGTGGGAACCGGCGGAGGAAGCCTAATTTTCCCCCTATGACACGCGCCTTACTGTGGCCGATTCCGGCGCGGCACCTAGAGGCAGGCAGCCTGCTAGAAGTCGCCCGGACGGTTCTTGATCACGAACCGAGCCTAGAGGCCGCGAAAATCCGGCTGGAGCGGCAGTTAAAAGCTGCGTCGGGGGGGGAGGCTCTAGCCCTCGGCACCCGCGCGGCTTTTCTGATGGCAGCAGCGGCAGCAGACGATGTGCGCGCCCTCGAAGCCGCCGAAGATATGCTGCACGAGGCGCTGGAGCGCGCGCCGGACGAGGGGCGGTTGTGGCAGGCTATGGGCATGGCTCTGTTGCGGCTGGCGGATGCTGGGGCAACCCCCTTGCTCGATCTGCTGCAAGGGGCGGAAGCGGCCCTCAGTAAAGCCCAGAAACTCGATATTTCGCTGAACCGCCTGGCGCTCACGCAATCTCGGCTCTTGTTGGCGCTGGTTGAATCGGGGGCGGGCGAGGTTTCCAACGACCGGCTTGACGCGATTGATGCGGAGCTTGCCGCCGCCGAAGCCCGGTATAAAGTCGCGCCGATGCAGGTGGTCACGCTGCTGCCGCTGCTCGATACTCTGCAAGTCAGCGCCCGGCTCGATCCCGATAATGTCGCCGCCCGCCTTGACCGCATCGTCACGCTGTTGCGCGCCGCCGTGCCGAAACTGCCGGAGTTGAAAAACTCTATTCCCACCTTAACGCAACTGCTGCTGAGTGGTGCCTACACCAGCGAGGATGAAGAGGCGGCGTTCGCCCTTGCCAAACAAGCCGCGATGATGGCGAACGATGCGGTCAGCCTGCTACCCGATACAGTGGATATTCGGGTTTTACACGGTAAGACGCTGATTGAAATGGCCGGCTATGTGGGCGACCGCGATGCGGCTCGGCTGTTGTTTGTCGCCCTCAGCCGCTTCCAAGAAGCCGTGGACATGACCGAACGGCGCGACCCTAGCCTTCTGACCACCCTCGGCAACGCCCATCTGCTGCACGCACGCCTTGTGCGCGACGGGGAAGCCGATTTGCATTTCGACGACGCGCTGGTGGCTTATAGCGCCGCCGCAACCGCACGCGGCCACCGCCATAGCTTCCACGAAGCCATCGTTCACGCCCTACGCGGCGACGAAGACGCTGCGCGGCTTGCGCTCGAAGAGTGTCAGGATTTACCGGATGGGCCGACGCTGCTCACGCTGCCAGGGATGGATGGGTATCGGGAGCGGGCGTGGTTTATGGCTATAATAACGGGCTGATGAAGACCTATACATCTCCACCACGCCTTCGCTTTGCTAAAAGCCAAGACAATACCCCCGGCGATTAACCTTCCGCCGAACCAATCCATTCCGCTTTTCCCCGCACTTCCACAATCCGCCCGTCTTCCACTGTAAACACCTGATCGGCGTGGCGGATGGTTGTCAGCCGATGGGCGATCACGAGCGTGGTGCGGCCCACGGCGATGGTTTCCAGGCTGCGTTGAATGGCGGCTTCGGTTTCATTGTCCACAGCGGACGTCGCTTCGTCCAGTACCAGAATCGGCGCGTCTTTTAGAATGGCGCGAGCGAGGGAGAGGCGTTGGCGTTGCCCGCCGGAGAGCTTTTGGCCGCGCTCGCCGACCAAGGTATCGTAGCCCTGGGGCAGGCTAACGATGAACTCATGGGCTTCGGCGAGGCGGGCGGCGCGTTCGATGTCGTCGTGGGTTGGCGGCACGTCCCGGCCTACGGCACCATAGGCGATATTTTCGCCCACGGTGCCATCGAACAAAAACACATCCTGGCTAACGAAACTGATCGCCCGGCGCAAATCGCGAATGCGAAGGCCGGAAATCGGCTGCCCGTCGAGCAACACTTGGCCCTGGCTCGGCTCATAAAAGCGCATCAGCAGCTTAGCCAGCGTGCTCTTACCCGATCCGGTCGTGCCGATGAAGGCCGCGACCGTGCCTGCCGGAATATAGGCCGACACGGCGTCCAGCACCCGATCCCGCCCAGCATAGGCGAAAGATACCGCGTTGAAGCGCACATCGCCCTTTACGTCGCGCAACGCCAGCGGCGTGCCGTGATCTTCATCCGATGCAGGGGTATCGAGCAAATCGAGCACGCGGCGGGTGGAGGCCATCGCGCGCTGGTAGAGATCGACCGTCGATCCCATTTCCGTCAGCGGCCACAGCAGGCGTTGCGACAGGAAAATCAGCACGGAATACGCGCCAACGGCCAGCTTATCCTCCAGCGTTAGCCAGCCGCCGTACACCAGCGTCACCATAAACCCGCACAGCACCGCCATTCGCACCACGGGGATGAAGGCGGACGACAATTTGATCGCAGCGCCATTGGCCTCCCGATACCGCTGGCTGTCCGCGCCCAGCGCTTCCGCCTCGCGCGCTTCCGCCGTGTAGCTTTTAATCGTGGCGATGCCCGTCAGGCTATTGGCGAGGCGGGCGGAAATCAGCCCGGCCTTCTCGCGCACGTCGGCATACAGCGGCTCGGCTCTACCCTGGAACCATATACTGCCAAGGATAATGACGGGCATTGGCAGCATCGACAGCAGCGCAATCGTCGGCTGCAAGAGGAAGAAGACGATACCGACGCCGATGCACCCGGTAGTGATTTGCAGAATCTGGTTCGCGCCATTATCGAGAAACCGCTCAAGCTGGTTAATGTCGTCATTCAGCACCGACACCAGCCCACCCGTGGAACGGTCCTCGAAAAACCCCATATCCAGCTTCTGCACATGGGCGAACGCATCCAGCCGCAACTCGTGCTGCATGGTCTGGGCCAGCCCGCGCCACGCCAGTTGATAAAGATATTGAAACAGCGACTCGCCGCCCCAAACCAGCACCGTCAGCGCGCCTAACAAGCCAAGCTGCCAAACCGGATCGACCAGGCCCAAGGACGCCAAAAACGATTGATCGCGCCGCACGACCACATCAACCGCAGCGCCAATCAGGATTTCCGGCGCAAGGTCGCACAGCTTGTTCATAATCGAACAAAACACAGCCCACCGCATCTGCCCCCGGTGGCGGAAACCGTAACGGTAGAGGCGGCGTAGGGGGGAGGCGGGGTTGAAAACGCTCATGGCGGCAGACTCGACCTTGCAAATAAGACCCGAATCCTAGCCTGAACTCCGTTAAGCTGTCCCCCTCTAAATCAGCCAATGCGGCTTCGAGAGCAAACGGGAATTTAACCCGTGCAAATGCACGAAAATGATATTATGTCATTACGTGATAGGTAATGAGCTGAGGCCATGCTGGATATCGGGTTCCGCAATACCAAGCTAGAGAAGCTGTGTAACGACGCCATCTTGATGCAGAGGAAATTGGGCGCGCAAGATGCGCGGGTGCTCATGATGCGGCTTGGTGTGCTGAAAAATGCGATCTGCTTAGACGATGTGCCGAAGACGCCACCGGAACGGTGCCACGAGTTGGACCATGATCGTAAGGGAGAATTCGCTGTCGATCTGGCTCATCCCAAGCGCCTAGTGTTCGTCCCTAACCACGATCCTGTTCCTCTGAAAGAGGACGGTGGGATTGATCTGAAGAAAGTTACGGCGATAACGATTATCGAGATAATCGATTATCACTGAGGAGATTTGAGATGACCGATCTAGCGTTTGCGCCGAATTATGCCGTGCCGCCCGGTTGGGTGCTTGATGAGCACCTGGCCGTGCATGGGTGGACACAGGCCGAATTCGCTGGGCGATGTGGTCGATCGGCGAAGCTCATCAGCCAGATTGTCGCAGGGAAAGCGCCAATTGAGCCGCAGACGGCTTTGCAATTCGAGAGCGTGTTGGGGTTGAAGGCTGAAATTTGGTTGGGGCTGGAGAAGGATTATCGGCTCCACCAAGCGCGGCAGGCAGAGGCCGAGCGTGCGGCCACACATGCTGGATGGGCCAAGGAATTTCCGGTGCGCGAACTGGTGAAGCGCCGCCTGCTGCCAGAAACGAAGAGTAACGCGGATCTAGTTCAATCGCTCTGCCGGTTTTTAGGCATTGCCAAGCCGGAGGCGTTGGATAAGCGGTTCACCGAGTTGCAAGGATCGTTTCGTCATTCGTCGGCGTTCGACAGCAACGTCTACTCGGTGAAAACTTGGTTGCGAATTGGGGAGTTGCAAGCGGCGGACGTTGGCCTCCATCGTAGCTTTGACAAGGACTTGTTCCTGGCCGCATTGGCAAAGATCCGAAGTGCGACCGGCTTAGGGTTCTCTGCCGCGATGACGACGGCACGGCAGCTTTCTGGAGAGGCTGGCGTAACGGTCTTGACGGTACCTCCCCTTCCCAGGCTGTCGGTCAGTGGCGTTGCGTTTTGGCTCAATCAGGACCGTCCCGTGATTATGTTAACGGCGCGGCATTTGCGGGATGACCACCTGTGGTTCAGCTTTTTTCATGAGGCCGCCCACTTGCTGCTGCATAATCGCAGAACTGTATATCTGGATGACGGCGGCAAGGCGGGGCACGATGCACCAGAGGAGCGGGAGGCTGACCAGTGGGCGGCCCACTTTTTAATTCCGAGTGAGTATAGATCAGCATTAAAAAAAGTGGGTGATCTGTCCGGGGTTCCAGCCAAAAGGGCTGCTGTGCGAGAACTGGCGAAGCAGTTAGGGATCGCGCCGGGTATCGTGGTGGGCCGTCTACAGTATGAGCGTATCGTGCCGTGGAATTTGCTAAACGATTTGAAGGTCAAGCTGACATGGTAGGAGGGGGGTGCCTTTAAATAATATTGCTAGAGCCTTGGATGGTATCTCAGTTTGAAATTTGATGTGACAGAGTAATCCGTCACATCAAATTTCAAACTGAGACGCTTCCAAAAAAACGCCCTCCCTTGCTGCCCCCCTTTCCGCACGCTACCGTGCCGCCCATCTGTTTAGGCGCACCGAGCGCCGTGATTGTGTAAAGGTAGTTTGCTATGCCGCTGTCCCAGGCCCAACAGGCCGAGATTGAAATCGCCCGCGCCGCCCGCACTGAAACCCGCCGGGCCACGGTTCCGGCGCTGGAAGAGATGCTGTTTACCGCCCTGCCCGTGCTGGATCACGGCTTCGTGCGCGTGATCGATTATATGGGCGATGATGCCGCTGTCGTGCAGGCCGCCCGCGTTTCCTATGGGCGCGGCACGCGGAAAGTGTCGGAAGATAAGGCGCTGATTAAGTACCTCATGCGCCACCGCCATTCGACGCCGTTCGAGATGTGCGAGATTAAATATCATGTGAAGTTGCCGATTTTCGTCGCCCGCCAGTGGATCCGGCACCGCACGGCCAACGTGAATGAAATTTCGGCGCGCTATTCCATTCTCGACCAGGAGTTCTATCTGCCCCGGCCCGAGGATTTAGCGGCGCAATCGGCCCAGAACCGCCAAGGGCGCGGGGATAGTCTGGGAACCGATCAAGCGGCCCTCGTGCTCGATCTGCTGCGCGACGATGCCGAACGTACCTACCGCAATTACGCCTGGATGCTGAACGAGGAAGAGGCAGCGGATCACGATCCCGAGCGCCCCGGCCTCGCCCGCGAACTTGCGCGCATGAACCTTACGCTCAATACCTATACACAATGGTACTGGAAAACCGATCTGCACAATCTACTGCATTTCCTGTCTTTGCGCGCCGATGCCCATGCGCAATATGAAATTCGCGTGTATGCCGAAGCGATGTTGGACAGCGTAAAAGCCTGGGTGCCTGGCTGTTACGAGGCGTTCGCCGATTACCGTTTGGGTGCCGTGTCGCTGTCCGCTGGCATGATGGCCGTGGTCAAGCGCTTGCTGGCGGGGGAAGCGGTCACGCAGGAGGCAAGCGGCCTCGGCAAACGCGAGTGGCGGGAGTTGATGGTCTCGCTGGATCGGCCAGAAGCCTAACGATACCATCTAATCCCGCTTAGGAGTGAGCGCATGGCCCCCGTTTCGGCCTTTATCGACAGTAACTTTCACGGCGGGGCGATCAGCCTTGTCTCGGCAGCGGATGTGCGCGGGATCGAGTTGCGCTTGCGGCCCGATAATGCGTCGGAGTTTGCTCAATGGTTCTATTTTCGCGTCTATGCCCCGCGCGGCTTGGAACAGGTGCTGCATATTCGCGGGGTTGATACGGCGGCCTTCCCGAAAGGCTGGCTGGAGTATCGCGCCTGTGTTTCCGCCGATGGGCAGGATTGGCGGCGGACGGAGACCAGCTTTGATGGCAGCACGCTCACGATCCGCCACACGCCGACGACCGATGTAACCGCCTACGCCTATTTCGCCCCCTATTCGGCAGAAGACACGCAAGCGCTGATCGGCACTGCCGCGCGCGACCCGCGCGTGTCGGTCGATGTATTGGGCCTATCGCTTGAAGGGGCGGCGATACAACGGCTGACGGTGAAAGACCCGCGCACTACGGCGGGGCGTCCGCCGCTGTGGCTGGTGGCGCGCCAGCACCCCGGCGAAACCATGAGCGGCTATTTCCTGGAAGGGTTCCTTGCGCGCTTGCTCGACCCTACCGATAGCGCGGCCCAAGCGCTCTTGCGCGCCGTCGATGTGCATATCGTGCCGGACATCAACCCGGATGGCAGCCGCCGGGGCAATCTGCGGACTAATTTTGCGGGCGCAAACCTGAACCGGGAATGGGACCGGGCGACGCCGGAATATAGCCCGGAAGTCCTGGCCGTTCGCACGGCTCTTGAAGCAACAGGCGCGGGGCAACTTCTCGATTTACACGGCGACGAAGCGCTCCCCTACGTCCACTTCATTCCCGCCGATATGCCCGCGCCGCTGCTGGACCGCCGCGCTAAGTTCGAGCGCGCGCTGATGGAGGCCAGTGGCGATTTCCAAACCGAACATAGTTCCACCTTGGGCGGACCGAACAATCCGCGCCTCTTGTCTCACTGGGCGACGCGGAATTTGGGCTGCCTCGCGCTCACTTTGGAAATGCCGTTCAAGGACAACGCCAATCGCCCCGATCCGCTCTACGGTTGGTCGCCTGCCCGCTCCCGCCGCTTAGGGGCCGATATGATTTCGGCGTGTGTCGTCGATTTAGTTAAATAGGGGCGGAAGGGGGCTTAAGCGGCCCCCTTTACCCGAATAATCCACGCCAGACCGCAATCCCCACCCGGCTTAGGGGGTGCTCCGGGTCTTGCGTCAAGAGCCGCGCCGTGATCGCCAACGACATGACCACCAGCATGGGCCGCACCAGCGTCGCGCCTTTGGACAGAACGAGCGTCGCCCCGAACCGCGCGCCGATGAACTGCCCCGCCGCCATCACCAGCCCAAGGCCCCACAACACATGCCCGCCTGCCGCCAGCACAAGGAAGGCGGCGATATTGCTGGTGAAATTCACGATCTTGGCGTGGCCTGTCGCCCGCCGCAGCGTATATCCCGCCAAGGTAACATACGCGAGCGCCCAAAAAGAACCCGTGCCAGGGCCAAAGAACCCATCGTAAAACCCGAGACCAATCCCGAAAATCAGCGCAAAGGCGACTTCCCCCAACCGCCGATGGGTTTCAAACGCCCCGGCGTTCTTGGCCAGCAGCATATAGAGCGCAATCGTAATCAGCAGAAACGGGATGAGATCGCGCAAAATCCCCGCGTCGATCACTTGCAGCGTGAGCGCCCCTAGCACGGAGCCGATAAAAGTGGCGGCGATGATCCCCAACATAGGCCGCACCTGCACTTCGCCGCGCCGGATGAACGTCAGGCTCGCCGAAAAACTACCAAAACAGGCCCCCAGCTTCGACGTGCCAAACACCTGCGCCGGAGATAGCCCAACGGCGAACAGTGTCGGAATAACCAGCAACCCGCCGCCCCCCGCAATGGAATCGACGAACCCAGCGAGCACGGCGACGAAAAACAAAACCAGCAGAACCGTCGGCGTGAGACCGTCCAGCGTTAAAAATTCGAGCATTCTTATGTCCTTCGGGAAGGATGTCAGGGGCGCTGCCCCTGAACCCCGGCCAAGGGATTTATCCCTTGGCAATCCCATTCAATTTCTTGGTTTGACCGGAGCGTCGGCACGCTTTGATGAATAGTCCCTCCGGATTCTCAAGGGGCGGTAGCCCCTTGAGCGGGGTGCAGGGGTAGAACCCCTGCCCTCACCCTAACAACGCCGCCGTCGCCGCCTCCAACCATACCGCCGCATCGCCATCGAGGCGCGGGGCCATTTTGGCGCGAACCTCGGCATGGTAGCCGTCGATCCAGGCGCGTTCTGCTGGGGTGAGCAGGTCGGTCTCGATCAAGCTGCGGTCCCAGGGGGCGAAGGTGAGGGTTTCAAACCCCATCATCGCACGCTCGGCCCCTGGCAGATCGAGGGTGCGGACGATCACCAGATTTTCGCAGCGAATGCCATAGGCCCCCGGCTTGTAGTAACCGGGTTCGTTGGAGAGGATCATCCCCGGCATCAGCGCTGCTGCCGTGCCGGTTTTGGAGATGCTCTGCGGCCCTTCGTGAACCGAAAGATAGGAGCCGACGCCGTGGCCCGTACCGTGATCGTAATCCAACCCATCGGCCCACAGGAACTGCCGCGCCAGCGCATCAATATGCCCGCCGGTGGTTCCCGTTGGAAACCGTAGCGTGGCGATAGCGATATGGCCCTTCAGCACGAGGGTATAGTGGCGGCGCATGAGGGCCGTGGGCGTGCCGATAGCCAGCGTGCGGGTAATATCCGTCGTGCCGTCTTCGTACTGACCGCCGCTATCAATGAGATAGATTTCCCCTAGTGTCAGCGTCCGTTGCGCGTCCGGTGTCGGGCGATAATGCGGCAGGGCGGCGTTCGGCCCGGCGGCGGAGATGGAGCCAAAGCTGAGGCCCCGCAGCACCCCTGTGTCGCGGCGGAAGGCTTCCAGCCGGTCGGCAGCCGCGATTTCGGTGAGGGTGCCGGAGAGCGCCTCGCGACTGACCCAGGCGAGAAAGCGGATCACTGCCGCCCCGTCGCGCAAATGCGCTTCCCGCGTGCCGTTCAACTCCGCATCGGTTTTGCGGGCGCGGGGAAGGGCGACAGGATCGGCCCCGCGCACGACGGTTGCCCCTGTCTTGGCCAGGGTTTCGGCGATGCCCCAGGCGCACGCGGCGGCATTGAGCAGCACGCGCTGGCCGTGGAAACCGCGCAAGGCTTCGACAAATTCCAATGGATCGCGCACGCGCACAGCATTCCCGAGATGCGCCGCTACCCCTGGCAGCAGCTTGCGCGCATCTATGAACCAATCGACGGTGCCATCGGCGTGAGCCAGCGCAAAGCTCTGCGCTACCGGCTTATTCGGCACGTCCGCGCCGCGAATGTTCAGCAGCCAGGCAATGCTTTCCGGCGTGGTCATCACTGTCGCCGCGACGGTCTGCTTCTGCAAATCGGCGGCAAGCGCGCCGCGCTTTTCGGCAGAAGACCGGCCCGCGCGCGCGTCCGGGTGAACCCGCACTGGCCCCAACGGCACCGGCGGTTGCGCGTCGTCCCAGATCATATCAATGGGGTTAGGCTCGACCGGCACCAACGTGATACCCGCCTCCGCCAAGCTATCGGCGAGCTTTTCGATCATCTCTAGCGCGTGCAGCCACGGATCGAAGGCAATGCGTTGGCCCGGTTGGGCCGCTGTTTGCAGCCACGCGCTCGGCGGGGTTTGCGTTAGGTGGCACGGCTCGAACACGGCACCATCGGTTTGGTCGCGCGCCTGTTCGGTATAACGACCATCGACAAACAGGGCGGCGCGATCCGTCAGCACGACGGCAATCCCGGCGGACCCAGTGAAACCCGTAAGCCACGGCAGGCGTTCGGCATGGGGTGCCAGCGAGTCGCCTTGATGCTCGTCGGCGCGCGGCACCAGGAACCCGTCGATGCCCGTTTGCGCCATTAAGGCGCGTAAGGCCGGAACACGCTCGGCGAGCGGCATGGCTTTTGGCAGGTTGGCGCGGGTTTCCGCCCTCAATGCTGTCAACTGCGCCACCAGCGCCGAAGAGGGAGTCTCGATCACAAGGCGCGGCCAGTCTGTATCAGAGCTATCCACCGATGCACTGGCCAGCCCCGCGACCAGGGCCTTCACTGTCGCCACGTCCGGCCCGCCCTGCTGTGCTAAAAGCCCCGCCAACGCCTCATCGCCCTGATACACCGCCCGACACTCCGACACAGCGCTTCTCCTGGAAAGGATTTTCATAGCGAACAGGCTAGAGCGGTTGTGCGCGAAACGGAAGGCTGATTAGGGCATAATCCCTCACGCTCTGCTCAGAAACTCCGGGCGACTCTGCCGCGCAAGGCGCAACGCTCGGTGAAAATTTTGCCCGTGCTTGGCTTGCCCGTGCTTGGCTTGATAGCCCGGCGCGCGAAGGCTCCCGCATGATAAAACCTGTTTACAATAGCAAAAGCACTCGAAAGTCATTCACATTCGTGCGGGTCGGCCCCGTGATAAGAAGATCGTCCAGCGCCTGAAAAAAGCGGTGGCTGTCGTTGCGCGCAAGATACTCTGGTGCGGAAAAAGCCAAGCGTTTAGCCCGGATCAGCGTGTCCGGGGTAACGAAGGCGCCGGCATTATCCTCCGTACCGTCGATTCCATCGGTATCGGCGGCAAGGGCATAAACGCCGTCCATACCGTTCAAGGCGTGCGCGAGGCCGAGGGCAAATTCAGCATTCCGCCCGCCGCGCCCACCCTTGGCGCGCAGGGTTACGGTGGTTTCGCCGCCGGAGAGCAGAACGCAAGGGGGTTTTACCGGAATGCCATGCTGCCGGATGGACCGGGCAATGCCAGCATGAACTTTGGCAACCTCGCGCGCCTCCCCCTCAATCGAATCGCCGAGCATGAGCACTGAAAAGCCGAGCGCTTCGGCGTGCGCCGCTGCCGCGCGAAGGCTTTGTTGCGGGCTGGCGATGACCTGAACACGCTTATTGGCAAAAGCCGGATGATCCGGCGCGGGCGTATCGGCAGCGGGCGAGGCCAACCACGCCCGCAGCGCTGGGCCGGGATCAATTCCATAAGCCGCAAGAATTGCCTGAGCTTCAGCCCGATCCGACCTATCGGGGACGGTGGGGCCGGAGGCGATAACCCCCGGATCGTCGCCCGGAACATCGGAAATCAATAGGCTCACCATCGGCGTGTGAGGGGCCGCGACCGCCAAGCGCCCGCCAAGAATGCCCGAGACATGCTTGCGAACCCTGTTCATCTGAGCAATATCCGCCCCCGATGCCAGTAAAGCCCGATAGAGCGCCTGAACATCCTCCAACGGAACCCCCGGTGGTGGAAGGGCGAGAAGGGCCGACCCGCCGCCCGAAATCAGCGCCAGAATAAGATCGTCCGGCCCTGCCGTGGCCACACACTCCAGCAACCGCTGCGTCGCAGCCTGCCCGGCAGTATCAGGAACCGGGTGCGCGGCTTCAAGAACCTCAATCTGCCGCGTTGCCGCGCCATGACCGTAGCGGGTGATGACGAGGCCCGAGAGCGGCCCCGGCCACAAGCCTTCCAAGGCCGACGCCATTTCAGCCGCAGCCTTCCCCGCACCGACAACAAGTGTGCGGCCTTTGGGGGGGAGCGGCAACGCCGCCGCAAGCGCTTGAGTAGGCTGCGCCGCCGCAACCGCCACATCGAACAGGCTTCGGAGACTGGCGCGGGGGGGGAGGGTGAAGGGCGTCAGCGCGCCGCCACTGGCGGGCAGCACTAGGGTGGACATAAGGCTTCTCTCAAGCAATCAGAGGGATACGGGAAGATCGAACACGAGAATACCATCGAGACCGCCGACGGCATGTTCGACGAGTTTCGCCCCAAGGCGCTGGTGATCGGGATGGGTTTGATAGGCCGCGAGCGCGCCCCAATCGGCGAAATCGACGACGAATCCGTGGTGATAGCCGCGCTCGATTTTCTCGGGGCTTTCGCTGCGCCCGGCGGTTATGCCGAGAATACCAGGCACGCGGGCGCTGATCTGCCCAAGCTTAGCAAACAAGGCGGCAATCTCAGCCTCGCTCATCGTGGGTTGAAAGCGGATGAGAACGATATGGCGAATCATGGGGCGGCCTTTAGAACAAGCGAAACCGTGGATTTTGAAACTCCAGCCGCTTTAGCATTATCAATAAGTTAAAATGGGTCTATTGGCCAATTTGCGGCGAGTGCTAGTTTTTAGGAACTGTGTCCCCTGTGCCGCAGGAATAAGAGCGTTGCGTTTCTCTCGGGAATCCCAGCAAAAATTTCACTTGCGCGGGCAGGGATTTTGCCTCATACGCAATCCCAGACGCACTCGCACGTGCCTATGGCCCACTGGGAAGTAACCCCAGGGTTGGTTATGCAACGACGGACCCGCGTCCTTTTGGATCTTCTAGCAATCTTGCTGGTGCCGAAGGGAATAGTGGCCCATGACTAGTTTACGCCTGATCTCTTGTAAGACGCTCACCGCCCGAAAATCGGCGGCGAGGATGCTTGCGGCTTGCGTTCAGCCTAGGCCCTAGAAGTGGGGGACAAGGCTTATAAACGCCTAGTCCCTGATCCTTTTCCTACCCTCGTTCCATCGCTACCGCTGTTTTGACTGCCCTTCGTTAAGGGCAACCTCATCAGCTTCCCTTATTTCTTGGACCTCGGTTGAAACCGGGGCCACGCGAAGCCCTGTCTTCGCCTTACGTGTGGAGTTTGTCGCCATGACTGCCAAGATCGAACGCTATCTTGCTGAAAACCAGCCGGAAACCCCGTGTCTCGTGGTCGATCTGGACGTGATCGCCGAGAATTACCGCACGATGAACCGCCTGCTGCCGCTGGCGCGTATCTTTTATGCTGTGAAGGCCAACCCAGAGCCTGCGGTCATAACAATGCTGAACAGTCTCGGCTCCTCCTTCGATACGGCCAGCCGGGGCGAAATTGATCTGGTCCTCGGCCAAGGGGCCAACCCAGACCATGTTTCTTTCGGCAACACGATTAAGAAGCAGCGCGATATTGCCTACGCTTACGAAAAAGGCGTGCGCCTGTTCGCCTTCGATTCGGAAGCCGAGCTTGAAAAACTGGCTCAATCGGCCCCCGGCGCGAAAGTCTTCTGCCGTATCCTTATGGAGTGCAGTGGGGCCGAATGGCCGCTGTCGCGCAAGTTCGGCTGCGCGCCGGAAATGGCCGCTGACCTGCTGGTGCGGGCGCGCGACATGGGGCTGGAGCCTTATGGCATCTCCTTCCACGTCGGCTCGCAGCAGACCGACATCAGCCAGTGGGACGTGGCAATTGGCCGTGCCGCTGCCATGTTCATGGCGATTGCCAAATCCAATATTGATCTCAAAATGGTCAACATCGGTGGGGGTTTCCCGGCAAAATACCGCGCTAATATTCGCCCGGTGGAAGCCTATGCCGAAGGCGTGATGCAGGCGATGCGGAAGCATTTCGGCAATGCCATCCCGGAAATCATCATCGAGCCGGGCCGCTCCATGGTCGGCGATGCCGGGATCATTCAGACCGAAGTGGTGCTGATCTCGAAGAAGGATTACGACGAAGACAAGCGTTGGGTCTATCTCGACATCGGTAAGTTCGGCGGCCTCGCCGAAACGATGGATGAAGCGATTAAGTACGATATCACCACTCCGCATGATGGCAACGAAACCGCGCCGGTTATCCTGGCCGGGCCGACGTGCGATAGCGCCGATATTCTGTACGAAAAGACCGAATACCGCCTGCCTGTGGGCCTCAAAGTTGGCGACAAGGTGAATATCCTGGCGACGGGTGCCTACACTACCTCCTATTCGGCAGTGAACTTTAACGGTTTTGCGCCGCTGCGGGCTGTGTGTATTTAATAGGTAACAGTTAATGAGCCGGGATTGGGAAACCAGTCCCGGCTTTTTTTATCAGTTGCTTACAACATCCATCACCGCCTCCATCACGCCCGTATCCTCCGCGCTTGCCGCCAGCCGAAAGCCTAACTCCCGCGCCATTGTCAGCATCGGCTCGTTTTCGCGCAGGATCGTGCCGACGATTTTACCGACTTTGCGGTCCTGCCCATAGCCGATGATCTGGCGCATCAGCGTGTATCCCAAGCCCCGGCCTTTGATGTCGGAGCGGATGAGAATGGCGTATTCGCCCAATGTTAAATCGGCGTCGCAGGTCAGGCGCACGGTGCCCCAGATCGGGCCGAGCGCCCCATCGGCGTCGATAGGGCGGGCGACGAAGGCCATTTCACGGTCGTAGTCGATTTGTGTCAACCGGGCGAGCAGCGGGCGGGGGATGGATTTCAGCGAGGAGAAGAAGCGCAGGCGCACGTCCTCCGGGGCTACCTGCTCGATCATGCTGATGATATCCGGCGCGTCTTCTGGGCGGATCGGGCGCAGGGAAATCCGCGTGCCATCGCGAATGACAGCTTCGGTTTCAAGCTGGTTGGGGTACGGCGGTACGGCCACGGGCGCGGCGTTGGCCGGGTCTTGTACACGAATGCGCGCATCCAGCGCCACCACCCCGGTTTCATCGGCGAGCAACGGATTGATGTCGAGTTCCCGCAACGATGGATGATCAATGGCAAGCTGGGCCACTTGAATAAGCGCGCTGGCAATCGCCTCCAGATTGGCGGGCGGGCGGGCGCGGAAACCCGCGAGTTGGCGGGCAATGCGCGTGCGCTGGATCAACTCGTAGGCCAGCGGCAGGTTGAGCGGCGGCAGGGCTAAGGCTTTATCGTTGCGTACTTCCACGGCAACGCCACCATGCCCGAACAACACTACGGGTCCGAAGGTGGGATCGCTCGCAATGCCAACGATCAACTCGAAGGCACCGGGGCGGCGGATCATTTCTTGAACCGTGAACCCCGCAATCACGGCCTCGGGCTTTACCGCCTGCACGCGGCGCAGCATGGCCACGGCGGCTTCTTTTGCGGACTCGACCGAGGGCAGATCGAGCGCAACGCCGCCAATATCAGACTTATGGGTAATATCGGGAGAGCGAATTTTCACGGCGAGTGGCAGGCTAAGATCGGCTGCTGCTGCCAGAATTTCCTCTGGCGTTTCGACCGCCACCGTCCGTACCACGGGAACGCCATAGGCGGCGAGCACGCGCTTGGTTTCAGCCTCGTCGAGCCACTCCCGGCCCTCGGCGCGCACTGTTGCCAGAATAGCGCTTACCGCCGCGCGGTCGGGTGTTCCAGAATCGGGACCAGCGTCGGGCATGACGGGGGGAAGCTGCTGAAGCTGGGCCTGATTGCGCCGATAGCGCACCAAGTGCATCAAGCCCTTCACGGCGTCGGTGGGCGTGGAGAAGCTCGGCAGATCGGCAGTGCGGAAACGGTTGCGGGCGTCCCGCGCGTCCAACTCGCCCATCCAGGAGGTTAGAACCGGCTTATCGCCCGGCTTCAGATGCCCAATCACGGCCTCCGCCGCTTCAACCGAGGAGGCGACGGCGGTGGGGGCGTTCAGCAGCAGAACGGCATCCACACCTGGATCGGCCAACACGCCGTCAAGGGCGGCACAATAGCGCGCGCCGGGGGCATCGCCGATTATATCGACCGGGTTAGCGCGCGACCAAGTATGAGGGAGCGCCGCATCAAGCTGGGTCAGGGTTTCCGGCGCAAGAGTTGCCAGAACCCCGCCTTCGTCCAGCAGCGCATCGGTTGCGAGCACGCCCATACCGCCGCCGTTGGTGATAATGGCAACCCGCTCCCCCCTCAGCACGGGCAGGCGAGCTAGGGTTTCAACAGCGGCAAAAAGATCGCCCAAATCGGTCACGCGCAGCATACCGGCACGCCGAAAGGCGGCATCATAAACCGCATCGGACCCGGCCATCGCCCCCGTGTGAGAGCTGGCGGCTGCGGCTGCCGCTTGGTGTCGTCCGGCTTTGATTACCACCACTGGCTTCAACCGCGATAAAGCGCGGGCGGCAGACATGAACTTGCGCGCGTGGGTTACGCCCTCAATATAGAGCAGTACCGATTTGGTGCCGGGGTCGAGCGCCAAATAGTCCAGCATGTCGCCGAAATCCACGTCGCTGCTATCGCCGAGCGAGACCACATGGGAAAAGCCGATACCCCGCGCCGTCGCCCAATCCAGCAGGGCCGTTGCCACCGCGCCCGATTGCGTCACGCAGGCAATATCGCCGGGCAAGGCCGCGACGTGAGAAAAAGAGGCGTTTACCCCCGATCCTGGCACGAGAATGCCGAGGCAGTTGGGGCCGATGATCCGCAGCAAATGCGGGCGGGCCGCCTTCAGCATCGCTTGCCGCAGGGCCATCCCCGCATCGTCCGCGCCCTCGCCAAACCCGGCCGTGATGACCACCGCGCCCCGGCAGCCGCGTTCGCCCAAGCGGCGGATCAGGTCCGGCACGGTCGCGGGCGGGGTTGCGATAATGGCAAGGTCGGGCACAATCGGCAGCGCGTCGATATCGGCATAAGCGAGCACGCCTTCCACCGACAAATTCCTCGGATGCACGGGCAAAATCGGCCCTTGGAAGCCCGCGCGGAACAGGTTTCGCGCCAGCACGGCCCCTACGGAGCGTTCGTGCCGGCTCGCGCCAATCAGCGCAATCGCTTTCGGTTTGAAAAGAGCGTCGAGATTACGAACGGTCATGGCTATAAGGTTCTTTCATCTGTCTGCCGCGTGCTAGGCAGGCTCATGTCTCGTCCGGCATCAGCACAGGGCGGTAACGCAGCTTAGTCCCTTTAGGTTTCAGATCAAAAACCATGTCGCCCTTCACCTCGCCGCAGGCCGCCCTGCTGGAACAAGACCCCCGCCCTCGCCCGCCCGTCGATGCGCGGGTGCTGGTGTATGTCGGTCTCGATTTGATGGGCGATGGGCTAATGAAGCTACCCTTCGTCCGCGCGCTGCGGGCAGCGTTCCCAGAGGGGGAGATCGTCTGGCTCGCCGGGAAAGGCCCAAGCGCTTATAAAACGTCGCTCGCGCCGCTCGTGCAGGGGCTGATAACCGAAGTCATTGATAATGCCGAGATCGGTTCGCACTGGATGGAAGTTCTGGGGCGCCCCCTGAAAGACCAGAGCTTCGATTTGGTCATCGACACGCAGTCGCGGATGCTGACAACGCTGGTGCTGAAACGCATCAAGACCCGCTGTTTCATTTCCGGCGCGGCAGATTTCAGCCTCTCGACGCTGAAGCCCGGCAAGGGGTACACGCGCCCCGATGCGATGTGCGGGCGCTTGCTCGATCTCCTCCATCTCGCCATTGCCGAGCCGCCCGATCCGCTGGCACCGCTACCCCTGACCCCAGAGATTGCCGCTTTGGCCGGAAGGTTGCTGCCCCAGGGCTACCGCTATGTCGCCTTCGCGCCGGGGGCGGGGGGGAAGCAGAAGATCTGGCCGTTGCAGAATTATGTCACTGTCGCCCGTAGCCTCACGGCAAATAATTATGTGCCGGTCTGGTTCTTAGGGCCGGAAGAAGCGGCGTGGGTTGATGACATTGCCGCCAATGTGCCGGGCAGTCTGTTCCCGCTTCAGCACAGCACCGCGCGCCCGCTGAAGTACCGGGCGGACCTCACGATTGCGGCGGCGAGCTTTTGCGAGGTTGGCCTGTCGAACGACTGTGGCGGCGGGCATCTGTTGGCCGCCGCCGGGATTCCGCTGGTCTCGCTGTTCGGCCCGACAGATCCGCGCAAATTCGCGCCAATGGCGGTGGAAGGGTTGGTGATCTGCGCGCAGGATTTTGGCGGCGAGACGATGGATAAAATTCCGCCGCAGGTGGTGCTTCAGGCGCTATCGGGATTATTGGGCTGATCGCGCAAAAACATCAGCAAGATCAGCCCTGGAAGGGCCGTGAGCGCGGTAATCCCAAAGAACCACTCCCAACTCATCTGCTCCGACAGCCACCCGCCGCCTGACGCGAGGAACGTGCGGGCGCTGGCGGCAAAGGCCGAGAGCAGCGCGTAATGGGTCGCGCTATAGTGGCGCTGCGAGAGACCGGAGAGATAGGCGACGAAGGCGGCAGTGCCCATGCCGCCGGTGGCATTCTCGACGAAGACCGTGACCGACAGCGCCACCAAATCCGCCCCCATCTGCGCCTGCCAGATGAACACAAGGTTGGAGAGCGCCTGTAAAATTCCGCAAATCATCAGCGCCCGCAACTGCCCAGCCTGCCCCACGAGCCAGCCACCGATGAACACCCCGATCAAGGTGGCAACGAGGCTCCAAACCTTGCCGACGGCGGCAATATCACTCTTCGAGAACCCAAGCGCGAGGTAAAAGGGGTTAGTCATCACCCCCGCCACCGCATCGCCCAGCTTATAGAGCACGACGAAGGCCAGAATCAGCAGCCACTGCGGTTGGGCGCGCATAAAGCTGGCGAACGGCTCCAGCAGGGTGGCCCGCATCCAGGTTTGGGCATTAGCCCCTGGCAAAACGAGGGGTTTTTCCGGCGCGGGCGGTTCGGGGATCAGCAACACCAGCGCGATGGCAATGCCGACGATGGCGGCCATAACCGCGTAAACGATGGTCCACGAGAAGGCTTCGGCCAGAAACAAGGCCCCCGCGCCAGAGATCAACATGCCCAGGCGGTAGCCATAGACCGACATGGCACTGCCCGCCCCCTGCTGCTGCGGGCTGAGGCTTTCGATGCGGTAGGCGTCGATCACAATATCTTGGCTGGCCGAGAAAAAAGCGATGAGCACGGCAAACAGCGCGATTTGCCCTGGCGCTTGCGCGGGGTCAGTCACAGCGGCCCCGAGAATGGCGAAAATCAGGCCGATTTGCGTGAGAATCATCCAACCGCGCCGCCGCCCAAGCTCTGCCAGTAGCGGCGGCGGCACTGCGTCCATAATCGGTGCCCAGGCGAATTTCCAGATATAGGGCGTACCCGCCAATGCGAACAGGCCAATCTGGGTTCGGCTCACGCCCGCCTCCGTTAGCCATATCGAGAGGGTGGAGAAGGTCAGCGCCAGCGGCAAGCCGGAGGCGATGCCAAGCAGCAAGACAATGAGCACGGGGACGCGCCCATAGGTTTCAAGAAAGCGGGCGAGAGTATTCTGCATCAAAACGCCCCCATCAATCCGCCGCAGCGACCAAGGGCGCTAACGGGAGAGGTGTGCCTGTATGGTGAACAACTTGCTGCGGGAAGGGAATGGAGATCCCGGCCTTATCGAACGCTTCCTTAATCGCCCGGTTCAGCGTTCGCGCCACCGCCCACTGCATTCCGGGAAGGGTTTTGATGCGAACACGCAAAATCATCGCGCTATCCTCAAACCGATCAAGCCCCAGAATTTCCAAACGCTCCAGCACGGCCCCCGCATACTCGGGGTTCAAGCGCAGGTCTGTATCGGTGTTGGTTAAGGTTGCGATCGCAAGATCAAGGTCGGTGGTGTAATCAACGCTGAGATCGACGAGCGCGAAGCTAAACGTCTTCGTCATGTTCTGGATCGTGGTGACGGCGCTGAAGGGGATTGTATGCACCGCCCCGCGTATATCGCGCAGCCGGATGGTGCGAATGGTAATGGCCTCGACGGAACCCGATTTACCCGCAACTTCAATCGCATCGCCCACCGCAATCGAATCCTCGATGAGGATAAACAGGCCCGTGATGAGATCCTTCACCAGGGTTTGCGAGCCGAAACCGATAGCCAGACCAACAACCCCGGCCCCCGCCAGCAGCGGCGCGATATTGATGCCGATTTCCGAGAGCACGATCAGCGTAACCATGATCACCAATACCACCAGCAAGGCGTTCCGCAGCAACGGCAGCAGTGTTCGCATTCGGGCGGACGGGGTGCGGCGCAGGCCGTCTTGCTCGGTTTCTTGCAACAACCGCTCGATCCAGGAGGAGAGGATTTCCCACACGACCACGGCAACGAGCAGCACGATCAGCACAATGGTGAGGCTGGAGAGCAGCTTGCGCCCGCTGCCTTCCATCAACCAACCAAGGCTATCCAGCCCCCAAATTTGCAGCAGCAACACAATCATCAGCAGGTTCAAGCCAATACTGAGCATACTCTGAAGCACGGGCAAATAGCGGTTGGCGCGGGCTTCCAGGCCAGGGAAGCGCGCCGAAAGGTCTGGGTTGATGGTAAAGCCGAGCGTAACCAGATGGCGCAAACCCTGCTTAATCCAACGGCTTGCCAGCAACAGCACCAGCGACAAGCCGGTGGCGCGCAGCAAAAACAGAAAGCCGCCCGGAATCTCCAACGTCCACACTGTGTAGGCGGCGACTACATAGACAATGGCCAGCACGTGCCAGACATCGGAGAGGCGATGGCGCAGGGCGGTAAAACTCTCGCCCATTTGCCGCGAGAGGCGGGAGCCGTTGCCCTCTCGGCGTAACCACAGGCGCACGGCTTCGGTGTTCTGAAGAATAAGCAGAATCGCCATACCCGCGAGCGTTAAGCCAATCAAACGCCCGATGAGATCCGCGAGCGCATCGGGCAGCGAGAGCAGGCGCAGCGCCTCCAACCCCAGCAACCCATAAGCCGCGAGCGCCACCATGCGCCGCAGCCAGACGTAAGCATAGGCGGCGGTTTCGTCGGTCAGCGTCACCAACCTGAAGCGAGGATGCTCGGGCGCGAGAATCAGGCGGCCTAGCAGCAAAACCACGCGCACGATCAGATTGGCGTTAATCAGCAGCACCAACACCAGCCGCGTCAGCCGATCCGGCGCGATGAGGGACAGGGTGATTTGCGCGGCGGCGGCAAAGGTGAGCACGGGCAGCAGATCGAGCAGAAACCGCCCGCCCAGCAATAGCCAGCGTTGCACGCGGTTTTCGCTAGGCCGGTCGGCGAGGCTTTGGCGGGGGCGGCGCAGGGCGCGGGCCAGCAGCCATTCGCTGACCAAGGCGCACATCAGCAGCAGCGTGACTTTCCCGGCCAGAACCGCCCAGCGCTGTTGCCGGGCTGGGTCGCGCCACCCGGCGCTTTCGGCCATTACGTCATCGGGCAGCGCCGCCAGGGTTCCTGCGGCTTCCGACACCGCGCCGCCGAGCTTGCCCAGCCCATCGGACAGATGAGTAAGCCCGCGCCCAAACAGCCCGCTGAGGGTTTCAACCGATGCCTCCGGCGCAGCCTTCTTCTGTTGATCCGCCAGCAGGCTAAGTTGCTTGATAAGCGCCGCACGCGAGGCATCGTTTTTGAGAGTCTCGATGAGAGCAGGCAGGTCGGGGGCCGTGTCCTTCGGCGGGTCGGCGGCGATGGCCCCTGTTCCAATCAGGAGCCAAATCCCTGTTATCGCTGCCAAAATCCGCTGCATCTATCTCTCTCCTACTACAACTCAGCCGAGGACGCTGCTACCAGAAAACGACGGTTTTATGGTCGTTGATTAGCACGCGGTGTTCGGCATGGAACTGCACGGCCCGCGCCAGCACCATTGATTCGATATCGCGGCCAATGGCGACCATCTGGTCGCTAGCAATCGTATGATCGACGCGCTCGACCGCCTGTTCGATAATCGGACCTTCATCGAGATCGGGGGTGACGTAATGGGCGGTAGCGCCAATGAGCTTCACGCCGCGATCAAACGCCTGCTGATAAGGCTTTGCGCCCTTAAAGCTCGGCAGAAACGAGTGGTGGATATTGATGCAGCGGCCTGCCAGCGCTCGGCACAGGTCAGGCGAGAGCACTTGCATGTAGCGCGCCAGCACAACGAGATCGATTTTATACTCATCAATCAAGCGTAGCAGTTCGGCCTCCTGCTCGGCCTTCGTCGGGGCCGCGCCCTTCGCGCCAACGGGCAGATGGTGATAGGGCAGCCCATGCCAGCGCGCTTGTTCCTCGAAATCCGTATGGTTAGAGATAATCGCCGGGATTTCAATGGGCAGCAGGTCTGACCGCCAGCGATAGAGAAGATCGTTCAGGCAGTGGCCGAAGCGCGAGACCAGCGGCAGCACGCGGCACTTGCGCGCGGGATCGTGTAGCTCCCAGGTCATCTGAAACCGTTCGGCGGTGGGCCGGAAGCCCGCTTCAAGCTCGGCTTTTGTCAGGCCCTTGCCAACAGGATCAACCGTGGTCCGCATAAAGAACTGGCCCGTCGCCTCATCTTCAAACTGGTAGGAGCGGCGGATATTGAACCCGGCGAGCGCCAGAAAATTGCTCACGGCGGCGACGATACCGATAGCATCTTTACACTGAAGCGTAAGGATATAGGCACCAACCTTGTTGCTGTCGGCGCGGTTCGGATAGGCGCTCATGCTGGGGCTTTCGGCAATAGGAACGGGCGTATCCATAACAAACGCTAATCCTTAAGTCCCGCTGCGACCGTAATCGTCGCTGAAGCGGACGATATCGTCTTCGCCAGTGTAGGTGCCGCTTTGCACTTCGATGAATACCAACGGCTCGGCCCCCGGATTGGCCACGCGGTGCTTGGCTTCGAGCGGAATATACACATGCTCGCCGGGGCTGAGGCGGAAGGTTTCTTCCCCCACCGTCACATCGGCCTCCCCGACAACGATTGTCCAATGTTCGGCCCGGCGATGGTGCATCTGCAACGACAAGCGCTGGCCCGGCAATACGGTGATGCGCTTCACCTTGTAGGTGGGTTCATCCAAGAGAACTTCGTATTGGCCCCAGGGGCGCTGGCCGATTTCCATAGAATCCTCGGAAGAGTGGGAGGTAAAGGCGGGCGCATCCTATCGGCACGGGGCGCTAACGCCAACAAAAAGGCGGCATTGCTGCCGCCTTTGAGAGAGTCTCTTCAGATTTTTAGGAAAGCAGACTTAAGCCGCGTTGCGCTGGGCCGGAGCCTGGGAGCGGGCGGCATCGACCGGGCGGGCCGGAGCCGAAGGAAGCTCCCCCGCTTCGGCCAACTTGCCGAGCAAGCCCGCAACCGCACGCTCTAGCGCGGCAACATCGCTCGCGGGCAGCTTGGCCATGGCTTTCGCCAAAGGGTCCGGCCAGGAGCGGACGCGGTTGGCCAGCTTCTCACCCGCTTCGGTGAGCGAGACCACCAGCGCGCGCCGATCTTGATCGGCGGCCCGCTTGGCAACGAAGCCTTTGCGGACCAGCGTGGCGACAGCATCGCTCACGGTGGCCGGGGTGACGACCAGTTCCGCCGCAAGGCGGCTAATGGTCGGTGCGCTCTCGCATCCGGCAAGATGCGCCAGGATCGACGCTTGCAGCGCGGTCAAGCCAGCGGCATTGGCCCGGCGGTTTTCGTTACCGCGCGAGACAGCACCCAAGCGGGCGAGGGCATCGGAAAGCTGTTCGATCGAAGCGACCGTGGGCAGCTGCGTCGGGGATATCATTGATGTCATGGCGGGCGGGTATAGTCGCATCTTGTAGGAAGGCTCAAGAGATTTCACGCGCAGACATGCCCTGCCTTATAAACATTTGTGTTTGGCGTTGCAAAAAGGTGGCAGTGCTTGAGATTAGGAGAGCCTCGAGATGGGGCTGGTAAATGGGCTTCGCGTGAATTACATTGTCATTCATGCGCTGCCAGGAGCACGCTTTGCCAGGAGCGCGCTTTGTCAGGAGATCCGTTATGGTTGCCAATGCTCTCGTACAAGCCCGCGTCGATGCGGCCATCAAGAGGGAAGCCGCCGCCGTGCTCGCGACCATCGGCCTAACCGTTTCCGATGCAGTGCGCCTGATGCTGATCCGCGTCGCCCAGGAAAAAGCGCTACCCTTCGAGCCGTTGATCCCAAACGCCGAGACGATTGCGGCGATGGAAGAGGCGCGGGCGGGGAATCTGGAGACTGTAACGCTGGAAGACCTTCAGGCCGTGATTGACGCGGACGATTAAGCAGTCGAGCCAATTTAAGCGAGACTTTAAGCGGGAAACCAAAGGTCTTTATCGGCTGGTGATCAAGGATGAGTTTCTGGCTCTTGTCTCGATTTTAGCGCAAGATCGCCCTCTTGCTGAAAAATACCGAGACCATGCTTTGATCGGGAGATGGAAAGACCATCGCGACTATCATATCCGACCTGATCTGGTGCTGATCTACCGCAAGATTGACGAGAGGGCGCTGCAACTCGTGCGCCTCGGCTCGCACAGTGCCCTCGGGCTTTAGCTTGTCGGATGCCTCGTCGCCCATTATGGTAATGCTATAGAATCTCTCTTAACATAAGGTCGCAGACCGTGGTTCGCCGTTTTCTCCCCTTGGCTTTGATCGCTTTGAGTCTTGCCGCCTGCGGCTCCGATACCCGTCGGTCGCTGGGGCTGTCGAAGGCTCCGCCTGATGAGTTTAGCGTCGTCGGGCGCGCGCCGCTCGAACTGCCGCCCGATTTTGGTCTGCGTCCGCCCGTTGCTGGGGCCGCGCGCCCTAACGAGCTTACGCCGCGCGATCAAGCGAAGGTGGCCGTGTTCGGCCCAACCACGGCGCAGCCACAGCTTTTGGCCGGGCGCACGGCGGGTGAAGCCTTCCTGCTCGAGAAAGCCGGCGCCCCTCTGGCCCAGCCGGATATTCGCACGACGGTAGAGCGGGAAACCACCAAGCTGGCACAGGAAGAGCGGAGTTTCGTGGATAAACTCATCTTCTGGCGGAAGCCGGAAGAGCCGGGGGTGACGGTCGATCCCGCTCAAGAATCAAAACGCCTTAAGGAAAATGCGGCGCTGGGCAAACCCGCAACCGAGGGTGAAACCCCCTCGATGAAGCGCAAGCGTAAAGGGCTTTTGGAAGGAATCATTTAGCGGTTGTGCGGCCTGTCCCGTCCTCAAAACGCCTCGATCCCCTGTGGGTCGGGGTGTTTCGCGTTTCGGTAGGATGCAAAAAAGCTAGGAACTGTCTGTCACTCGCGTATCATGATTGTCTGCTAGGGTGGCTAGGGAGCCGATGACCAAGAAACTTTTTATCCGCACCTATGGGTGCCAGATGAACGTGTACGATTCTGCCCGCATGGCCGACGTGCTGGGGCCGCTCGGCTATGCCGCTGTCGATACGCCGGAAGCGGCGGATATGGTTATCGTCAACACCTGCCACATTCGCGAAAACGCCTCGGTGAAGACGTTCTCCGAACTTGGGCGTTTGAAGCAGATCAAGCAGCAGAAGAATGGCGATTATATTATCGCCGTCGCCGGCTGCGTAGCCCAGGCCGAGGGGGAGGAGATTCTAGCCCGCGCGCCTTACGTGGATATTGTGCTGGGTCCGCAAACCTATCACCGTTTGCCAGAAATGGTTGCCCGCGCCGAACGGGGGGCCGCGCAAAAGCGGCTACGGGCTGATATTGGCGCGAACAAGCCCGCCGCCCGCATCGCCGGGATGGGGATGCTCGATACCGATTTCCCCGTGGAAGCCAAATTCGATTTTCTGCCCGCGCCAACGGGCGTGCAAGGCGTCACTGCCTTTCTGTCGATCCAGGAGGGCTGTGATAAGTTTTGCACCTTCTGCGTCGTCCCCTACACGCGCGGGGCTGAATATTCGCGGCCCGTTCAGCAGATTGTCACCGAAGCCGAACAGTTGGTGGCCTTGGGTGTGCGCGAACTGACATTGCTGGGACAGAATGTGAATGCCTATCACGGCGAGGGGCCGGACGGGGACGCCTGGACGCTGGCGCAACTCGCCTACCGTTTGGCCGCGATTCCAGGGCTAGAGCGCCTTCGCTACACCACCTCGCACCCGCGCGATATGGATGATGCGCTGATTGCCGCTCATGGTGATTTGCCGCAGCTCATGCCGTTCCTGCATCTGCCGGTGCAATCGGGGTCTGATCCGATTCTGGCGGCGATGAACCGTCAGCATACTGCCGACCATTACCGCCAGCTTGTCGATAAGCTACGCGCCGCGCGCCCGGATTTGTGCCTCTCGACGGATCTCATTATCGGTTTTCCGGGCGAAAGCGATGCGGATTTTGCCGCGACAATGCGGCTTGTGCGGGATGTCACCTTCCCCGCAGCCTTCTCCTTCAAATACTCAGGCCGCCCCGGCACCCCTGCCGCGACGATGGCGGGGCAAGTGCCGGAAGACGTGAAAGACGCGCGGCTGGCCGAATTGAACGCGCTGTTGCTCAACCAACTGACGGCGTTCAACCGGAGCCTCGTTGGGCAAACCGTGCCGGTACTCTTCGAGAAAGCTGGTCGCCACGCGGGCCAGATGGTTGGGCGTTCGCCCTATCTTCAGCCGGTGCATGTGCAGGGCGGGAGCGATTTAGTCGGCACCGTCCACCGAGTTGCAATAGAGCAGGATCATAGTTTCAGTCTGTCGGGCCGTCTTATCGCCGCGCCGGTCCCCGATGCTTCTTCTCCGGCGATGAGGATGACTGCGTGAGTGATGGCCCGCTGAAAAACGCCGATAAACCCTCAACCGATCCGCTCTACGTCTCTTTCGACGATAATAGCCTGTTGCAGCTTGTTTATGGCGAGCACGACCGCAATCTTGCCAGGATCGAACAGTTGCTCGGGGTGGCGATTATTCCGCGCGGGAACCAGATTGCTATTACCGGCCCTAGCGCTGCCGCCCAAACCGCGCGCGAAGCCTTGGGCGCGCTCCATGCCCGCGCCCGTAAAGGCAAGCCGATTGACATGGGCGAGATAGATGCCGCCGTTCGGATGGCGGAGCACGCGCGGGAATCGGGGGCACCCCTGCCCGATAAAGCCATTCGCACCCGCCGCCGAATTATCGAGCCGCGCTCACCGGGGCAAACGGTTTATTTGCAGTCGTTGCAAGATAACGAAGTGGTTTTCGGTCTTGGCCCAGCGGGGACGGGCAAAACCTATCTCGCCGTCGCTATGGCCGTTGGCCTGCTGTTGGAAGGCCGCGTCTCGCGCCTCGTGCTCTCCCGCCCAGCGGTGGAAGCGGGCGAGCGTTTGGGCTTTCTGCCCGGCGACATGAAGGAAAAGGTCGATCCGTACCTGCGCCCCCTCTACGACGCGCTGCACGATATGATGCCGGGCGACCAAGTGGTGAAGCGGCTCGAGTCGGGCGAAATCGAAGTGGCTCCGCTGGCGTTCATGCGGGGGCGCACACTGGCCAACTCCTTCATCATTCTCGATGAAGCACAGAATACGACCGCGACGCAGATGAAGATGTTCCTAACGCGCATGGGCGAGGGCAGCCGCATGTGCATTACCGGCGATCTGTCGCAGGTTGATTTGCCGCCGGGCACCCGCTCCGGCCTGCGTGATGCGCTGGAAACTTTGGAAGGCGTCCCCGGTATCGGCTTCGTCCGCTTTACCGAAAACGACATCGTTCGGCACCCGATGGTCACGAAAATCGTCCGCGCCTATAACGAAAAAGACCGCCGTCTGCTCTCCCCCTCCGATGCCGGGGTAGGTCGATGATTGCGATTGATGCGGTTATTGAGGCGGGCGATTGGTCCGCCCTGCTCGGCGGGATCAGCGATGAGCAGATCGACGATCTTGCCGATAAAACCGTGCGGCGCGCGCTGGCGACCGATCCGGCGTTTACGGCGTTTCTTGGCCGTGCCGCCCCCGAGGGCCGCCTAACCCTGGCGCTGCTGTTCACCGACAACGCAGCGGTACGGAAGCTGAACCGCGAGTGGCGCGACCAGGATAAGCCGACTAACGTCCTCTCCTTCCCCGGCGATTGGCTGGAGTTGGAAGAGGAGGATATTGCGGCGCTGGCCGATAGCGCGGATGTGCCGCCCGCCCATATTGGCGATATTGCTTTGGCGCTGGAGACGATTCGCGACGAGGCGGCGGAACAGGGCAAAGACCCGCGCGCGCATTTGTTGCATCTTATCCTGCACGGCACATTGCATCTGCTGGGACACGACCACGAGAGCGACGCCGACGCCGAGGTGATGGAAGCGCTTGAAACCCGGCTGCTGGCCAATCTCGGTATTGCTAACCCCTATTCCTACCGTCTTGAGGAGAGTGAGCCTTCCCATGAGCGAAAGCCCGTCTAGCCCGTCTAGTCCGGGGCTGGAGCGACTAAACGTCTCTCCGGCTCCTGTGCTTGCTGAACCTTCCGGCGGTCTGCGGCCTGGGCGGCTGATTTCGCGCCTGCGCCTCTTGCTGGGCCTGCGCGGCGACCCTTCCGTGCGGGAAACGCTGGAAGAGTTGATCGAAGAACAGGCGGTCGCCGCCGACGCGATGGCCCCCGATGAGCGCGTAATGCTGCGGAACATTTTAGGGCTGCGCGATGTTACCGTCGGCGACATTATGGTGCCGCGCGCCGATATGGTGGCCGTGGATTGCGCCAAACCGTTTGAAGAGATTCTCGATTACATGGTCGAGGCGGCCCATTCCCGCGTGCCGGTCTATCGCAATAATCTCGACGATGTGATCGGGATGTTGCATGTGAAGGACGTGTTTGCCGCCAGCCGCGATAAGACGAAAGGGCTGCCGCACGCAGAAGACCTGCTACGCCCTGTGCTCTTCGTTGCCCCTTCCATGCCTGCGCTCGACGCGCTGGTGCGGATGCGAACCGCGCGTACGCATATGGCCGTGGTTGTCGATGAATACGGTGGCATTGATGGGCTTTTGACCATCGAAGATTTGGTCGAAGAGATCGTCGGCGAAATCGAAGACGAACACGACGACGAGGAAGCCCCGGCCCAGGCAGCGGAGGATGACGGCTCGATCCGCTTCGATGCGCGCACGCCCTTGGCCGATCTTGAAGAGCGCTTCGGGCCATTCCTAAGCGAAGATGAACGCGCCGAAATCGACACACTCGGCGGCTTGGTCGCAACCTTGGCCGGGCGGATGCCGTCAGTGGGGACGTTGGTGATCCATCCATCGGGGTTTGAGTTTGAAGTGCTGGAAGCCGATCCTCGGCGGGTGGCGCTCGTGCGGCTGCGGAATCCGCCAAGGCTGCCGGCAGTTCCCGAGGCATGAGCCGGTCGCGCCGGAGACGGGAACGGGGGGCCGATTGGCGACGCACGGGGCTTGCGCTGCTCTGCGGGGTTCTCGCAACAGGTGCCTTGCCGCCTTTCTCTCTCTGGCCGCTGATCTTTCCAGCCTTTAGCGGTTTTCTCTGGCTGTTGAACGGGGCCGAACGACCCCGGCAAGCGCTGTGGCTGGGTTGGTGTTTCGGCTTCGGGCATTTCGTTACGGGGCTTTATTGGATTTCCAATGCCCTGCTGGTGCCGCCCGCCGATTTTTTGTGGATGGTCCCCTTCGCCCTCGTCGGTCTGCCGATTGTGCTGGCCCTTTATACAGGGGCCGTAGCCTGGACCTTAGTGCGCTTCCTACCAGCGGACGGAAACTCTCTACGTTGGCTCGGTTTTGGCACGCTGTGGCTACTGGCCGAATGGGCGCGGGCGCATGTGCTAACCGGGTTTCCGTGGAATTTGATCGCGACTGTCTGGACCGATACGCCTGCGCCGCTTCAGGCCGTCGCCTATCTCGGTCCTTACGGCGTTGGCGCGCTGACGGTTTTGATCGGCGCGGCCTTTAGCCTGGGATGGGCGCGCGGCGGTTTGATTGCAGCGCTGGGACTGGGGCTATTGTGGGGTGGCGGGATGCTGCGGCTTCAGACTGCGCCGGGGCGCGATGCCGTCCACCAAGGGGTCTCCTTGCGCTTAGTTCAACCCGCGATTCCACAGAGCCTAAAGTGGGACCGTACGCATCTGCTGGCAAATTTCCAAAAACATCTCGCTCTGAGCACGCCCGCGCCGGGGGAGGCGCCAACCGCGATTATTTGGGGCGAGGCCGCGACCGGCTATCCAATTGAAGACATTGAACCCTGGCGTGCTGCGATGGCGAAACTTGCGCCGCCCGAGGGGGTGATTATCACCGGCACTAACCGTTACCTGCGAAATGCCGATAATCAAGTGATCCAAGCCTGGAATGGTATGGTTGCCTTCGATACCGACGGCAGCCTGCGCGGGGCCTTCGATAAATTCCACCTCGTGCCGTTCGGCGAATATGTGCCGCTCAAAGGGTTGTTGCCCTTGCAGATCATCTCGCAAGGGGCCTCTAGTTATAGCCCCGGTCCCGGCCCGCGCACGCTGCGCTTGCCGGGATTGCCGCCGGTCGCCCCGTTGATTTGCTATGAGGTGATTTTTCCGGGTGCCGTGGTTGATCGCGCCGACCGGCCTGCTTGGCTGCTGAATCTTACCAATGATGGATGGTATGGTGTTAGCATAGGCCCCTATCAGCATTTGGCTGCGACAATTTTACGCGCGGTCGAAGAGGGGCTTCCCCTTATCCGAGTCGCTAATACGGGGGTCTCAGCCCTGGTCGATGGAAACGGAAGAGTGTGGAGCACGCTAACTCTAAACGAGGAAGCGGCCTTAACCGTTCCTTTACCCTTACCGCTCAATCCGCCGCCTTATGCGCTGTGGGGCGATCTCGTTACCCTGTTAACCGTGACTTTTCTGATGCTCTCATTGGCACTTCTACGCCTACGCCCAGTTCTATAGTAATTTATTAACCACTACAGCGTAGGGTTGACGCCTACGATTGTAGGCGATACTCCTAAATCAACTGAGTGCCGTCGTAAAAAAGGAATGAAGATCATGACCACCATCGTTGTGAAGCGTCGCCGGGGTAGCCGTGGTTCGCCGGATGGCAAACCGAACCCCATTGATATTCATGTTGGCAGCCGAGTGCGCCTGCGCCGCACGCTGCTTGGCATGAGCCAGGAAAAGCTGGGCGATGCCATTGGCCTCACGTTCCAGCAAGTGCAGAAGTACGAGCGCGGTGCAAACCGCATTGGGGCCAGCCGCTTGTTTGAACTCTCCCGCGTGCTGGACGTGCCGGTCTCGTTTTTCTTCGACGATATGAACGCCGAAACCAGCGGGGGCCGCGTGCCCGGCATGTCGGAAGCCACGCCGGATTTCGACAGCAAGGATCTCTCCAAGCGCGAAATTTTGGAGTTGGCCCGCGCGTTCGACCGGATTAAGGACGAGAAAATCCGCAAAAGCATCCTGGAACTCACCAAATCCCTCTCGCGCACGCTCACCGAAGCCTCGTAATCGGGCTTTCTACCCATCTCGCACAAGGGCGCTTCCGCTGATGCGGTGGCGCCCTTTTAGTGTGCGATCATGGCAAACGGGGCTTGACGCTCCGCGCGGGACAAGACAAAAAGACCGACAGAACGCGCAGTTCTGGTTTAATTCACGGCAGTTTAAAGGGGAATCCGGTGGCCCGTCCGTCTGATTATCTGTTCACCAGCGAATCCGTTTCCGAAGGTCATCCAGATAAGGTCTGCGACCGCATCTCCGATACGATTGTCGATCTATTCCTCGCCGCCGACCCCTATGCGCGGGTTGCGGTGGAGACCTTGGCAACGACCAATCACGTCACCCTTGCGGGTGAAGTACGGGGGCCGGATAGCATTTCGCCGAAGGCGATGGAAGACGCAGCCCGCGACGCTATTCATAAAATTGGTTATGCTCAAAAGGGCTTCCACTGGCAAACCGCCAAGGTTGAAGTGCTCATCCACGCCCAGTCCGAAGATATTGCGGTTGGCGTCGATGCGGCGGGCAATAAGGATGAAGGCGCGGGCGATCAAGGCATTATGTTCGGCTTTGCTTGCACGGAAACCCCGGCCCTGATGCCCGCTCCGCTGTTTTATTCGCACGCAATCCTGAAGGGTCTGGCGGAAGCCCGCCACAGCGGCGCAACGCACCACCTGGGGCCAGATGCCAAAAGCCAGGTTACACTGCGGTATGTCGATGGCAAGCCGGTCGCGGCAACCTCGGTCGTCGTGTCAACCCAGCATTCCGAAGGCGTCAACCAAGCGGAAGTGCGCGAAATTGTGCGCCCTTACGTCGAGAAGATTCTTCCGCCAGGTTGGATGTGCGACGAGCCGCATTTCTACGTAAACCCCACGGGGCGTTTCGTGATCGGTGGGCCGGATGGCGACTGCGGTCTTACGGGCCGCAAGATCATCGTCGATACTTACGGCGGCGCGGCCCCCCACGGTGGCGGTGCGTTCTCCGGGAAAGACCCCACGAAGGTGGACCGTTCGGCGGCCTATGCCGCACGCTATCTTGCGAAGAATGTTGTGGCGGCGGGTTTGGCTGACCGCTGCACTATTCAGCTTTCCTACGCTATTGGCGTGTCGCACCCACTGTCGGTTTATGTGAATACCGATGGCACAGGCCAAGTCGATGAAGCCCGCTTGGTCAACGTGCTGCAAGAGTTGATGAACCTTAGCCCGCGCGGCATTCGCGAGCATCTGGGCCTCAATCGCCCGATCTACGCCCGCACGGCGGCTTACGGCCACTTCGGGCGCGAGCCGGAAGCGGATGGCGGTTTCTCCTGGGAAAAGACCGATCTGGTCCCGGCGCTGAAATCGACGTTCGGCGCGTAAATGACCGGCGAGGTCAAGCGCCGCGTCTATGGGCGGCGGTTCGGGCGTAAGCTGCGCGACAGTCAGAAAGAACTTCTGACCGACGTGCTGCCAAAGGTGCGCGTGCCCGCGATAACGCCGGGCGCACGCCTCGATCCTGCCAGCCTGTTCGACACACCGAAGCGTGATTTTTGGTTGGAAATCGGCTTCGGTGGCGGCGAGCATCTGGTGTGGCAGGCCGACCAGAACCCGGATGTTGGGCTGATAGGGGCGGAGCCGTTCTTGAACGGCGTTGTGTCAGGCTTGGGGCATATTCACCGGGAGCAGGTAACGAATGTGCGCGTGTGGCCCGACGATGCCCGCCCACTGATGGATGCGCTGCCCGAAGGCTGCCTTGGCCGCGCCTTCATTCTGTTCCCCGACCCCTGGCCGAAAAAGCGGCACAATAGCCGCCGGTTTGTTCAGAAAGAAAATCTCGACAGCCTCGCCCGCCTGCTGCGCCCCGGTGCGGAGTTGCGGATGGCCAGCGACGATCAAGATTACGTCGCGTGGATGCTCGCAGAGACAACCCCCCATCCGGCTTTTGCATGGCTTGCCGAAGGGCCAAGCGATTGGCGCGAACGCCCCCGTGACTGGCCGGCAACACGCTATGAAGAAAAGGCGCGCGCGAAGGGAATCCAGCCTAGCTTCTTAAGGTTTCAGCGGTGCGAGACGATTTAGGTCTTGCGGCGGGAGCGCAAAAGCGTAATATTCCGCCACTCCCATAGCGGTTCGGTTGTAAAGCCGAGCCGCCGCAAAAAGGGTGGGCCTCTTGGCCCACTTTTTTGTTTTGGGGCGACGGGGCAAAACAAACGGTTGAGTATGAACGACGAAGACGAAATCGGCCCGGTACAAGCGGGCGTAGCAAGCAAAATCGAAGCGCTGATTGAACCCGCGATCGATGCTATGGGCTACGCGCTGGTTCGGGTGCAATATGCGGGGGGGCAGCGCCCGTTGCTTCAGATTATGGCTGAACGCCAGGACGGCGTTCCCATGTCTGTCGACGATTGCGGCGACATTAGCCGTGCGGCCTCCGCCATTCTCGATGTGGAAGATCCAATCTCCGAAGCCTATCACCTAGAAGTCAGCTCCCCCGGTATCGACCGGCCCTTAACCCGCAAAACCGATTTTACGCGCTTTGCCGGGTTTGAAGTTCGGATAGATGCAGATCGGCTGATTGAAGGGCGCAAGCGCTTTCGGGGGCGGTTGTTGGGGATTGCCGAAAACGGCATCGTGCGCCTTCGGGACGGCGAGACCGATTTCCAAATTCCCTTTAACGCCATCGCCCGTGCCAAACTAATCCTAACGGATGATTTGATAAAGGCGAGCGCCGACGCGCTGAAGAATTAACCTAGCGTCGTTGCCGGTTCGGCCCTACCTCCGGCACGAGAGGATGCGACGCAACATTGACGGACGAATGGAACCAAGACCGTGTTAACCAGAATCGAACTGCTGCAAGTCGCCGATACCGTCGCCCGTGAAAAGGGAATCGACCGCGAAGAAGTTCTGGTGGCGATGGAACAGGCCATTCAGAAGGCCGGACGCTCGAAATATGGGGTTGAGCACGATATTCGCGCTGAAATTGACCGCGCGAATGGCGAAATTCGCCTGCGCCGTTTCCGCGAAGTGGTCGAGCTTGTCGATAATGAAGCCACGCAAATCAGCCTGATCGAAGCCCAAGACCGCAACCCAGATGCTGGCATTGGCGACTTTCTGACGGAAATGCTGCCACCCATCGAGTTCGGTCGCATCGCGGCTCAAACCGCCAAGCAGGTTATCGTCCAGCGCGTTCGCGACGCCGAGCGCGACCGCCAGTTCGCCGAGTTCAAGGACCGGGTTGGCGAAATCATCAATGGCGTCGTCAAGCGCGTCGAGTTTGGCAATGTCACGATTGATTTAGGGCGCGCTGAATCGGTTCTGCGCCGCGACGAGTTGTTGCCGCGCGAAACCTTCCGCCCCGGCGACCGCGTACGCGCTTATATCTATGACGTGCGCCGCGAACAGCGCGGCCCGCAGATTTTTCTGTCTCGCACGCATCCGCAGTTCATGGCCAAACTCTTCAGCCAAGAAGTGCCGGAAGTGTACGACGGTATTATCGAAATCCGTGCGGTGGCGCGCGATCCGGGTAGCCGCGCCAAGATTGGTGTGCATTCCAACGACAGCAGCATCGACCCCGTTGGTGCGTGCGTTGGGATGCGCGGTAGCCGCGTTCAAGCGGTTGTCGGCGAGCTTCAGGGTGAAAAGATCGACATCATCCCCTGGTCGCCCGATCCGGCCACCTTTGTTGTCAATGCGCTGGCTCCGGCAGAAGTCGCCAAGGTTGTGCTGGATGAAGAAGCCCATCGGATCGACGTAATCGTGCCCGACGATCAACTGTCGCTGGCCATCGGTCGGCGCGGGCAGAACGTGCGTTTGGCCTCTCAGCTTACCGGCTGGGACATTGATATTATGACTGAAAAGCAAGATTCGGAGCGCCGTCAGGAAGATGTTCGCGCCCGCTCGCAGCTTTTCATCGAAGCCCTGGATGTGGACGAGCTTATCGCCCATCTGCTTGTCTCGGAAGGCTTTAGCACGCTTGAGGAAATCACGGGCGTTGCCACCGAAGAACTCGCGTCCATCGAAGGCTTTGACGACGATATTGCCGCCGAGCTGCAAGCCCGCGCGGCCGCCTATATGGAGCAGCGCGATGTTGCCTTTGAAGCGCAGCGCAAAGCTCTCGGTGTGGCCGATGACGTGGCGGCCCTGCCGGGTATCACGCCAGCTTTGTTGGTGAAACTGGGTGACAAGGGCCTCAAAACCCTAGATGACGTGGGCGATCTTGCGTCGGACGAACTGTTGGAACTCGCCGGGGCCGACTCGGGCCTCGATGAAGCGCAGGCCAATGACATCATCATGGCCGCACGCGCCCATTGGTTCACCGACGAAGAGGCGGGGGCTTAAGCCGGGTGCAGTCCTTGGAGCCGACACTGCCGGAGACTTTCGATCCCGATACTGCCGATCCGGCGTATGCGGAAGAGAATTTCCCGGAGAACGGCCCAACGCGGCGCTGTGTCGCCACTTTCGCCCTGCGGCCTAAAGCCGAGTTGGTGCGGTGTGTGGTGGCACCCGATGGGGTGTTGGCACCCGATCTTGAGGGTAAACTTCCGGGGCGGGGGCTGTATATAACCCCCACGCGGGAAGCGATAGGACAGGCGCTGAAGAAGCGCGCGTTTTCTAAGGCGGCTAAACGCCCGGTACAGGTGCCGGACGATTGGGCCGACCGCTTGGCTCACTTGATTGCCGCCCGGTGCGGTAGTTTATTGGGTCTTGCGCGCCGAGCGGGGCAAGCGGTGATTGGGTACGATCAGGCGGAAGCCTGGGTCCGGGCTAATCGCGCAGCATTGCTGATCCAGGCGTGTGATGGGGCTGCCGGTGGGCGGTCAAAACTCTCTTCCCTGTTTGCCGCCTTACGCGCGCAGCCAGGGCAGGCATCCCGGCCCGAGAATCCGGGACGGGAATGGTCTCTTCTTAACGCGGCTAGTTTAGCAGCCCCGTTTGGACGAGATCATCTGGTGCATGTGGCCATTGCCCCCGGCGGGTTGGCCCAGCGTCTGGATGAGGAATTTGCGCGGCTTTCTCAGTTGCGCGCGGATGGGTTTGAGCAGGAAGTCGCAAGAGCATGACGAACGAGAACGAGCAAAGCGGTAAGAAACCCCTGACGTTGAGTAGGGGTAAGCTCGAGCTCAAGAAGCCGGTCGAGACCCAACAGGTGCGCCAAAGTTTTTCGCACGGTCGGTCGAAGACGGTTCAGGTTGAGGTAAAGAAGAAGCGGGTGAGCACAGATGCCCCGGCAGAAGCGCTTGCGCTTGCGGGGGCCGTTCCTGCGGGGGCTGTTTCGGCCAACCCTGCTGCCGCTGCCGTATCGGCGACGCCGCCCGCACCCCCGCCGCTGAAGCCGGTTGCAGCGCCAACGGTAAGCGAGGCTCCGGCCCCAGCCCCCGTGGTGGAAGCGCCCGCATCGGCAACCGACGCGCCCGCAACCCCGGTCGAGGTGGCTCCGGCGCCCGCGCCCGTCGTATCGGCGCCCCTGGCACCGGTTATCGAAGCGCCCGCGCCCGTTGCCGTGGCCCCGCTGGTCGAAACACCTACAGAGCCAGTCGTGCCAGCCCAAATCCGTCCCGCACCAGTAGCTCCGGTGCAGGCCGTTCGCGTGCAAGCGGGTCCGGCAACAGGGACTGTACCGCTCGGCACCGCCTCTCGCACGCCGGTCGCAGCGGCTCCTGTCGCACCGGCCCCGGTTGCAGCGGCCGCGCCTGTAGCGCAGGCGCCGCGCGCTCCGACGCCGAGTGCCGATAGTGCGCCGGATCGCATGGGCGGTCGCGGTGGCCGTGTCGTAACCCAACCGCCGCGCGTGGCTCCGCCCCCCCAGCAGCGGCCTGGTGGGAACAATAATAATCAGGCGGCGGGCGGCAATCGGCGTCCGCAAGCCCTGCGAACGCTGACGGAGGAAGAACGCGCCCAACGGGTGCGCGTGCTGCAAGAAGCACAGAAGCGCGCTGAGGAAGACGCCAAGCGCGCGGCGGAAGATGCCGTTCGTAAAGCCATAGAAGACGCTGCCCGCAAGATTCGCGAAGCCGAAGAAGCCGTTGTTCGCGCAGCGGAAGACGAAATCCGCAAAAAGCGCGAAGCCGAAGAAGCCGCCGTTAAGGCCGAACAAGACGCGCGCCGCAAAGTGGAACAGGAAGAGGCCGCTAAACGCGCGGCTGCCAATCCGGCTCCCGGCGGTGTTGTGCGTGAAAACGCCTCAAACCGCGTGGCAGTCCCAACGGTTCTGCCGACAGGCCGCGTTGAAGAAGAAGAAGATGCCGCAGGCCGCGCCCGTCGGGGTGGCGGCGGCGGTGGCGGCGGTGCTCCCGGTGGGGCCAAGCGCCCACCGCCCCCACCGCCACGTCGAACCACAACCGATGATCGCCGCCGAGGCGGCAAGATCACGGTTAATCAGGCCCTCGATTCAGGCGACCAGAGCCGTATGCGCTCGATGGCCTCTATGCGCCGCGCCCGTGAAAAAGAGCGCCTGCGGATGTTGCAACGCCAGCAAGATAAGGTCTTGCGGGAAGTCATTATCCCGGATGCGATTACGGTTCAGGAACTTGCCTCTCGCATGGCCGAACGCGGCGGCGAGGTGATCAAGGCCCTGATGCGGATGGGCGTGATGGCGACGATCAACCAGACGATCGATAGCGATACGGCAGAACTGATCGTGCAGGAATTCGGCCACACGCCGAAGCGTGCTTCGGACAGCGACGTTGAAATCGGGTTGCATGGTGAGGCGGATCGCAACGAAGAACTGTTGGATCGTGCTCCGGTCGTTACCGTCATGGGCCACGTCGATCACGGCAAAACCTCGTTACTCGATGCCTTGCGCTTTACCGATGTCGCGGGCCGCGAAGCTGGGGGGATCACTCAGCATATCGGCGCGTATCAAGTGAAACTCGCGTCCGGCGCGCAAATCACCTTCATTGATACGCCGGGCCACGAAGCCTTTACCGAAATGCGCGCACGCGGGGCGAATGTCACCGATATCGTCGTGCTAGTGGTGGCGGCGGACGATGGCATCATGCCGCAAACTGTCGAGGCCATTCGCCACGCCAAAGCGGCGGGGGTGCCCATCGTGGTGGCGATCAACAAGATTGATAAGCCCTCCGCCAATGTGGCGAAGGTGCATAACGAGTTGTTGGCGCATGAACTGGTCGTGGAAGCCTTGGGCGGCGACGTGATTGCGATTGAAGTGTCGGCGAAAGCTCGCACCAATCTCGATAAGCTCGAAGAAGCCATTCTGCTTCAGGCCGAAATTCTGGAGTTGAAGTCCAACCCGAACCGCCCGGCAGAAGGCATTATTGTCGAAGCCAGGCTGGATCGCGGTCGCGGTCCTGTGGCAACCTGCCTTATCCAACGCGGCACGTTGCGCGTTGGCGATATTTTTGTCGCAGGGTCCGAATGGGGCCGCGTTCGCGCGCTGGTCAACGACAAGGGCGAGCAGGTTAAAGAGGCAGGACCGTCGGTTCCGGTCGAAGTGCTCGGCCTGCAAGGCACGCCGATGGCGGGCGATGAAATGGTTGTGGTCGAGTCAGAAGTCCGCGCCCGTGACGTTGTGCAATATCGTCAGCAGCGTCGGCGCGATGCCGATGCCAAGCGTGGCGCGCGCGGTACGGTCGAACAGATGCTGTCGCAGATCGCAGCCGGTGAAGCCAAAGAACTGCCGATTGTTATCAAGTCGGACGTGCAAGGCTCGCTGGAAGCCATCATCGCCTCCATCGGTCGCTTGTCCACAGCGGAAGTCACCACGCGCATTCTGTCGTCTGGGGTGGGTGCTATTTCGGAAAGCGATGTGACCTTGGCCCGCGCTTCGGGGGCGATGATTATTGCCTTCAACGTGCGCGCCAATGCCCAAGCCCGTGAACTTGCGCGCCGCGATAATGTCGATATTCGCTACTATTCGATCATCTACAATGTGGTCGATGACGTGAAAGCGGCGCTATCAGGAATGCTTGCGCCGGAAATGCGCGAAAACTTCCTGGGCTACGCCGAAATCCGCGAAGTGTTCAGCCTCACCAAATCGGGCAGTGTTGCGGGTTGCATGATTACCGAAGGTATCGTGAAGCGCGGCAACAAAGTGCGTTTGCTGCGCGACAATGTGGTCATCCACGAAGGCACGCTCAAAACCCTCCGCCGCTTCAAGGAAGAAGTGAAGGAAGTCCGGTCGGGCTTCGAGTGTGGTATGGCGTTCGATAACTACAATGATCTTAAGATCGGCGATAGAATCGAGTGCTTTGAAATCGTTGAAGAAGCCCGCACTCTGTAGAACTGCGCCCGATTAGAGCTGCGGGCGTTAAATCGGACGCAGCTCTAGCAAGCCGCCATTGCGGCGGCGGCCAAGGGCGCGGATGCGCCCGCCCGGCGAGGGCTAAAATAAAGAGAGAGCATTGTGCGTCATGGTTGACGCACAATGCTCTAGTCGGGCGCAACTCTCTTAACCGCCGTGGCGCGTTTGGTGCGCCAGGCGGCGGCTATAAAATTAGTTAGAGACGGGGCTTGCAGCGGGCGCGCCGGTTTGCCAATCCTGCAATCCGTACCGGGCCAGGATTTTGGTAAGCTCGCCAGACGCCCGCAAGGCGACAATCGTCTCATCCAGTAACCGCGCATACGTGGCAGCCTGCGGGACTACCGGAGAGAAGCCGATGTAGAGCGGATTGGCCGGATCGGCAATATCGACCAGGCGCACCGCATCCGTTTGTTTTTCAGTGATAAGCTCATAAGCCAGCACGTTCGTATCATCAATAGTCGCGCCGATGCGCCCCGCCAATAGCTTCCGCAGATTGCCCTTCAACGGCTCATCGCCGCCCATAACTTGAATGCGGTTCGTGTTTTTTAGATTGGCCTTGATGTACGGATCGAGCAGCGGGCCATAGGAATAATCTAGTATTATTCCCAGCGCATAAGGTGCCAGCGACTTTGGCGCTGCCCAAACGAAATCATCGCCCGCGCGCACAGCCAGCACATTGCGCGACTGCGCCAGCGGTTGCTTCGGAAACAGCAATTTGCCTGCTTCGTCTGGCGAGGCCCCAAAAACGCCGGTGATGTTGCCAGCTTCGGCTTCGGTCAACGCCCGCGCCCACCAAAGCACAAGAACGCAGCATCGCTCCCCCCCCCAGAAAGATAGAATTAGACCCTAATTCCATTCATATCGGGGCAGGCGATCATAAAAATGACTCTACGATGACAAAACGATGCAGCTTATGCCGCAGCCGCAATCTTCGGCGGGAAGGCGGTTTCCAGGTCGCGGATGCGGGCGTAATCACGATCAACCTGCGCGCCATCCTCATGAACCAGATAAATCTTTGCCAAGACCGACGTGAGATCAATCGTCCGCCGAATCCGCCCGCCAATTTGAGCCATGAGCTGATAGCTGTTGAGGCTCGGCAGCGTATCAAGATGGTTCAAAATCGGCAGTTCGCCCAAAATTCCATCAATCGTGGAGGGCAGATAGACGACCATCGCGTGCTTTTCCATACGATAGGAATTACCCACCAACCGGTCGAACAAGGTGCCATCAATCAGCGCATCGACGATTAGTTCCGCCTGATCGTGGCCCGTGCCGTGGGCAACCGTTGTCGTCGAGCCAAGCGGCCCCATGGCCCGCGCGGCAATTTCGATAAGGGCAGGCCCTTCCGCCGTCATGCGAATTTCGGCGTGGCCACCGCCATTGCGGATTTCAAGCGAATCCAATACGCCAATAATATAGCGCGATAGTTGATCTTGAATATCACCTTGTGGCGCGAGCAGCCGATAGAAGTCATAAATCAGTGGCGAGCCGTTCAGCGAGCGCTTGCGCGACTCCAGAATATCGCAAATATAATGGCGACCATCGCGGCTAACAGTATTAACCACATATTCCAGCCCATCCAAATAGGATTGAACGAGCGCCTTCGTGTTCTGCAATCCACACAGATTGCGCGATTGCACGATGCGCTGAAAACCGTCGCGCACCTCAGCCTCCGAGTGGCAGACGTGGACATTATCGGTAGAGGCGCTATCGAGCGGCTTGATAACGACTGGCCAGTGCCCGTGCGCCTGCGCCCAAGTACCCGCCTCCTTTTCCGTCATCACCAACTTTTGCCGGGCGGCATGTAGGCCCGCGCCCGTGATGCGTTCGATCATCTCGAACTTATTGCGGCGAATTTTGGTGGTCGCCGCATCATTGCCACGAACACCTAAGCGCGCGCCCAAAATATCAGCCAACTCAACTGCCGATTCATTCCCCGGCAACACGCAGCAAATATCGTACCCGGAAAGCTGCGTCAGCAGCGCTTCAATATCCCCCGTGTACGCAACCAGGGTCTCGAAATCATCTGCCTGATAGGTCCGCAAGAGCGACTCGACTAACTCAGGGCCGCTTTGAACCGCGATGCAGCGGTAGCCCCGCTCTCGAAGGTACTCAGCGAACAGCACGCCAGTTGAATAGGGATCGACGATAAGAGCGCAAGGGCCGGACATTCGAACGATCTCCTTGGGAGCCAAATCACAGGCACTCTAACGATAGAGAATTTCTCTATATCATTATATGCTTTTGGTGGCAATTATAATGCTAAAGCATTAATAATTAGGTTCCTATGCAGGTGTTTGCTGCCCCATAGGCCAGGAAGTACGCTCCCTCCTGGGCAATGGCCTTATATCCCACCCATCCGTGCGCCAGCGCCGCACGATGGGCTTCCACGTCGCGCAATGCTACGAGATGCTGCGGCCCCTCAAACTGGAGCGGCGCTTGCCGAAGATCGCGCACGAACAGAAACCGTAATTTGTCGCCGTGCATCACTAGGAGTTGGCCGACGTGCATTCCGCAATTCAGCATATTCCGCCAACTAACAGGGTTGGTCAGCGCGACCCGCGCAGTTAAAATGGGTCGCCCAGCCCCTAATGCCATTAGCCCACGATAGCTGAACAACCGCCGTTGCAGCCCGAACCCCCGATAGCGCGCACTCACCATAGAGCTTGCAATATGGGCGACCTCGCTCAAATCGGTGGGCGGCACGGGCAGATCGGCGGCGAAATTTGGCATTCCCGGCTTAGGTAGCCCCAGCACGGTGATCGCAGCCAACTGGTGTTCGATGAAAAGACCGAAGGTAACACCGCGCTCCCCCTCCAAGTGCCAATCCACAAACTCCGGCACTTCGGGCACGTACATATCGGGATCGGGCAGAGCCGTAAAAATCTGCTCCCGAAACTCTATAATCTCAACACGATCTTCCCGGCCCAAGCGGCGAAAATAGAAGGGCAACGCCCGTTCCGGCTCGGCAGGAGCCTTCAGCGTGCCGCTATCCAACCATTGCGTGCAGGAAATCAACATCCGTCTGCCCCCCGCCTTACGAGGTTATAACTTCAGCGATATTCAGCAGACGCATTGGCGGATACAGGTCTAGTTTCTGTGCAACCGGGATGCGGAGGATGAAGGAGAAACGCTTCAGCGTTTCAACAGGCACCGCTTGCGCGGGCTTACCGCCGATAAGGATTTCACTGGCCTTATAGCCCGCAAAACGCCCAACATTATAAGCGCGGCTAACAAGGCCCATCAACATATTCGATTGGCGCACCGGCAGTTCCGTGGCGCAGAAGGTGGGGATTTTTAGCGCCATCGCTGTATCGGCCACGGCTTTGCTATTGTTGGAGCCGACCAGCGTATCTGGTCCGACATAGATAAAGTCTGCCCCTTCTGTCGCAGCGGCCCGCACTAAATCGGGAATTGCCGCCACAATCGGTTTCTTCTCCGCGTCTTGGGGCACGGGCTTATCAAGCATTTGAAAGCCGAGCGGCTGTTGCAGTGTCCGCAACTCGTCCGCCGTGACGACCATGTTGCTTTCGGCAGGATTATAAATGATCGCCAGCTTCTTCACGGGCTTCATCAGGCTGATCGTCCGCACCTGTGTGTCGAGCGGGGCGATATGGCGCGTGCCGGTGCAGTTGCGACCGGGGGCCTCCAACGACGGCACGACCTTCGAGGCAACTGGATTGGTAACGGAACTGAAGACGACCGGAATATCGGTGATGAACTGGCTTTTATCCGCCGCATCATGGGCACCCAGAACCGCCTGAGTAATCGGCGTAAAAATAGTAAAAATCAAGTCTGGGCGCGATTGTTTCAGCGCCTCAAGATGGCCGGGCATATCGGCCATATTGGTGACAACACGCAGGTCGTACTCAACCTTGATACGGGCATTCGCGAAGAAATCGCGAAACCCTGCCACATCACCGATATTCTCACGCGGCGTGAGAATGGCGATACGGAACGTCTTGCCATCCGCATCCTGCCCGAACGCCGACGTCGCAAGCCCTGTCGAAAAACCTGCGGAGGCAATGCCAGCCCCAACGACGAAGCGACGACGTGAAAAATTCACCATATTAAACATGCCCCTCTTGCGCGGGAACTTTTGGCTCCCGGAAGGTAATGAACAAGATCAAGCAGATGGCTGCACAAACCGCTAGGATATAGCCAATGCCAGCGATTGCCCCGGCGTAGCCAAAGCGTGCCAACAACACACCCGCCACAAATGGCGCGATCACATTACCAATACGCTCCATTAGGCGGAACATCGACAAGACTGTGGTTTCGCTCATCTTTTGAGTTTTTCGCCCGTGCGACAGCGTGGTGACGAGCGCCAGTTGCGGTGTCATCACTAAGCCATGAGCAATACCGAGCACAGTGAGGCCAATTACCATCGACCAGATCGAGGTATTTAGCACTGCAACCACGCCCCCAACTGCCGCCAACACACCGCCCGCAACCACGAACAGCTTTCGGTTGCCCAAGCGATCCGAGAGGCTGCTGGCGACTGGTGAGACAAAAATCATCGCCAGCCAATACAGCAACAACACGCGCCCAATCATAGATTGGCTGATCCCCTGGTCGTTCAGATACAGCGGGACCAGGAAGAAGACGAGCGCGGTGAGCGCCAACTTAGTCGGAATGGCCGAAAACAATACCACGCCCATAAATCGGGGATTGGCGATGAACAGCCCTAAGTTGGCTAGGCTAAAGCGTTCCGATTGCACGCTAATCGGGCGTTCCTGAATAGCGCGATAAACCATGACGGCAGCAATAACGGCGAGGAAAGACGATAGAATAAACGTACTCCGGAAGCCGATTTGATCTGCAAGAATCCCGCCAATCGCTGGGCCGCAAACACCCGCCGTTAAAATTCCGCCTGCATAGCCGGCCATGCCCTGCGCTCTGGTTTCGCGCGTCGTATTATCAATCACGAAGCCTTGCGCGGAGATGAACACCATGGCGTAGCCAATCGCAGTGATGGAGCGTGCAATCAGCAAATGCACGAGCGTTCCCGATACGCCCGAGGCCGCAAGCCCGATAGCGGCAAGTGCCGCTCCAACCAAGAAAACTTTCCGGCGGCCAAATTTTTCCGAATAGGCCCCGGCGAAGGGTTGGGCCAACGCCCATAACAGCATAAACAACGCAATCGGCGCGCCGATCACAACTTCCATAGCGAGGCCCGGAACAGGATCGAACAATTCTTTGATATACACCGACAGGAACGTGCGGGTTAGCTCTTCCGCCAAGCTGAAAACGAACACCGCAATGCGGATCAACGCTGTACCCTGCTGGCTGCTCGTGGCTGCCAGAGACGGCTTCGACGGAAAACCATACTCAAACTTGTTGAGCGTTGCCGATACTCGGCCTCGCGCATCGGCACCCCAGCCCGTCACGGCCTGTGCCAGCGCTTCATAATTGCCGCGCAGCTTTGCTACGGCTTCGTCCAATCGAACCGCAATACGGCCCAACTCGTCCCGAGCTTTGGGCGCAATCGGACGCCCGAAATTGCCCGCTGCCACCCGCGCCGCCATTTCGTGAATATCGCGAATGGGTCGCAGGATAGAGGCATTGACGAAATACAGCAGAATTTCAAAAGTAAAGAGCGCGGCTACGAGCAGGATGATCGCAAGATCGTAGTAAACCTCCTGCAACTGACTACTAACATAATCAGCGCGCGCGCCGACGTGGAGAACGCCGATAACCGTATCTTTTGACTTGATCGGCAACGATTTCGTGAGGAAGACCGGCCCCAAGCGGCCCGGCGTGAGCGCTTTTGCCTGAGCGGTCTCGCGCGCAATCTGCACCAAACCTGCCTCGAACTGCGGGGGAAGCGTGCCGCGCAAATGCAATCGCTTGCCGTTCACGTCTGTTATCGTGATAAAGCCAATATCGGCATTATCTTCCAGAATATCGTCGAACAGATCGTCAGTACCCGCCAATTTTTCGACCGGGATGCCCCATTCTACGGCTTGATTAAGCTGGACCAGTACATACGAGCCGACTTTTTCGGCCTTTTTTTCAAGTTCCGGGATAATTTGCGGCTCGAACAAAGTGCGCGAAAAGGCCGAAAAACCCGCCAGCATTGCCAGCAGCAACAAAACCGCAAGCGTTAACAGCCGGAAACTGATGGATTTTGCGAGATCATTATTCATGCTTTTTCTGCTGCCTGCTTCAACTCTTGATCGGCGCCCCGAAGCGTTTCGACGATGGCAACAATATCATTCCCCAAGGCCCCTGTGGGCTTGGGGGCCTTATTCGTATCGCCCTCCGCCAGGGCCGCCGCCACATAGGTTTCACCGGCGCGGAACCCGGCAATGATGTTGCGAAACACAAGCCACACAGCAATGACGGTTAGTAAGCTGCACGCGATAATCGCCACGAGCGCCGCCCCAACAATCCCTGGACGCACCGCCGCCGTGCGGCCAGCAATCGCGGACTTGGCGTAGCTTATCATCACCCCACCTGCAACCTGACCGAACGTATTTCGCAAGGTGGCTCCCAAGACCGGATTATCTTTGTAGGTTTGCTGCCAAATTCCGCCTTCGGAGCGCGTCATCGTCCGCAACCAATCTTCGGGCAGGGGGGTGTCTATGCGCGCTTTATCGGTCGAAAACAAAATGGTTCCAGATGTATCGGCAATCTCAATCGACAAAATTTGGTCATCGCTACGCCCTTCGCGCTCGATTAGTTGCTGAAGATCACGCAACTCTCCCAGCGACAACCCCAAATTCATCGCATTTTCAACGTCGCCTTGAAGCCCATTGACGGTAACGACGAAGCGAGAGGCGATAACATTGGTAACGGCTTTTTCAAATTTGAAATAGTTCAGCAAGGCCGTCATAATCAGCGCGGCACCAAACACAAGCTGCAACATTAAAACGATCTTTAGCGACAGCTTTCCGCGCATGATACCCTCAACCCAGTGCACTACGACTTTGGGTGGAAATCCTGCATTCCCCTAAAGTCATTGGGCAATTAGCATATCGCGGCACCCATGAATTAAACATTAAAATCCTTCATAATCTTGGCATCTCAGCATTTTTATGGCAAGATAGAAGTGTTTTCGCGTTGGACAGAGATTTGCCTATCTTTCAATTGATCTTTATTGATTAATTGATTCTTTATAGAAAGTCTTTGAACGGTTAACGACATAGACTATATGCCGTTAGGATAATTTATTCTGCGTCTATGGGCGATGAGGTGGTAAATAATGACCTTCCGACTGCGAATTTTTTTCACCCTTCTGCTCTTTATGAGTTTGATTTTTAGTCTAGTGCTCCAGCTAAATCGTAGTTTAGTTGATAAAACCTATGATCAATTGGCAGAAACACGCTTCTTATTCGTCTCCCAGAGTTTGAAAACCGCACTAGAATTGAATATCGGCCTAGGTTTTCCCTTGGCCGAACTGCGGGTAAGCCAAGATTTAATCGAACGCGAGAAGGCAGACGACGATCAAATTCTCGCCATCGAGGTTTTAGACGAAAGAGGCCGTAGTTTGTTTAGCACCGACCGGGGTACTGTGGGCGAAGAAGCGCCTAACCGTTGGTTCACGGCCCTTCAAACCACGAGCGGCCAAAGGTGGACAGTGGTTGAGCGCGATGCCATCGTCATCGGCGTGCCTATTGTGAATGATTTTGAGCGAACCGTAGGCTATGTGGCGCTTCAGTACGCCAAAACCTATTTCGATCAACGGCTTGACGAATTTTCCGATAACCTAAACCTATGGGGTCTTGGGATATTCGCCGGTCTCGCGCTCGCTCTTCTTGCCAGCGCCACCGCCCTCACTGCGGCCTCGGCAGCGCGGCCTAGGGCGCTTCTGGCAATTTTCAGCGGCGAGGGCGCTCCTGCGCTCAACGGCGACCCGCTGGTCGATCTTGCCAGCGCGGGCCAGGAAAAGATCAAGAGCGCCGCCGCCTATCTCGATTCCCGCGCCAAAGATCTTCAGCGATTGGATGACGAACTGTGAGCCGCCCCATGGGTAAACGCCCCTTTTCGCTGCGCCTAACGCTGCTGTGCGGGGCGCTCTTGCTCATTGCGGCGGTCGCGATGTTGTGGGCGGCCAACCGCACGGTAACGCCGCTGCTGGTCGCGGAAATGCAGAAAAACAGTGCCGCCGTGGGCCGCTCGCTCGTCAAGCACCTCAGCAGTGGGGTCAACGCCGGTATTCCGCTGCAACAGTTGGCCGGGGTGAACGATATGCTGCAAGAAGTGTTGGACGATAATCCAACCCTTAACGGTATGGAAGTGACCGACCCGAGTGGCCGTATTTTGTTTGCGGCAGGTAAGGCGCTTTCTGCTAATAACGGCGGCGGTTTCTCGTCGCTTTCCCGTCCCGTCGTTAGCACTTTGCCCATTTCGGTGCATGGGGCTGCTGTTGGGGCCTTGCGCGTCGGGAGCGATTTGAGCTTCGCAATTGATCGGCTATGGCTGTATCTAGCTGCCTCGCTCGGAATTATTCTAGCTGGTCTGCTTATTATTTTCGAGGTGACGCGGCTTATTCTGGCGCGCGCTCTTGATACGCCGTCGGCGCAGCTTGGCGCGGCCTTGCAGCAGGTGCTCGAGGGCGATTTCAGCGCCTCGCTCGCCGCCAATGCCCCCGGCACGATGGGGCGCGCGATCCGGCGGTTGAACGCTAACCTTCGTACCGTCGCAGATCGGTTCGAGCGGTTTGCCGCGTCGGCCAACGCCATTCGCGGGCTGGATCTCGATGCGGCTTCCGCCGACCGGCTGTCTCATATGCTGGAAGACGCGAAAACCCGCTTCCCCACGCTCGCCACCGATAACCGCCGCCTGTTGCGGCAAACGATTGCGCGGCCCGATGGGCGCTGGTTGATGCTAATTCTCACCATCATCAGCGAAATGGTGCGCCCGCTCGTGCCGCTGGTGGGAAGCGCGCATGTTTTGGGCGGGTTGGAGCCTTCTCTCCTGGCCGCCGTCCCCCTTGGGCTAACGCTGGTCGGGATTGGCTTTGGCACTGTGATGACGCCGCTGGTGCGGCCAAACCATGGAAATCTTGTTTTTTTGCTGGCAATGCTGCTGCTGGCCCTCAGTTTGGTGGCAACGGCGGCAACGCAGAGCGCGCTTGTGTTCTGGGCTAGCCGATTGATTGGCGGCATTGCGCTCGGCATGGCTTGGCGCATCCTAACCGTGCGGTATCGGGCGGATATATTCCATGATCGGAACATCGTTCTCGTTGCAGCCCTTGGCTTTCATGCGGTTGGGCCGGTGGTCGGGGCCGTGCTGGGCGAGGGGGTGGGAGTCAATGCCGCCCTGTGGCTCATCGCCGCCGCAGCGGGCCTGTGCGCGCTGTATGGTTGGAACAATCTGCGGAATACCGATGCTACGCCAGATATGAGCGAAGCAGATGATTTAACCGGCTTGCCAAGCCTTTGGGGGCCTGCGACCCTGGCAGTGGTTGCCGGTGCCATTCTGTTTCAAGCCTTGCCGGTGATGGGGCTATCGACCGGAACCTTGCTGGCCTCGGTGCCGCATTACGGGGCGTTCGGGTTGGGTGTGCTGATGTCGGCGCGGCTTTTATCGGGGGTCGCCCGGCGGCAGGGTATCGGTTTGCTGGTTGCAGCCCTGGGCCTTGCCGGATTCGCGCTGACTGCGGATGTTGTTACCAGCACGCTTGCGGTCGGCCTTTTCGGTATCGGTTGGGGTCTAACGCGCCCGCTATGGCCAGTTTCGGGGTTGCTGATGGTCGATATGGCGGGGGGGCTGATTGGGGTTAGCCTGGCCGCCTTCATCGCTTCGGCGGGGAGTCCATTTGCCTTGCTGATTTTAGGGATTCCGGCTGTGGCGCTTGGGTTGGTTCAAACTATGCGCCCCCAGCCTATCGCCCGACAGGAGCGCTAACCGTCCATGCTACTCCGCACGCGGGTCGTCCTCATCGTTGCCACGGCTTTTATGCTGCTGACCGGCGGTCTCGTTGCTGCCAGTTGGCAGCGCGAGCGGCTGGTGGAAGATAGACGGGCAGAGGAAACCTTTCAAACCCAAGCCCTGCTGTGGTCGAAAATCATCGAACGCTACGAGCAGGATCTGAGCAGCGCCTTGCGGGAGATGGCGACGCTTCCCCTGGCCGATGCGCTTGAAACCGGCGAACGGCCGGACGTGCAGCAGATAGTGTCGATAGACATCACTCGGCTTCAAACCGCCAAGCGCATTGATCAACTCGATCTGCTGGACCGGGAGGGCGACGTACTGCTGACCACCGCCAGCGGTTTTCCGCCGCCGACGTTGCTGGACGCAGGCACGATCAGTCACGTGCTGAACGAGGGCAAAGCGACGGCACTGGTTCAGCAGGATAGCAGCCGCCGGTTCCGCATCACCGTCGCACAACCGATCACCGGAGCCTTGGGGCACGTGAGCGGTATTTTGGTCGCCGCCGTCGATAGCGACCGGGCACTAGCGGAATTAAGCGAAGGCTTGGGGGGGGATGCCTATATTTTGTCGCTGCGTAACCGCATCGCCCACGGCACCAATCAGGCTTTGGCTCAGCAACTAGCGTTCGATCTGCCAATCCGGCAACGCTTTATCGAGCATCGCAGCGTGATTGGACGCACGTATCAAATTGCCTCGGTGCCGCTGGAAGATGCCGTGGGCCGCGTCGTCGGGGCCTTGATTACCGTCAAGGATGTGACCGCGACCATCGCGCGCGTGGACCGCGTAGGGTTGGTAAGCGGCCTGTTGGTTGGCCTTGGCGTGATGCTGATTGTCGCCTTTCTCATCTGGTATTTACGCCGCTCGTTTGGGCCGTTGGACGATGCCATCACCGGGCTAAACGCCTTGTCGCGCGGCGATACGTCCGTGCAGATTTATGCGCCGAAGAACGATGAAATTGGCCGTATCGCTGCTGCTGTCGAGGTTTTCCGCGATCACGCCCGCACTCTCGACCGCTACCGGGACGAGCGCGAGCGCCAGCGCCGCCGCCAGGAACGCATGATCCGCCGCCAAATGCTCGCGCTGGCCGATACGCTTGATGAAGAGGCTCGGCGCGAGGTGTTGGGCGATCTTGAAGCCATTGTGCGCGAACGCCGCGATAGCGCCGCCGCCCACGATCCTAACCGGGGCGATGAAGATCAGTTGGCCCTCCTGTCCTCGGTGCTTAAGCAGCTTTGCAACCGTATGTTGGCCGATATTGCGGAACGCCGTAAAGCCGAGAATATCCGCGAGACCTTCGGCAAATACATTGATCCGCGCGTGGTGGCGAGCTTGCTGGTCGATCCAAACATCGGCGGCGAGCAGCAGGTAATGACGGTTTCTTTCGCCGATATGCAGGGTTTTACCAATCTCTCGGAACGGCTCAATCCGCGCGAGTTGGTAACGATTCTAAACGATTACCTAACCCTTATGTCGCGCCCCATCAAAGATCAGCACGGCATTGTCGATAAATACATGGGGGATGCGGTCATGGCCTTCTGGGGGCCACCGTTCACGATGGATATGTCGCAAGCCTCCGAAGCCTGTTTGGCGGCCCTAGAGCAGCGGGAAGAAGTGCGGGCTTGGGTGAACCGATTGGTCCGCAGCGGGCGCTTTTCCCACGAGATCGAAGGCATCGACATCCGCTGCGGCATTGCAACGGGGGAACTTATCGTTGGTTCCATCGGCTCCGAACAGTCGCGCACATATACCGTATTGGGTGATACCGCCAATCTCGCCGCACGGCTGGAAACCGCTAATAAAGCCCTCGGCACGCGCCTGCTGATTTCAGGCGCGACGCGGGAGCTTGCGGGCATAAAGATCGAAACCCGCGAGATGGAGGAAATCGTGGTGATGGGCAAGTCGGAAGCCGTGAAAGTTTACGAATTGCTCGCCGAGCACGGCAAACTCGACGATCACACCGCCCGCCTGCGCGATCATTTCGAGCTGGGCCTGCGCCGTTACTATCGCCGCGACTGGCACGGCGCGATGGCCGCCTTCGAGGAATGCCTAACCTTGCGCCCTAACGATCAACCCAGCCAACGCCTGCTGAAGCGCTGCGCCGCTCTACGCCAAGCGCCCCCGCCCGATACTTGGACAGGGGCCTGGACGTTGTTGGAAAAATAGGGGTTTTGGAGCAAATTCCGAGTTGCGTCATCGACGGCCAGGCTTGACATAACGCAAAAATCGCGGCATCTGTGACATGTCAGTTATGGATTTTGCCATGTCAACGATTGTCATTCTCCCAACCCTGGGCCACGATGAAAATAGTGAAAGCCTGGGCGACCGCGCCTATCAGGCCATTCGCCGGGCGATCATCACCTGTGCGCTGCCGCCCGGCTCGGAGGTTTCTGAAACCCAGCTTGCCGCCCGTTTCGGCTTTGGCAAAGCCCCCGTGCGTGCCGCCCTATCGCGCCTTGCCCAAGATCGGCTGGTGCGCGCGCAAGCCCGGCGCGGCTGGAAGATTGCCCCTGTTACTTTACGGGACGTGCGCGATATTTTCGATCTACGCCAACTGCTTGAATCCGAAGCCGCGCGCCTTGCTGCCGGTCAAGTAGCTGCCGACGAGCTAACCCAACTCGATGCCGCCTGCCAGGCCCGCTATAGCCCTGGCGACCCCAATAGCGCGGAGAGTTTTCTGGCCTCCAACCGCGAGTTCCATCTGCTGATTGCCCGCCGCTCCGGCAATGCCCGGCTGGCAGCGATGCTGGAGCAATTGATGATGGAATCGGAACGGTTGCTCCATATCGGCCTCGCCCTGCGCGACCGGACGGAGGAAATCAGCCACGAGCACCATTGCCTAATTGATGCGCTGGTAGCGGGCGACAGCGTGGAAGCTGCCCGCATCGCCGCCGAACAGGTGGCCGATGCCTTCCGCATGGTCCGCGACGCCATTCTATCGTCTGACCCGATTGATACCCTATCCATCCGCCTGGAGCGCCGATCATGAGCCTTGCCAGCCTCATTCAGTCCGTCACGATCGAACTTGACCGCCAGGATGGCGAGAGCCTGCCGCTGGAGCGGCGCTTGGCGGCGCTGCTGGCTCCGGCCTTAACCCAGCCCGATCTTTTGGCGGGAATCAATTTGCGCTTCGATCCGAAGGCTTATTCCGTCACGCTGTTGCATGTCGCCCCGGAAGGGCGTTTTTCGGTTTGCGCGATTGCGTGGATGCCAGGGCAATGGTCGCGCGTTCACGATCACCGTGCTTGGTGCGCCTTGGGCGTGATCGACGGCGAAGGGGCTGAAGAATTCTTTCGCCTGCGCGCCGTGGTCAACCAAGGCGGCGCTGCCGATCCGATTGCCGAACCCATGGGGGGCAGAGCGTTGCGACCCGGCATGACCAGCTTTGCCGCCCCCGGCCCGCATGGGGTTCACCGCATCGGCAATCCCGGCCCGCGCCCCATGACCTCCTTGCACCTCTATGGGTGCAATCTGGCGGAATGCGGCACCTCTGTGGATCATTATTTCGACGCTTAAAATATGACATGAGCCGCACGCCGTGAAGCGATTGAAAGAACGGGACAACCTGCCGATATATAATGCAGAGTGTGATCCGTCTGTAAGTCCCCTGCTTGCCGCCAGAAAGCGTGTGTATCAATGCCCCGTTCAGCCCTTACCCTTCCGGCCCGCTCGGACGCGCACCGCGCTTCATTGGAGCGCGATCTTGGGGAAGGTGGGCAAGAATCCCTGATTCTGGCACCCGATTACATTCTGCCAAGTTACGACCCCGAAGGATTGCTGCCGGATTTTGCAATCCTCGTGCAGGAAGGCAAGATAGCGGCGATTGATCTGGTCACAAGCCTGATCGAAGCGCACCCCGATGTGGCGGTAGAACGGCTGCCAGATTGTATTATTCTGCCTGGTCTGATCAATGCCCACCAACAGGGCCGGGCGCTGACCGCAGCCCCGCTGACCCCTGGGGATGATCTGCTCGATAACGCCCTGATGGTGCGGCTGGCGCGCACCTCGCTCGACCCCTACCCGCTGGCGCTAGCCGCTGCTTCCGATATGCTGTCCCACGGCGTCAGCACGGCACTGCACGCGGGCGCAAGCCAAGGCACGGGCGATTACGAGGGGGAGTTGCGGGCGGCCCTGCGCGGCTATCTGGAAGCGGGCCTGCGCGCTGTCATTTGCGTATCCTCGATAGATCAGGGCGACATCGTTTCTCCCAGCGAAGACCTGCCCGGCTTTCTGGATCGTTTGTCGCCGGAACTCAGCGCCTTGCTGACCGAGCCGTCGCTGCCGATCTACGCTGGTTCTGCCGAGGATACGATTGCGCTGATGGGCCGCCTGCTGGCGGAATTTGGGGCCGAGCCGACGCTGACGTTCCGCTACGCTTTCCCCGGCCCGCAATATGTTTCCGATGGTTTCCTGGCTAAAATCGCCGCCGATGCCGCCCAACGCGGGATTGGCCTGCACCTTACGCTTTATGAAAGCCAAGTGGATTGGGCCGTTTGCCAAGCCCTATACCCCGAGGGGGTTCTCGTGCGGCTGGATCGGCTCGGCCTCTTAAGCCCGGCGCTGACCATCGTGCAAGGCGTGTGGCTATCGCCTACCGAAATCGAGCTTTTGGCCGCGCGCGGGGTTTGTACGGTTTCCACTCCCGGCTCCAATCTGCGCCTACGCCACGGCATCGCCCGACTGGGGCCATTGTTGCGCGCAGGTATTCCGGTTGCGCTCGGCACCAATAACCGCGCGCTGGCCGATGACGAAGATATGTTGAGCGAGTTGCGCTTGGCCGCAGGCTTGGCCCGCGTAACCGACATTAGCCAAGGCGGGCCGTGGGACGACAGACCAACGACCGCCGAACAACTGGCGATGCTCACAGAGAATGCTGCCCGCGCTATTGGTCTTGCCGGGGTTGCCGGGCAACTTGTGGTCGGGGGGCCTGCCGATTTGATGGCGCTATCGCTGCAAGGTATTGAAGGCCCGTCGCTCGATCTGGAAGCCAGCTTGATAGATAATATCCTCAACCGTGCTTCCGCCCGCGATGTGTGCTTAACCATGGTCGGTGGCGAGATTCGCTACCGGGAGGGGGCGTTGCAGGGCATTGACCGCGCCCGCGTATCGGGCTTGCTGCGCGAAGCCCTCACCTATAGCCGCGCGGCTGCCGATCCGCTTTGGCCGGAGCTTTGGTCAGAACTACGCGCCCATCTGCGCCATCACTATGGGGCAAAAATTAAACTAGCGAGGCAGCGCCTAAATTCGGCATAAGTTCACTCATTCTCGGTAAGTGGTATCACACCCCTTCGGATTGGCGCGTTTTCAGGTATTGTGTGGGCCGGCGGCGTACCCTGTCAGGGTCAATGACGCAAGGGCACCGAGCAGGGTAGCAATAGGGCCGGAATGGAAACAGTTCGCACCATCGACGGAGAGATCGAAGACATTCGGGATCGCATCTCCTCGACGGGAGATTCGGTCTGCGAGGTGCATCTCAACACCTCCGGTGGCAGAGAGAAGTGCTTTGCCTATGCCGATAAGGCAACCATTTTGCAGAACCTGCTGAAAAAAATGCAGGAACTCGCAACCCGCAACGGGGTTGGCCATATCAAAGACCTGCACGTGCGCGTAGAGGTGACGGGGATTGTCAAAAACCAATCCTCCGCGAAAGATTTGATCGTCACGGCTATTAAAATTCTACAATAGCCCCTCCTGTTTTCCCTTTTTGCACGGCAGCACTAGGCCCGGTTATGCCGGGCATTCGTATTTGTTGGTTTAATCTGTATAACCCCGCAAGAAAGTTGATAATTTATCTTAATATGCCGCAGGAAAGTTTCTGCACGACAGGCATCTATCGCCAGAAAAACCCTATCGCAGCGCAATAAATTTTCAAGGTTTCTGGTATTCTGCTCAAAGTGCAGGGGAGATGTGCAGAAATAGACCTATTTTCGTCATACTCCGTCGTTATATATGCGCCCGTCACTCACCCTTTCTTGTTCATGATCTTCAGGAGCGCCGGACAATGCCCCGGACATCCAATACTCCGATTTTATGGGTTTCCCCACATTTCGACGAATGGCACGTACAAACCGATGGTGCCGACCGGCCCGAAGCCCTGTTTGATGCGCGGGAAGACGCTGTGGAATGGGCGTGCCGCGTGGCGCAACGCCAAAGCCCTGGCATCGTTCGCGTCGTCGATTACCACGGCAATATCACAAGTCAGTTCTTCTTTGCCGACATAGCAAGCGATCTGGACAGGCGGCCCGCCGCCTAAATTAAGCGGTTGTTTGGTTCTTGGAACTTGTCTCGAACACCAAGCACACAATTTGGGACTGGAAAGCCGGGCGCGGCTTCGGTAAGGCTCAAGGGTAGCAATCAAAGCCCTGCCTAGGGAGGTATCCCGCCCGTGAGTATCGACTGGAACACTGCCTTTGCGCCGCGCGCGTTGAAACTCACCGCGTCGGAAATTCGCGAGCTGCTAAAGCTGATCAATCAGCCGGACATTATTTCGTTTGCGGGCGGTATTCCCGACCCCGCGCTGTTTCCCCACGCCATTCTGGCCGAAACCTTCCACGAGATTCTCTCGAACCCGGCCACGCGCGATACGGCGTTGCAATATTCGGTGTCGGAAGGCTATCAGCCGCTGCGGGAATGGCTGGCGCAGGTGTATCTGCCGAAAATCGGCATCGCCACCCACGCCGATAATATCCTCATCACCAATGGCTCGCAGCAGGGGCTGGAGTTCCTGGCCAAGCTGTTCATCGGCACGGGCGACCGCATTATCGTCACCAACCCCAGCTATCTCGGCGCGTTGCAAGCCTTCAGCCTATACGAGCCGAGCTTTGTGACCGTGCCAGTGCAAGATGATGGTGTCGATCTGGTCGCGCTCGAAGCCGAAATGGCCAAAGGCGCGAAGTTCTTCTACCTCACGCCCGACTTCGGCAACCCCTGCGGCGCAACCGTTTCGTTAGCGCAACGACGGGCGATGCTGGAACTCGCCTACCGCTACGACATCGCGATCATCGAAGATTCGGCCTATGACCAGCTTCGCTACGATGGCGAACCCGTACCGCCGCTGCTGGCGTTGGATAGCGATCGCCTTAACCAGCCACGTCCGCTGGCCGAAGCCACGGCACAGGGCCAAGTGATCTATACCGGCACCTTCTCCAAAAGCATTGTTCCGGCCTTGCGGATCGGCTGGATTGTCGCCCCGCAGCCCGTGCTGCAAAAGCTCGTGTTGATGAAACAAGCCTCCGACCTGCACACGCCCACCTTGAACCAGATGGCCATGTTCAAGGTGGCGGAAACCATTATCTTCGATCACGCTGCCAGCATCCGCACGGTCTATCGTGCTCGGCGCGACGCCATGCTGACCGCGCTGACCGAGTTCATGCCGAAGGGCGTAAGCTGGACCAAGCCGGAAGGCGGCATGTTTGTGTGGGTAACGCTGCCGGAAGGTCTGGACGCCGCCGAAATTCTGGCCAAATCCATCGCCGAAATCCGTGTGGCCTTCGTCCCCGGTGCGGCTTTTTACCCGGATCGCTCCGGCAAAAATACCATTCGCCTCAGTTTCTCGGTGCCGCCGCCCGAGCGCGTGCGCGAGGGTATTCAACGCCTGAGCGCGCTCATCACCGAAGCGGTTAAGGGTTTGAAGGGTCAAGCCTAACCCGTTCCATTCCCGCAACAAAAGGCACTCCCATGACCGTCGAAACCCTGGCGCTGTTTTCGCTCGCGTGCCTGATGCTGGCAATCACACCGGGGCCGGACATGATTTATGTGCTGACCCGCTCCATCGCCCAAGGGCCGTTGGCAGGGTTGATTTCGGTCATGGGGTTTGCGGCGGGCTGCACGATCCACGCGCTCGCCGCCGCCTTTGGGCTAGCGCACTTGTTTCAGACCTCGCCGCTGGCCTATAGTTTGGTCCAGTACGCGGGAGCGGCTTATCTGGCGTGGATGGCCTATCAAACGCTTAGAAGCCCAACGCTGCCGTTCCTCAATACCGGGGCCGCACCCAAGGCCGCGCTGTGGCGGATTTTTCAGCAAGCCTTGATCGGCAATCTGTTGAACCCGAAGGTTGTGCTGTTTTTTATCGCGCTGTTTCCGCAGTTTCTCGATCCAGCGGCGGGTTCGGTGCTAACCCAAACCCTAACTCTGGTTACGGTGCTGAACGTCATCGGCGGCGCGGTAAACGGCACAATTGCGCTACTTGGCGGGCGTTTCGGCGTGTTCATGAGCCGCCGCCCGCGCTTTCAGAAAGTGCAGAAATATCTCCTAGCCACTGTCTTCGCTGGGCTTGCGTTGCGCTTGGCGATTGGCCGATCAAACTAACCGGCCAAAACCGTTACGCTACCCGAACGGCCTTCAGAAACGACTCGACCTCTTCTGTGAGCTGGGCCGAATAGCCGCCCAATTGATCGGCTGCCTTCAGCACATTTTGCGCTGCCGACCCAGTTTCCCCCGCGACGGCAGACACGGTAACGATAGTGCTAGAAACCTCTTGAGTGCCTTGGGCCGCCTGCAAAACCGATTCGCTGATTGCTGCCGTTGCGGCACCCTGCTCCTCAATGGCCGCCGCCACCGTTGCCGCAATTTCGCTGAGATCGTTGATCGTCGCCCCAATCTTCTCAACCGCTATCGCTGCAACCTGCGCCGATTGCTGGATATCGCTCACCTGCGCCACGATATTCTCGGCGGCGTGCGCTGTTTGCGCCGCCAGAGATTTTACCTCGCCCGCGACCACGGCAAACCCGCGCCCAGCCTCGCCCGCCCGCGCGGCTTCAATAGTTGCGTTAAGCGCCAATAGATTGGTTTGACCGGCAATATTGGAAATAAGATTCACAAACGAATCAATCCGCCCTACGGCTTGGGTTAGCCCGGAGAGCGCTTGATTGGTCGCCGATACTTCTGTCACTGCCCGCCCAGCAATCGCGGACGAGCGTGTAACTTGCGCGCCGATTTCGCTGATCGAGCCGGTCAGTTGCCCCGCCGAGACCGACACCATATGGACGTTCTGTGTGGCCTGTTCGGCAGACGTTGCAACCGCCGCCGACTGTGCGCTGGTCTGCCCGGCCATGCTAGACATGTGCGAGGCGGTTTGATGCATCGCCCCTGCCGCCACGGAAACAGAACTCACGACATGCTGCACACTCGCCTCGAACCGACTTGCAAGGGCTTGCAATGTGGCTTTGCGCTCTTCCGCCGCGTGCCGTTGTGCCAGCTTGGCATCTTCATCCTGTTGGCCTGACCGCAGGGCGGTATCGCGAAATACGCTGAGGGCGGTTGCCATGCCCGAAATTTCATCGGTTCCGCCGGCGGGAATCGGCGCATCGAAGTGCCCCAATCGAACCCGGTCCATTGCCCCAGCCAAAACCTGCAAGCGCAAGGCAATGCCGCGATGAACGAGGAACCAGCCGACCAGAATCGAAAAACCAAGGCCCCCCGCCCCTAAAACCAATAACAGAAGACGAGCCGAATCAACCTCCTCGTCGAGCGCGCTGATGCCCGCGCTCATCCCCTGTTGCATCGCCCCGGCCAAATGCTCCGACTCGCGCGCGAGGACAACCACGGCGTCGTTTGCTGCCGCGAGGGCTGCCGCTTGCTTCTCGGTTTGGACAAGATAGGCCGCGCGCGCCGTAAACAGCGCATTCGCAGCGTCCGTCACCTGACCCGCCGCCTCATCCAGCCCAATCGAAACGGCAGCATCGCCCATCGCTTTCAGCAGCCGAGTAAAGGCCGTGTGCGACTTGGTATAGCCGGCCTTGGCTTCCGTCAGCGCAGCGGCGGTGGGCGCGACTGCGGCTTGCAACAGCAGCGCCCGCAGTTGAGTGACTTCGCGCTGAACCTGGAGCGCATTTCGCAGCGTTTTGAAATCGGCCAGGGGCTTGACGTTCTTATCGACAATCCCGGCCTCAAGCCCTTCCATTACCGTTTCCAGCGTAAAGGAGGCGCTGCGAGCCAGCGGATTGAGCAAGCCTGAAGCGGCTTCGGTCTTCTCGATAGCAACCGCCGCCGCTGTCACCACCGCGTAACCCGAACCGAGGGCTTGGCGGTGATGATCTTCAAGTTGCGTGAGAATGCCCGCGAGGGCGCGGTACTGTGCGTTCAGCGTCTCCCACTCGGAAATCGCGATAACAGGGCGTAGGGCCAGCACTTTAGCGTCAATATCGGAGAGATAGCCCACCAGCCGCGCTTGCTCGACCGCAAGCGCCCCCTGGTCTGTCGTAACCAGCAAGGAGGGGGCTGCTGCCGCAATGGCATTGGCCTTCACGCCTAAGTCTTGTGCTAGGCTCAACCTCGGCACGCTTTCTGTAGAAATGGTAGCCAGCATATCGGACAAACGCCCGAACCCCTGGGTAGCTACGCCGGCAGCCGCAACGGTTAATCCTGCGGTTAGCCCAAACGCCACCAGCAACTTTGTGCGAATGGTCGCGGTCATTTCTTTTAGCCTCCTCGGTCGGCCGCCCGGTTCTTTGCCGGAACCTGCTCTGTTCATCTTACCGAAAAGCGTAACACTAATTTTACTAAATATTCATTAGCGACCAATCAAAATCGAAAAATAGTCACAAATACTTTCTAAGCGACCTCAAAGTGGGTGATAGCCCGCTGCGCCTCAACCCCTGCTGGAGATGCCCGCAGATTGGAGCCGCGTAAGCGTGCTGCTAGAATTTTCGTCACCGCGCGGTGAAAGCGGAAGGCAAAGCCATCACCCGATTCCAGCCGAACCAACAGCGGCGCACGCTGTACCCGCATCACCTGCCCCGGCGCGGTCAGCATAACAGTGGCCGACGCTGGCAACCCATCAATCAGCGAAATTTCCCCCGCCACGTCCCCCGGCTCCAGATGCGCTAACACCGCCCCGGCTCCAACCACGGCAGCGCGGCCCGAGAGCAGAATGAAGAAATCGGCCTGCTCGGTCCCATCGGCAATGAGGACGGCCCCCGCCACATACTCAGCCCGGTCGCCAATCGTCCCGAGCCACGTTAAATCCTCATCCAGCAGGCTATTGAGAAGCATCGGCCCTATTCCTTGCTTTTTTTATGGGTAACATTATGCAGGCATAAGGAGTTAAAGAAACTTAAACGATGGTGCCAAAAAAAAACGGGCGCCGGTATAACCGACGCCCGTACCGAGACGTTTAGGCGTTTTATCTTACGGGCGCGCTTTAACCGCGACATCCGGGAAATCGCTGAACACACCATCAATGCCAAGGCTGAAGAACAGCTTGTATTCCGCTGCCGGATCGCCTTTGTAGTCCGACGCTAAACGGCGCGGCTCGTTACGGAACGTCCAGGTGTGGATATACAGACCAACATCATGCGCGGCTTTGATCACGCCGGTTTCTGGCATCAGCACGCGGTCTTGCTCGTCGATCTTACCGTCTTTATTCAAATCGTCCGGCTTGCCATCCTTATCGGCATCCACCTGTTTGCCCGGCACCAGATAGGGTTTCCACGGGCCGACGCCATCGGCATAGGTCTTGATTTCCTTCAAGCCTTCCGGCGTTAGCAGGTCTTTGAAGGTGCGCTTGTCGCCGACAATTGCAAAATCATAAGGCTTATCGTAGGGGGCCACGAGCGTGATCGCGCCGTCCTTATCAACATCATCGGCATCGACAAGTTGAACCAGGTTCACGCCAATCTTGGTATTGAGATATTTGAGGTTCGCGACTTCAAAGCTCTGAATGAACACTGGGGCAGACTTATCGGTCCAACCGGCTTTCTTCAGCGCGTCAACCAAACGGTCTTCCAGCGGCAAGCCAATAGCGTGGTGGAAGGTGGAGTGCTTGGTTTCCGGGTAAATGCCGATAGTGCGGCCCCGCGCGGCGCTTTCTTTTTTGGCAAGCTCGATCACTTCGTCAAACGTCGGGATTAGATATTTGCCGTTGTGCGACTGGTCCCGCTCGCCGAAGGCTTGCTTGGCGCGCAGAGTCTTCAACTCGGCGAGAGTGAAATCCCCCACCCACCAATCGGTCGTAGGCACACCATCGAGGTTGCGCGTGGTCTTACGGCCCGCGAACTCCGGGCGGTCGGCCACATCGGTGGTGCCGGAGATGATCGGCTCGTGGCGGGCGACCAGAACGCCATCTTTCGTTGAAACCAGGTCCGGCTCAATGAAATCGGCGCCCTGCTCGATAGCGAGCTTATAGGATTCTAGCGTGTGTTCCGGCAGATAGCCGCTTGCGCCGCGATGCCCGATAACCAGCGGCTTCTTGCCGTCCAGCGTTTTGCCTTGCGCCAAGGCGGCGCTCGATGCCGTCAACGCCGTTCCCAAAACCAGAGCCGCCGTCAGCGCCCGCGAAACCATCAATGCCATTATCTCACCCTCATAAAATTTGTTGAGGGGCGCAGTCTGCGCGCAAACTGCGACAGGCGCGTGATGCTCCCGTGACGGTTTTATGGGGAGAACCTTAATAAGATTCGAGCTTTAGCCTAAAAGCAAAACGGCCCACCCGAAGGCAAGCCGCTGCGTTCAGTCTAAGGCTTAGGCTTATCCTTAGCGTTGCGTTGCCGCTACCCGCGCCCGTGCCAGCTTCAGGGCTGCTTGATCGGTGCCGGCTTCGGCTTCGCGCAGCGCCGAGGCGGCGGCCACCACATCAATATTCTTCACCGGGGTTGCGTCTTCGGCCAGCACCACGCAACGCTCTGCCGTTACCTCGGCAAAGCCGCCCGCTACGAAAATACGATCAATGATTTGGCCGCCGTCATGCACGGCGACCACCCCAGGATCGAGCGTTGCCAGGATCGGTGCATGACCGACCAACACGCCGAACTCGCCTTCGGAGCCAGGCATGATCACCATATCGACTGACTTGGACAGCACAAGGCGTTCCGGCGAGACGAGTTCAAAGGTGATTTTTCCGGCCATGCTGTGCATTTCCTTAAGTATTGGTCATCAAAACGGGGAGCGACCCGAAAGTCGCCCCCATCAACGTCTTGCTTAAGCGGCTTCTGCGGCGAGGCGCTTGGCCTTTTCCACAGCATCTTCAATGGTGCCGACCATGTAGAAGGCCGCTTCCGGCAGATCATCGTATTGCCCTGCAACGATGCCTTTAAACGCGCGGATCGTGTCTTCGAGCTTCACGAACACGCCCGGCGTGCCGGTGAAAACTTCGGCAACATGGAACGGCTGCGACAAGAAGCGCTGGATTTTGCGGGCACGGGCCACAACCAACTTATCTTCTTCCGACAACTCATCCATCCCGAGAATGGCGATAATGTCTTGCAGCGATTTGTAGGTTTGCAGCACGCGCTGAACGTCGCGGGCGACCTGATAATGCTCTTCGCCAACAATGCGCGGATCGAGCGCACGGCTGGTCGAGTCGAGCGGATCCACGGCTGGGAAGATCGCCATTTCGGCAATCTGGCGCGACAGCACCGTGGTTGCATCCAGATGCGAGAAGGAGGTGGCGGGGGCCGGATCGGTCAAATCGTCGGCAGGCACATAAATGGCCTGTACCGAGGTGATCGAACCCTTCTTGGTCGAGGTGATGCGCTCTTGCAACTGGCCCATGTCGGTGGACAAAGTGGGCTGATAGCCCACCGCCGACGGAATACGACCCAACAGGGCCGACACTTCCGCGCCCGCTTGGGTAAAGCGGAAGATGTTATCGACGAAGAACAGCACGTCCTGGCCTTCTTCATCGCGGAAATATTCAGCAATGGTGAGGCCCGACAAAGCAACGCGCGCCCGCGCTCCCGGCGGCTCGTTCATTTGACCGTACACCAGCGCCACTTTGGAGCCGGGACTATCGGTCTTGATAATCCCAGAGTCGATCATTTCGTGATAAAGATCGTTGCCTTCGCGCGACCGCTCACCAACGCCTGCGAACACGGAATAACCGCCGTGGCCCTTCGCGACGTTGTTGATAAGTTCCTGAATGGTCACGGTCTTGCCCACGCCCGCACCGCCGAACAGGCCGATTTTGCCGCCCTTCAGGTACGGGGCCAGCAGATCGACGACCTTGATGCCGGTCACGAGAATTTGCGCTTCGGTGGCTTGATCGACGTAGGCGGGGGCCGCGCGGTGGATACCGGCAGTGCGGGTTGCCCCGACCGGGCCGCGCTCGTCAATCGGCTCGCCGATGACGTTCAGGATGCGTCCCAGGGTTTCCGGGCCGACAGGAACGCGAATGGCGTCGCCCGTATCGACCACTTCGGTGCCACGCACCAAGCCGTCGGTCGTGTCCATAGCGATCGTGCGAACGGCATGTTCGCCCAAGTGCTGAGCGACTTCCAGCACCAGCACCTTGCCGTTGTTATCGACTTTGAGCGCGTTCAAAATTGGCGGCAAGTCGCCTTCAAACGTGCAGTCAACCACAGCCCCGATGATCTGAGAAACGCGCCCGATAGTGTTATTCGCCATTTTCCGCTCTCCTTCGGAGAAATCCTACTGGACCGACTAGACTAATTAGACCGCTTCCGCCCCGGAGATGATTTCGATCAACTCCTTGGTGATTTGCGCTTGGCGCGAACGGTTGTAGGTTAGCGTTAGCCGATTGATCATATCGCCCGCGTTGCGGGTTGCATTGTCCATCGCGGTCATCCGTGCGCCATGTTCGGACGCGCTATTTTCAAGCAGAGCCTTGTAGATCTGCACTGAAAGATTGCGCGGCAGCAGGGCTGCCAGAATGGCGTCTTCGTCCGGCTCATACTCGTATAAGGCCGAAGCCCCGCCGCTCGCCTTGCCTGCGTCAAGCGCGGGAAGGGGAACGGGAATGAGTTGCTGACGGGTAACGGTCTGGGCGATGGCCGACCGGAAGCGCGCGTAAATAATATGGGCGCTGTCGATCTGCCGCGTATCGAACAGGGCAATCACCTTTTGAGCGACCATATTGGCATCGGCGAAGCTCAGCTTCTTCTTGCCCGCCAGCTCCATCTGCTCAACGATAATATCGCCGAACTCTTTCCGCAGCCCATCGCGGCCCTTACGGCCCACGCAGTAGAGCTTCACGATCTTGCCCGACGCCTGGAGGCCCCGGATCATCAGACGTGCATCGCGGATGATCGAGGAGTTGAACGCCCCGCACAGCCCGCGATCCGCTGTCGCGACGATCACCAGTTGAACCTTGTCGGAGCCGGTGCCGGTCAACAAGGCCGGGGCATCGCTGGAGACGCCCGCACCGAGGGTAGCAATCATCCGCGCCATGCGCTCGGCATAGGGGCGGGCGGCTTCGGCTTGTTCCTGGGCGCGGCGGAGCTTTGCCGCCGCGACCATTTTCATCGCCGAAGTGATCTTTTGGGTTGACTTGACGCTACGGATGCGTAGCCGCAAGTCCTTCAAACTGGCCATGGCGCTCTCGCTCTCCCGTCAGGCTTCTCCAGGTTACGCGAAGCTCTTGGCGAATTGATCCAAGAAGGCCGACAGCTTTTCTTCGGTTTCCTTGGTGACTTCCCGAGTATTGCGGATCGAATCCAACAATTCCGGGGCCTTGGCTTTCAGTTCCTCACGGAACTTCTTCTCAAAGCGCGTCACATCGCCCGTGGCGACCTTATCGAGATAGCCGCGCACACCCGCAAAAATCGAGGCAACTTGCTCTTCCACCGGCATCGGCTGGAACTGCGGCTGCTTCAGAAGCTCGGTCAAGCGCGCGCCGCGCGCCAGCAGGCGTTGCGTTGCGGGATCGAGATCGGACGCAAACTGTGCAAAGGCCGCCATTTCGCGGTACTGCGCCAATTCCATCTTAATCTTACCAGCAACCTGCTTCATCGCCTTGATCTGCGCGGCAGAGCCGACACGGCTGACCGACAGGCCGACGTTGATGGCAGGCCGGATACCCTTGTAGAAGAGTTCGGTTTCGAGGAAAATCTGACCGTCGGTAATCGAAATCACGTTGGTCGGAATGTAAGCCGACACGTCCCCCGCTTGGGTTTCGATAACCGGAAGCGCCGTGAGCGAGCCTAAGCCGGCAGCTTCGTTCATCTTCGCGGCGCGTTCTAGTAAACGGCTGTGCAGATAGAACACGTCGCCAGGGTAGGCTTCGCGGCCCGGCGGGCGGCGCAGCAGCAGCGACATTTGACGGTAAGCAACCGCTTGCTTCGACAAATCATCATAAATGATGAGCGCGTGCATCCCGTTATCGCGGAAGAATTCACCCATCGCGCACCCAACGTAGGGGGCGATGAATTGCAGCGGAGCTGCTTCCGACGCAGTTGCAGCCACGACAATGGTGTAATCCATCGCGCCGTAATCTTGCAGCGTCTTCACAATCTGCGCCACGGTCGAGCGCTTTTGCCCGATAGCGACGTAAATGCAATAGAGCTTCTTCGACTCGTCCGTACCCTCGTTGATCTTCTTTTGATTGAGGATCGTGTCGATAGCAACGGCGGTCTTGCCGGTCTGGCGGTCGCCGATGATGAGTTCGCGTTGACCGCGCCCAATCGGAACCAAGCTGTCGATAGCTTTCAGGCCGGTTTGCATCGGCTCATGCACCGATTTACGCGGAATGATGCCGGGGGCCTTCACTTCCACGCGCGTGCGGTTCACATCCGTCAACGGGCCTTTGCCGTCGATCGGATTGCCAAGACCATCGACCACGCGGCCCAGCAGACCCTTGCCGACGGGAACGTCAACGATAGTGCCGGTGCGCTTAACAATATCGCCTTCCTGAATGCCCCGGTCTTCCCCGAAAAGCACGATCCCGACATTATCGGTTTCAAGGTTCAGCGCCATACCGCGCGACCCGTTCGGGAACTCGACCAACTCGCCAGCCTGAACATTGTCGAGGCCGTAGACGCGGGCGATACCATCCCCAATGGACAGAACCTTACCCACTTCTGCAACTTCGGCGCTTGTCCCGAAATTAGCGATTTGTTCTTTCAGAATGGCCGAAACTTCGGCGGCACGGATATCCATTAACCAACTCCCTTCATGGCGAGCTGCAAGCGCATCAATTTGGTCTTCAGCGAATGATCAATCAGCTTAGAGCCGATCTTGACGATGAGACCGCCGATGAGCGACGGCTCGACTTTGACATCGACAAGAATTTTCGACCCATACGTGCCCGAAAGCGACGTTTTGATCTGATCAATCTGCGACTCGGTGAGGGGGACCGCAGCGGTTACTTCCGCTGTCACTTCACCCCGTTTATCGGCCAAGCGGGCTAGGAACGCAGCAATGATCTGTGGCAAGGCCGACAGGCGGCGGTTATCCGCCACCACGCCAACGAAGCGGCGCACCAAATCATTCGCCCCAGCCTTCTCCAACACAGCGGCAATCGCTTTTGCTTGATCTGCGCGGCTTAAAACCGCGCTGACCGTGAGCAAACGCAAGTCAGCCGACTCGGTTAGAAGCGCGCGCAGGTCACGCAAATCTCTCGCCACGGCGTCGAGCGCGCTTTGCGCGTCCGCCAAATCGTACAAGGCTACGGCATACCGCCCGGCAACGCCCGTCTGCTCTGTCGCCACCCCGGCTTGTCCTCTCTAATCGGCCCGGCGAGCGCTGGCGGGTGCCGCTCTCTAACCGGAATCTGGACAGGATTTTTGCGTTTCCGCTCTGCCCAACAGGGTCAGGCTTGAACAGGACGCAAAGCCTGCGCGAAAACATTATTACCGCGCAAGCGGCGTCTCCTTAACACACCGTTTTTAACGATGCAACGCGCCATAGCTGAGAAAAGCAACAGGGCTGGCAGGAATCTCCGTCGCCCCGGCCCTACGGCACCCCCAGATTTCGGCCCTAAGCCTCGGGAAAATAGCCTTTATTCGCCTCAACGCCCTGTCGCCATACGCGGCAGCAGTCCTGGCAACGCAGGGGCGGCCTGCGTTTGAACCGCAGTGCCGTAAGCGCGCAGGAAGCATCCAACCGCGCGGTTTACGTGACGCTGAATAGCGTCTGGCGTCTTCGGATACGGCAGGCCCATCATGGCATTCATTTGGGCATCGCGGATAATCAACTGGCAAAAATCCATCGCGGCTTCTTCGGCGCTATCGAGCGTTAGAATGCCGCGTCGCGCCTGTTCTTCCAAATAGCCTGCCACCCGTGCCCGCCCCCGAAGCGGCCCCGCCTCGTAGAAAACCTGAGCGAGTTCCGGGAATTGTAGGGCTTCGGAACTCACCGACCGCATTACTGCTACGGTATTGTCTGATGTTAGAACAGACATACAGCGCATTCCAAGGTCGCTCAAAGCTTCGGCAATCGGGCGGCTGTAGATGTCGGGATCTTCAAAGGTTCCCGTCATCATCTCGCAGCGCTGAGTAACGATGGCGCGAAACAGCCCCGCCTTACTGCCGAACATATCGTAGAGCGTGGAGAGCGAGCCGCCGGAGAGGCGAACCACATCGTTCAGGCTGGTGGCCCCATAGCCCTTTTCGACAAAAAGCTGCGTTGCTGCCGTCATAATAGCATCGCGCCGCGCTTCGCGCCGCGATGGCTTAGAGTGTGCCAGGCCTTTTAGTGCCGAAAACGCTTTGCCAATTGGGCATTCCGTCGTTCCCATCTTCTTGTCCGAACCCCATTTAGAGCCAAGGCGCCCTGCTTGTTAGGACTGGCTTGACCTTAAGTGTAATCACCATTACACTAAGGGCAAGATCAGCGGTACTCTTCAGCTTTTGAATATCGTCCCTTCCTACGATTGTTTGTCAAGAAAGGTTCCGCCGATGGTGCGTCCTGCGCTCTCCCCCTCTCGCACTGCCCGCCTGCTGACGGGGGTTCTGCTGATGCTGCCGCTGCTCGCCGCCTGCTCCAACGAGAAAAAGGCGCACGTGGAAGAGGTTCGCCCGGTTCGCGTGCAAACCGTGACGTTCGAGGCTGGGCGCGAGACCTTAAAGCTGGCAGGGACCCTCGCCCCTCGGCTGGAAACACCCTTGGCTTTCCAAGTGGCCGGCAAACTCTCGGCCCGTCCGGTCGATATTGGGACGCGGGTAACGCCCGGTCTGCTGATTGGAAAGCTGGAAGCTGAAGATTTCGTCCTGCAACTGCGCCGCGCGCAAGCTCAGGTGGCCTCTGCCGAAGCCGATTTGAAGCGTCTCCAGGCCGATTTGAAGCGCTATGAGGCGCTTAAAACCAGCATGGTCTTCACGCAAGCCACTTACGACCAGCGCGCAGCAGCGGCCAGTGTGGCGCAACAAACCCTCATCGGCGCGCGTAGCCAAGTGGCGATTGCCGAGCGCCAAATGAATTACACCACACTCACTGCCGATACGGGCGGCATTATAACCGCCGTTCTGGCAGAACCCGGCCAAGTGATCGCCGCCGGACAAGCCGTGGTGCGCGTTGCTCGCGATGAAGAGTTGGAAGTGTCGGTGCCAGTGCCGGAAAATCGGCTGGCCGATGCGCGGGCGGGGAGCGATGCGCGCGTCACGCTCTGGTCAGAGCCTAACAAAACCTACCGCGTGCGCCTGCGGGAGCTTGCCGCCAGTGCCGACCCGCAAACCCGCACTTATCTTGCCAAATATACCTTACTCGACCAACCGCAGACCGCAAAAATGGGCATGACGGCCACCTTGATGCTGGCGAAAGGCGACACGACCCCCGTTGCCTCCCTGCCGCTGTCCTCCGTGTTCCAGCAGGGTGATAAGCCTGCCGTGTGGGTGGTAGATGCCGCCAAGGGTTCCGTAACCCTAAAGCCCGTCACGGTTGCCGCCTACCATCAAGACGCGGTGCTGCTCTCCGGCGGCGTTCAGTCCGGCGATCTTGTGGTAACGGCGGGCGTTCACCGCATTGATCCCGGCATCAAGGTCCGTATCCTCGGCGCGGCTCCGGTGAAAGGCGAGTAAGATGAGCGATAAGGTCAATCTCTCGGCCTGGGCGCTGCGCCACCAGACGCTGATCGTCTTCTTCATGCTGATCCTCAGCGTGGCCGGTGTCCTAGCCTATCTAGGGTTGGGGCGGCAGGAAGACCCGGATTTCACGATTAAGACCGTGGTTATACAGGCTTACTGGCCAGGGGCCACCGCCCGCGAAATGGAACTGCAAGTCACCGATAAGCTCGAAAAGAAACTTCAAGAGCTGGCGTTTTTCGACAATACCGCCAGCTACTCGAAGCCCGGTGAAACGCTGATTAAACTGACGTTCGCCGATTATACGCCGCCGAAAGAAGTCCCGAGCCTGTTCTATCAGCTCCGCAAAAAGCTCGGCGATGTTCAACGCACGCTCCCCACGGGCGTGCAAGGCCCGTACGTAAACGATGAGTTCGGTGATACTTTCGGGATTATTTATGCCTTCTCGGGGGATGGCTTCAGCCAAGCCGAGTTAAAACATTATGCCGAAGAGGTGCGCCAGCAGCTTCTAACGATTAAAGTTGTGGGCAAGATCGAGCTTTACGGCACCCAAGACGAAAAAATCTTCGTGGAATTCTCCCACACCAAGCTCGCCACTTTGGGCATCAGCCCAAACCAGATTTTCGACGCGCTCCAGCGCCAAGCCGCCGTTGCCCCCGCCGCCTTCATCGAAACCGCAAAAGAGCGTATTTCGTTGCGGGTTGATAACGGTTTTCTAACCCTGGAAGACGTTCGCAACGTGCCGATCGTCGCCAATGGGCGGGTGCAGGTTTTGGGCGATATTGCCGAGGTCAGCCGGGGGTATGAAGACCCGATGACCTTCCAGATGCGCTTCAACGGCACGCCGGTCGTCGGCCTTGGTCTGTCGATGGAGCCGGGGGGGAACATTATTGATATGGGCCGCGAGGTCGATACGATGATGCAACGGATTAAGTCCCAGCTTCCGGTTGGAATCGACGTGAGCCAAGTCGCGGCCCAGCCGAAGGTGGTGGAGGCCTCGATTTCCGAGTTCGTTGTTTCTTTGGGCGAAGCCTTGGCCATTGTGCTGGCGGTTAGCTTTATCAGCCTTGGGTTCCGCACAGGGATCGTGGTGGCGCTCTCGGTGCCGTTGGTGCTGGCGATTACCTTTCTCATCATGTCGATGGTGGGGATCAACCTGCACCGCATTTCGTTGGGCGCGCTGATTATCGCCCTCGGCTTGCTGGTTGATGACGCCATTATCGCCGTTGAAATGATGATGCTGAAGCTGGAAGAAGGCTATGACCGTGTAAAAGCCGCCACCTTCGCCTTCACCTCCACCGCTTTCCCCATGCTGACCGGCACGATTGTGACCGCAGCCGGGTTTGTGCCCGTTGGTTTCGCAAAATCCGCCGTGGCTGAATATACCAACGCAATTTTCTGGGTTACGGCGATTGCCTTGGGCGTATCCTGGGTTGTGGCGGTGCTCTTCACCCCGTACCTAGGCTATAAGCTGCTGCCTGAGTTCAAGGACCGCGCCCACGGTGGCCATGATCCGCACGACACGCGGTTCTACCACGCTTTGCGCGCTGCCGTGACCTTCTGTGTGCGCTGGCGCAAGTCGGTCCTGGTGATAACGCTTGCCATCTTCGTTGCCTCTGTTGCCGGTTTCGGGCTGGTTGCCCAGCAGTTCTTCCCCTCCGCCTCCCGGCCAGAGTTAATGGTCGATGTGCGCCTGCCCGGCGGCGGCGCGATTGCTCAGACCAAGGCCACCGTGGAACGGGTGGAAGCCTTGCTGAAAGACGATCCCAACGTCGCCTATTACACCTCCTACGTTGGTGCAGGCACACCGCGTTTCTATCTGCCGCTCAACCCGGAACTGCGTCAGTCCAACTTCGGGCAGTTCGTTATCATGACCAAGGGGCTGAAAGAGCGCGACGTGGTTTTCGAGAAACTGCAAACCGCTTTCGCCACCGAGTTCCCAGAAGGGCTGTTGCGCGTTGCCCGGTTGGAAAACGGCCCGCCAGTCGGCTTCCCCATCCAGTTCCGCGTGATTGGGGCCGACCCGGCACAAATCCGCGAAATCGCCTATCAGGTTCGCGATACCATGCGGGCCAACCCGCACACCGCCAACGTGAACCTGGAGTGGAACGAGCTTTCCAAAACCGTGCGCTTAGAAGTCGATCATAAAAAGGCGCGCGCCTTGGGCGTGAACCCGCAGGATCTTTCGACAACGCTCTACACGCTGCTATCCGGCCTCAACGTCGCCCAGTTCCGCGAGGGGACCGAGCTTATCAGCGTCGTCGCCCGCGCCATCCCGGCAGAGCGCCTGTCGCTCACCGACCTAGACGGCATCAATATCAGCACCAGCACAGGCGGCGCGATCAGCCTCGCGCAAATCGCTACCGTGAAATACGAGCTAGAAGAGCCGATTCTGTGGCGGCGCAACCGCGAGACGATGATTAACGTCCGCGCCGATATTTGGGATGGCACGCAAGCCCCCGTCGTCACCGCGCAAATCAACCCGCAGTTAAACGCCCTCCGCGCCGCCCTGCCCGACGGCTACCGCATTGATGTCGGCGGTGTCGTGGAGGAAAGCGCCAAGGGCCAAAACTCGATCAACGCCATGATGCCCGTGATGCTGATGATTATGATTACAACGCTGATGATCCAGCTTCAGTCCTTCCAACGGCTGATTATCGTGCTGCTCACCGCCCCGCTAGGGCTGATTGGGGTTACGGCGGCGCTGCTTATCACCGGCAAACCCTTCGGCTTCGTCGCCACTCTCGGCACGATTGCGCTGGCGGGGATGATTATGCGGAACTCGGTGATCCTGGTCGATCAAATCGAACAAGACGTGCGCGGCGGCCACGTGCTGTGGGATGCCATTATCGACGCTACTGTGCGCCGGGCGCGCCCGATTGCCCTCACGGCTGCCGCCGCGATTTTGGCAATGGTGCCGCTCTCCTTCAGCGCCTTCTGGGGGCCGATGGCGGTTGCGATCATGGGGGGGCTAACCGTGGCAACCCTCCTCACGCTCTTGTTCCTGCCCGCGCTCTACGCTGCGTGGTTCCGCGCCAAGCCGGTACAGGCCGAGGCGCAAGACCCAAACCAAGACCTGCGCCGCCGCGCCCGCGCCCAAGTGCCGATGCTATCGGCTCCAGGGGTTCCCTCGGGCCGTCCGGCGGAGTAACCTTAAATCATGAATGGTTTGATTATTGATTTCGTCGCCGATTTCGTCTGCCCCTGGTGTTGGATCGGGCGGTATCGGCTGGAGCTGGCGTTGAGCCATCTGCGCCAGGAACACCCCACCTTAGCCGTCCGCATCTCTCTGCGGCCCTTCGAGTTGAACCCGGATATGCCCCCCGAAGGCATGGCGCGGGAGGAGTACGCTATCTCCAAGTTCGGCTCGGTCGAGGCCGCGCAAGGCGTGTGGGGGCGCGCGGCTTCCGTCGGCGCGATGGACGGGCTGGAGATGCAGTTCGAGACCATTACCCACCAGCCGAACACGCTGAACGCGCACCGGTTGGTGGCCTGGGCAGGCACCAAAGGGCGCGGCCTTGCGCTCTCGGCGCGGCTCTATCCGGCGTTTTTCCGGGAAGGGGCCGATTTGGGCAACCCCGCCACCCTCGCGGCCCTGGCCGCCGACATCGGTTTGCCGCAAGACGAAGCCGCCGAGTTCCTCAGTTCCGACGCTGGGATCGAGGATACCCGCCGGATGATGGAGGCCGGACAAAAAGGCGGGATCGACGGCGTGCCCGTCTATATCTTCAACCGCAAAGCCTCGGTGATCGGCGCGCAACCGCTGGAGCGATTGCTGGAGGCGATGGGTCAGGCGTTGGTTTAACCCTCCCAAACGCGCGCGACGATTCCATCAAAAACTCGATCCGCAGAAACTAGCGCTATCTGAGACTGAAGCGCCGTTGCCGCTAACAGTCGGTCGAAGGGATCACGGTGTTCCCAAGCCAAGGTTCCGGCAAGCAAGGCAATCTCAGGCGTAAAACTGGCAACATAGCTTCCCTGCTCTGCCAGAAGCGCGGGCAGTTGAGCCACATAGGGCGCCATTTCGGGCCACTTCCCAACGCGCACCTTCTGAGCAATTTCAAAAAAGCTGATGGGGCTAACCAGAACCTGCGTCGCCGTCTCAATCGCCTTAGCGGCCAACGGCGGTAGCCGGTGCGACTCCATCAAACTCCAAACCCAAGCGTGCGTATCCAGCAAGAGTGCCGTCACCGGCCTTCTCCCCCTTCCCACAGATCAAGATCGACGGGATCCATCGGTTCGAGAAAGTCGGGAGTATCGCCGACCTTTCCGCGCAGCAAATCGAAAACGAAGGTCTTTTGCACAATCGGGACCAACCTCACCACGGGCTTAGATCCCTTGGCGATGATCACCTCTTCCCCCCTCAGCGCCGCGTCGATGAGGCGCGATAACTGTGTTTTAGCGGCATGAACCGTGACAAGCGTCATAGCCAGCATTCCTTTTAGCTAAGTTAGCTATTTTATAGGACTCTCGCCCAAACGACAACCACCCTACCGCCGCCGATACCTCGGCAGCCACCGATTGAGCGCTAGGAACCGGTCCAGGCGCTCCGTATCGCGCTCGGCTTCGGCCAGGGTCATGGCTTCCAGGCGGGCTACCGTCTCCGGGCGGGCGTCGTCGAGGGCGGCGGTATGCCCCGTGAGATCGACCTGAAAGCGGAAGTGAGTATCGCCCACCATTTCTTGCGCTTGACTGTCGATAATCTCCGAGGAAGCATCGAGAATCACATCGGTAATCGGGCGCGCCCACCCCGCAAGGCCCCAGTTTTTTGCCTGGGCATAGGGCAGCGGCTGGGTTTGCTGACCCGTGCCGAGGGACAGAATGAGATAGCCGCTCGCCCCCGGATACAAGTCCATCGCCGCCGACAACGCGCAGAGCGTGGGATTGGCGGCGAACACGCTGCCATCAATGAACGGGCGGGCGATACCATCTTGCGCGGTAATCAAGGCCGGCTCGAAGTAAGTTGGCGCGGCAGTGGTGGCGCGGCAGATGTCGGCCAAACGATAGTCTTTCGCCGGGGTCTGGGCTTCCCAGGAGCGGAACAGCACGGCTTGGCGCTGCTCTATGTCATAGGCCGTCAGCATGAGGGCCGGAGCGGTAATCTCGCTCAGGCGGCGCGTGCCGAAAGTTTCGTCCAGCACGCGGATAAGGAAGCGCGAATCGTATTTTTCGTCCGACATGCCGTTCATGGTTCCCAGCGCCCGCCACAGGCTACGCCCGAAAATATGCGGCCCCGCCCGTCGATAAATCGCCGCAATATCCACCGCCGACACGGGCGCGTCGGGCCGCGCCAGGGCGGCTGCGATAATGCCTCCGGTGGAGGTTCCCGCGATTAGATCGAACTCCGCCCCCAAGGGTGCGCCGTGGCGGGCTTCCAACACGGTCAGAAAAGTTGCGGGCAGCACGCCGCGCATCCCGCCGCCATCAATGGTCAAAATACGCGGGTAGCCTCGCATCAGGGGCAGTCACTCCGATGAATGGGCACGAGAGCCAGCGGTATCCCCGGCCCGGAATAGCGCAAGCGCGGTAGCAGCAGCGGGGTTGACGGGCCAGAGGGCGGCGCGGTCGTTTGAAGCTGTACGCAGGCTTTACTGCCCTCCATCGCCACGAGGTCCGGGCGATGCCGCCACAGGTTTGCGGACAGCCACGGATCGGGGATCGAGACCGGCCCCTGAGCAACTGCGGCGATGCGATGCGAGAGCGTTTTGAAATCGGCGTCGATCCGGCAGGTGGCGCAGGTCGGCAGCAGAAACCGGTCTTCGATCAACAACGTGAGCGGCCCCAACAGCGCCACCGCCGCCGTTAACGTACCCACCGCAAGCCGCCGCCACGGCGCCACGGGAAGCCGGTCCATCGCCGTGAAAATCAGCAGCGGCACGAGCACCAAACAGGCGAGCGGCCCGCTGTGAGTAATGATCGGCCCCCGTTCCAGCACGGTCGCCACCGCCAGCAGGATCAATGTGGCCGCGCAACTTTGCGCCATCAGCCCCGGCCACAGATCAATAGCGCGGCTTGGGCGTAGCAGCACAGGAGCCAGAATCAGCGCTGCCCCGCCCCAAAACGCAAGGTCCAGAACCGCCCGTTCCGCCAACACCGACCAGCCATGTAGCATGGCCCTTGGGAACGGCTCCAGTATTTCGGGCGGGGGAAACAGCAGCAGCAGCGGCGTTCCTGGGATCGACAGCAGCGCTAAGGTCAGATACGGCCCAGCAAGCGCCACTCCGCCCACAACGCCAAGCGCCACCGACACGCGCGTGCGTTGCCGCTCGATCCGCAAATCCCGGTCGAGGCCCAGCGACAGCAGAAATACCAGCGCAAACAGTAAACTGCCGTGCCCGCCGATCAAACAAAGCGCAAGACCAAGACTGAGCAGAACCCCATTACCCCAGCCGCCGCGCCGAACCGTGCGAACGGCAGACCCAACCAGCGCCAAAATCGCGAAAGATTCCGACACCGCGAGAATATCTCCCGCCGGAAAAGCCAGCGAGAGCGGGGCCAGCAGCAGCAAACTTGCCCCCGCCAGCCGGGCGTGCGCGCGCGAAACCCAAAGGCGCGCCGTCGCATAACCCAGCACCAGCACCCCCCATAGGGTCAAGGCTTCCGGCAAGAGTATCGCGAGGCGCGGCAGACCGAGACGGATCAAACCATGCCCAAGCCAGAACGGCAGCGGCGAGTGTTCGGGTCCGTAAAACCATGCCCAGGCGCGCATCTGCAACAGGCGCGCGGCTTCGGCGTCGGAGAGGGTTGGCACCAGGGTAAGCCGGGCTACCAGCATCAGCAAAACCGGCAGCGCGTAGAGCATTCCGATGCCCAACCAAGGCCGCCGATCCAGCCGGGCGTGCAACCGCTCGGTCCAAGGAACCGGCAGATCATAGAGCGAGGAAGCGGGGTCGCGGGTTGCGGGCATAGCGAAGTTTAGCACGGCTGCGCGCTAAAAGGGCAGAGGCCCCGGCACATAAAATACCCTAATCTGAATTAAGCTGACTTAACCCGCGCGACGGCATGAGCCGAGAAAACAGCGTGGCATCCAACTCCCGCACGGTCAGCAACGCCTGCATAACGCGGGCGCGGCCAGTGCGCTCCAATGCCACCAAAACCGGGCATTCGGTAATCGCCTGCGGCCCTTGCGTGCCGATAAGAGTGATGATCCCCGTCGCCCCCTTCGCCCGGCCCAAAACGGCCAAAAGGTCTGGCGCACCCGCCATCAAAATTTGCCCGCCCAACGTCGCGTCGCTCCAGGCGAGAGTCCCAAGCGGCGTGCGGAGGGACACGACGGGCGGTTGCGGCCCAGTCGGGGCCGTGCGGGCGAAAAAAGCGCCGGTCAGCAGCGTTAATTCTACCGAGGCCAAACGCCGCCGCCCATCAAGGTCGGGCAGCACTACACGGTTATCAACCCGAACCCGCGCCCGCCCCCCCAACTCGATCCGAGTGGTATCGGAGAGGTGCAAGCTGGCGCGCGACAGCGATGCGATTTCAAGCAGATCGCCCGACAACAGCTCTTCCCGCGCTTGCGCGGCGCGGCGCGGCTGACCAGGGCGTTTGAGTGTGACAGTCCCGAAGGCATACTCTAACACCGCCACCATGTCGCCAGGCTGGCCGGTGATCGAAAAGCTCTCGGCTAAATCTTGAATCATCGCGGCAGACAGCGATAACCCGTCGCCAAGATCGAGATCATCGAAACTGCGACGTTCGGTCGCAAAATAATTTGGAATTTGCGCGAGTTGTCGCGCGCCCGCCACAAAGACGAGATCGTCGCCGAGCCGCACAGGATCGGATGTTCCGAGCAAATCTTCTGCCCGCAAGGTTTGTTCAGATCCGGTTTCGACACCGCCGTACATGGCATTCTGCCCGCTTGGTTTTGTTTTTTATATCATATCATTAACGGATCCGAAACGTGTCTTTGGCGGGCTTCCCAAGTTTTTGAGTTTTGATCGCCTCAAAACCCAAAAACGCTATGGCCCAAGCCGTTCAATCTCTTGTAACAGCGCGGCGCGCGGCGGTGCATCCTCTGGCAACAGCGCCAATAGGCGGCGCCAGTGGGCCAAGGCTTCCGGCTTATTTCCTTGCTGGGCGGCATCTAACCCTGCGAACCACAAGGCTTCTGGCTGATTGGGATCGTGGCTTAAAACCCGGCGCATGAGATCGTAGAACTCCGGGGGCATCGGAGCCGCAGGATCGGCTGACGGCGAAGAAAGCGCGCGGGCGAGGCCCAACAAAGCCTCCACCGACTGCGGTTGCAGGCGGAGGATTTGGCGATGGGCGGCAATCGCCGCCTCCGTCTCGCCCAAGACCGTGCGGGCGCGGGCCAGCCGCTGCCAGCCTGCCAGATCGTCTGGGGTCTGGGCCAATCGAGTCGCCAGCCCTTCGACCATGCCGCGAATCATCGCTTGCGCCTGAGCGTCCGCACTGGCGGGAGCCTCGCTGACAGCAGGCAGACCGAGGGCCAGTCGCAGCCGCGTTTGCGCCACAACCACGGTGCCGCGCCAGGGCGCGTTGGCAGGGGCTTCAATCAGCATTGCCTCCAAATCGCGCAAAGCCTCGGCAGGCGCGCCCCGTTGTTCGGTGGCGAGCGCTAGAAAATAGCGGGCGCGCGCGTCTTGCGGATCGAGCGCGAGGGCCGCCCGAAATGCGGCCTCGGCCTCGCCCGTAATCAACCCTTGCCCAGCGCGGGTGAGGGCTTCCCCTTGCGCCGACGGCAGGGCGGCAAGGCCGGGAAAGCGAGCGCGGGCGGCGGTCAAAAGTTGCACCGCTTCTTGCGTGTCGTCCTGTTCCAGCAGCAAGTTTACGAGCCTGAGCCACGTCATCGGTTGGGTCGGGTCAGCGTTCAACTGCTGTCGCGCTTCGGCCAGCGCTGCGGTTGCCGCCTGAAGCGGGGCGAGTTCCAACGCACGCCCTGAAATCGGTTGATCCTTCTCCCCCGGCTGCCCGAGCGACAGATAGAGGGCGAGCGGCACCGCCATCACCAATGCCACCACCGGCACGGCCAGCGCCCGGCGCGGCACCCAGGAAACCGGACGCAGGGCCGTTTTATCGGCCTGAAGTATGCGGCGCTGAAGCTCTAGTTTGGCGGCGGCAAGCCCGGCAACGCTTAAGCGTCCCGCCGCATGATCGCGCTCTAACTCGGCCAACTGATCGCGGTAGAGGATCATTGGCGCGTCGGCCCCCCCCCCCGGCGCACGGCGCGCGAATGGCATGAGCACGACCAGCGCCATCCCTGCCGAGAGGAGGAGGAGGGCAAGCAATAACATCACGATCCCTGCTCCAAGCGCCGTAAGCGCTCTTGCTCTGCTGCCGTCAGCAGAACAGGCGCAGCGGGGGCTTTACCGCCGCGCCGCGCCCGGATCACTAGCCACCCGCCAACACCCGCCAGCAGCAGAAACGGCCCGAACCACAGCAGCGCCGTGCGGCCTAGAACGGGCGGGCGCATCAACACGTAATCACCATAGCGCGCGTGGATATAGTCCAGCACTTGCGCGTCGCTCTCCCCGGTAACGAGGCGACGGCGGACCAGCAAGCGCAGATCGCGCGCCAGCTCGGCATTGGAATCGTCGATGGATTCGGTCTGGCACACGAGGCAGCGCAACTGGCGCGACAGGGCGCGGGCGCGGGCCTCCAGGGCCGGATCGGTCAGGATTTCGTCGGGGCCAAGGGCGGCGAGCGGGGCTGCCAGCAGTACCAGCACGAGGGCAAGATGGCGGATCACGACGCGAGACTCTTCAACAGCGGGCGCAAGATTTTGTCCAACACGTCCTTGTCGATTGCGCCGACGTGGCGGTAGCGGATCTTGCCTGCCCGGTCGATCACGAAGGTTTCTGGCACGCCATAAACGCCCCATTCCAGCGAAGCCGCACCATTGGCATCGACGCCGATACGCGCAAACGGGTCGCCCAACGCCGCCAAAAAGGCTTTGGCATTCTCAGGCTTATCACGCTGATTGAGGCCAACAAGCGTGACACCTTCCCGCTTCAAGTCCATCAGAAACGGATGCTCCGCCCGGCACGGCACGCACCAGGAGGCGAACACATTTACCAGCAGCGGGCCTTGCGCCGCCAGCGCCTTGATCTCAGCATCGGTGAGAGGAGCGTCCCCCGCGCGTAAAGACGGCAAGGCGGTTGCAGGCACGGGCCGGTCGATTAAGGTGCTGGGCAAGGCGCGGTCGGCACCGTCCAGCAAACGCAGACCGAACGCACCGAGCAACCCCGCCAGCAGCAACAGCGGCAGCGCCGCCAACCCCCAGCGGCTCATACCGAGGCTCCGGCATGCTTGGGGGCGGGGGCGCGCTTCGGGGCCGCGATGCGCTGGGCGACGCCTAAACGCAAGCGCCGGTCGGCCAAGGAAATTCCACCACCGAGCGCCATCACCATCGCGCCGCCCCAGATAAGCGGCACCAGCGGATTATAATAAACCCGCAAAGCATAGGCCCCGGTCTGCCCATCGCGGTCGCCGAGCGCCAAGTAGAGATCGCGCAGCCCATTGGTACGAATGGCGGTTTCGCTCGTTGTCATCGGCGGGCGCGTGAATTTACGGCGCGACGGGGTGGCCGTGCCAATAATCTCGCCATTGCGGCGAATAACAACCGTCGCCCGTTCGGCGATAAAGTTAGGGCCTTGCACGGGCTCAACCTTTTCCAAGGTCAACTCGAAGCCCGCCAACGGCATACTCTGACCAGGGCTGAGAGCGCGGATAGATTCCTGCTGCCACAAATCGCCGCTCATGCCGAGAATGCTCATCCCAAGCCCGGCGTGAGCGATGACCGCCCCCAAGGCACTGCGCGGCAAACCCCGCCAGCGCGCCCAGGGGTTAGGGCCGCGCACGCGATCGACAAGGTCCGTCGCCGCGCCGAAAATCAACCAACAACCGCAGAAAATACCGATGGGTGCCAAGAGCGGCCCGCCTTCGGCCCAGGCGTAAGCTGCCCCCGCCGCCGCCAGGGCTAAGACTGCCGCCACCCGCAGGCGCATCAGAATACTGAAAGCATCGGCGCGCTTCCACGGAATGAGCGGCCCCGCCGCCATCACCAACACTAAGGGAATGAGCAGCGGAACGAAGGTAGCCTTATAATAGGGCGTGCCTACCGTGACCGTGCCGAGGCCCATCGCTTCCAGAAACATCGGGTAGAGCGTGCCGAGCAGCACCGTCACCAAGGCCACCGCCAGCAGCACGTTATTGAGGATCAACGCGCCTTCCCGGCTGATGGGCGCGAACAAACCACCCCCCCCGAGCGACCCCGCCCGTAGAGCATAGAGCGTGAGCGCCCCGCCGACGATGAGCGCTAACAAGAGCAGAATGAAGGCCCCGCGCTCGGGATCGGTCGCGAACGCATGGACGGAGGTAATCACCCCCGACCGCACCAGGAACGTGCCGAGAATCGAAAAGGCGAAGGTGATGATCGCCAGCAGCACGGTCCAGCGCTTCAAGCTATCGCGCTTCTCCACCACAATCGCGGAATGCAGCAAGGCGGTCGCGGCCAACCAGGGCATGAGCGAGGCGTTCTCGACCGGATCCCAGAACCACCAGCCGCCCCAACCCAACTCGTAATAGGCCCACCAACTCCCCAGCGCGATGCCGAGGGTGAGGAAAATCCACGACACCAAGGCCCAAGGCCGCACCCACCGCGCCCACGCCGGATCAACCCGCCGCTCCAGCAACGCCGCCAGCGCGAAGGAGAAGGTGAGCGACGTGCCGACATAGCCCAAATATAGCAGCGGCGGATGGAAGGCGAGGCCAGGGTCTTGCAGCAGCGGGTTAAGCCCGCGCCCCTCAATCGGTGCCTGCACAAGCCGGGCGAAGGGGTTCGAGGTCAGCAGCACGAAGGCGTAGAACCCCAAGGAAATCAGCGCTTGAATCCCTAAAACCCGCGCCCGCAAGGTCGCGGGCATCCGGCTTCCTGCCAGCGCGACCGCCGCGCCGAACAGGGCCATAACGGTGATCCACAGCAGCATCGAGCCTTCGTGATTGCCCCAAACACCGCTGATTTTATACAGCAGCGGTTTATCGACGTGGCTGTTCTGCCAGACGTTCTGCACTGAGAAATCGGAGGTAATGTAAGCGTGCATCAAGGCAAAGAAGGCAATCAGGCAGCCCCCCGTTTGCGCCAACGCCGCACTGCCGCTAAAGGCCATCAGAAACCCATCGCGCCGCTCTGCCCCCCACAGCCCGAACCCGGCCTGGAGCAGCGCCAGCACGCTCGCCAGAATCAGCGCGTAATGCCCGAGTTCGATCAGCATTTCTGTATCCTATTTCGGTGCGGGAGAGGTTCCAGGGTTTCCCTGGCCAGACTTCCACTGCCCAGAGGCTTTAAGCGCCTCGGCCACTTCTTTCGGCATGTAGTTTTCATCATGCTTGGCCAAAACTTCCCGCGCGATGAACAGCCCTTGCCGATTGAGCATCCCTTCTGTCACGACCCCTTGGCCTTCGCGGAACAGATCGGGCAATACGCCCTTGAAGGTCACGGTCACGCTGTGCGCCGTGTCGGTGATGCGGAACAGCATGGTCGTGCCGTCGGACTGGCGCTGCACCGAGCCGGCCTCCACCAACCCGCCCAAGCGAAACCGCCGCTCCGGCGCCACTTTTCCGGCAATAATATCGCTGGGGGAATGGAAGAACACCAGATTGTCGGAAAAAGCCGTGAGGATTAGCGCCGCCGCCACGCCAAGCCCGGACAAGCCCGCGAACACGGCCCACAAGCGGCGGCGTTTGGCAGTTTTAGCACGAGAGGTTAGGCTCATGGCGCGCTCTCCCGGCGCGGGTTCACCGCAGCCCACGTCCGCCTCGCACGGCGGCGCTGCCACAGCGTGAGAGCGGCCAGCCCGCCAAGGGTAACGGCAGCCAGCCCATAAGAGGCCCAGATGAAGACGGCATAGCCGCCCATCGCCCAAAAATCCGTCACGATACGCGCTCCTCCACCGCACGGATTTTGCGGTCCAGCAGCGCGGTTTCAAGGCGCAGCAGCAGCAGCGTCACGAAAAAACAGGTGAAGCCTAACGCCATCAGCAGCAAAGGGCGCAGCATGGTGCCATCAATGGAAGGGCCGCCCAACTTTAGCACGCTCGCCGGTTGGTGCAGAGTGTTCCACCAATCAACCGAGAATTTGATGATTGGCAGATTGACCGCGCCAACCAGCGCCAGGATAGACCCGGCTTTCGCGCCGCGCTCGGGATCGTCGAAGGCATCGACCAGGGCGATATAGCCCAGGTAGAGAAACAACAGCACCAATACCGAGGTTAACCGCGCGTCCCACACCCACCACGTGCCCCACATCGGCTGCCCCCAGAGGGAGCCGGTGGCGAGGCAAAGCGCCGTGAAGGCGGCACCGGGAAGGGCGGCGGCGCGCGTCGCAAGATCGGCCAACGGGTGCCGCCAAATCAAGGCGACTGCGCTCGACAGCGCCATTGACGCATAGACGAACAAGCTCATCCAGGCAGCGGGAACGTGGACATACATAATCCGCACTGTCTCCCCCTGCTGATAATCCGCAGGCGAGCCAAGCAGGGCATAATAGAGACCAAACCCGATGAACAGCACCGTTGCCCCGGCAAAAAACGGCAAAATCCGCCGCGCTATGCGCTGAAACCGTGCCGGATTGGCAAAACGGTGCATCTCCTACCTTCCCTTATAGCAACCCGCTTGCGGGGACTCACCCGCCCTGAACGGCCTGCTTGCTGCGTGCTTCCAGCCAGTCTTGCGCCTCTGCCGCCACGGTTCCGCCGAAGAGGATGAGCACCCAGAGAATGAAAACCCATATCTGAAGCAGCGGCAGCGCTGCAAGCGCGCCATAAATCATATTTTGAATCGGCGTCGCGGCGATATACCAGACAAAAATCCATTTGGCGACGGTCAGCGCCAAGGCGGCAACACTCGCCCCCACCGCGCTCGCCCCCCAATGCACGCGCCGGGCCGGAAACACGGTGAACATAAAGAAAAAGGCAATGAAGCCGATCAGCGGCGTTACCCCGTGACGGAGCGCCGCAACCCAAGGTGCATCGCCGCCCAAAAACCGCGTTCCCACTGCCCACCCGCTCGCCGCTGCCAGCAGCGGCAAGGCCACGACGGTCGCAACGAACGCTAAAAAGCGCACCGACCACGGCCAATGCCGATCTGTGCGCCAAATGGCGTTGAAGGAGGTTTCGATTTCCAGCAGCAGCAGGAACACCGAAATTCCCAAGGCTGGCAGTAGGAACGTGGGGAGCGAGGCGGCGTTGCTGATGAAAGTGGTGAGCTGTAAATCGACGGTATCGCCCACCCCCGGCACAAAACTACCCACGATCATCCCGCGCGCCTGGATGATCCATTCACCAATGCCGTCAAACCGGGCGGCCACACCGAAGACCAAAATAGCCAGCGGCACCAGTGTAAGCAGCGTGGTGAAGGCCAACGAGCCGGCCAGAATCGCCACCCGCTCCTGGGAAAACCGCCTTAAAACACTTCTGCCGAAGACTAAGGCGATCATGTGACCCAAACGCTCATCGGGTCCGCTGCCGAGTGCCCGCATAGGCAGACGCCGCGTCGCCAAAAGCCCCGAACAGGGCCAGCGAGAACGGGTTCTCCCGGACTTTGAACTCTGGGTGCCACTGTACCGAGGCCGCAAAACTATCGGTTCGGGTCACGCGAACAGCCTCGATCGTGCCATCATCGGCCACGGCTTCCACGTCCAGGCCATCGGCCAGCCGATCAATTCCCTGCCAGTGCAAAGAGTTGACCATGAGGCGCAAATCGCCACCGTTCAACTGCTGGAACAAGCCGCCCTCGGTGAGTGTGACGGCGTGAGCAAGGCCATATTCCACGTCGAGATCATCGGTTTTCGGCGCGCGATGATCGAGCCGCCCCGGCTGCTCGTGCAGGCGCTGGTACAACGTGCCACCCAGCGCGACGTTAAGTTCCTGATGCCCCCGGCAAATGGCGAGAAGCGGAATCCCGGCGGTGAGCGCGGTAATAATCAGCGGCATCACTGTGGCGTCGCGGGCGGGATCGTGCAGCGTGCCGGGGGCCGACGGATCACCACCGTAAAGATGGGGTTCGACGTTCGACAGGCTTCCGGTTATCAGCAGCCCATCAAGACTACCGACGACCGACCCAATATCAAGATCATCCCCTAACGCCGGAATGAGCAGCGGCAAGCCGCCAAGCCCCTCGGTAATGCCGCGAATATACTTTTCAACCACCGTGTGCGTGCGGCTGCCATCCACGGTGCGAATACACGCCGTGACCCCGATTAGGGGCGGGCGGGGGACGGGGCGGGGGACGCGACGGTTGGCCATGGAACGCACTCTCTCCTTCAAACTATCCGCGTCGGATGATGACGGATCGCAGCTTGCGACGGTTGATCAAGACATAAACCAAGCCCGCAATCAAAATAACCGGCACGGCCAAGGCCAGCACCGTGAAAACACTCGCAACCAGCAGCAACGCGCCACCAATGATCGCCGCAAGAGCGCAAACGGCGAGCACGACCCGCACGACCTGACCGAACCCGCCAGGCGTTTGCCGCCGATAGGAACCCCGCTGAGGCCCTTTGCCCGGGTCTATTAGAATCTCCGGCTCGTTGCCCGATCCACTATACCGCCCCATGTTTAGCTCCCTTCGGCCTGAAAACCGAGACCTGCTAGCCCGAAACCCGCTAGTAGGCGTTCCGGTTCACAAAGCCGACAAAAAAGGTCATCAGCAGAATTTTTAGATCGAGACTAAGCGACCAATTATCAATGTAGTACAGGTCATATTGCACGCGCATTCGCATCTTTTCCGGCGTATCGGTCTCACCCCGGTAGCCGTTGACCTGCGCCCATCCCGTGATCCCCGGCTTTACCCGGTGGCGACCGAGATAACCATCAATCACGGCGGCATAATGTTCATTATGAGCAACGGCATGGGGGCGCGGCCCCACCAGCGACATGCTACCCTGTAAAACATTAAAAAGCTGCGGAAGTTCATCTAAACTCGATTTCCGCAAAAACGCGCCGATGCGCGTCACGCGCGGATCATTGCGTTGGGCCTGCGGAACCGTAGGGTCAGAGCTTGTATCGTTCCGCATCGAGCGGAATTTGTATATGGTTATGTCGTTATTATTGAACCCGTAGCGCTTTTGCCGGAACAAGACCGGGCCAGGACTGTCGAGCTTAACCAGCAGGGCGATCACCGCCATCACGGGCAAGGCCAAGACCAAGAAAATCAACCCCAAAACGCGATCTTCTACCCCTTTCAGCACTTGCCCCCAGGCCCCCAGAGGCCGCTGAAAGACGTGCAACAAGGGCAGACCACCGATGGTAGAATAGCCCCGCACCGGCAGATTGAAGCGTAGTGTATGGGCGCAGAACTTGGTATTGATCGGCACGTCGCGCAGCTTTGCCAGCACGCTCGCGACCTCCTCCTCCGACCGGTCGATCATAGCGATAACGATTTCATCGACACGCTCTTTGCGAACGAGCCGCACGAGATCCTTCACCGAGCCGCGATAAGGCACGCCTTCAATCGTGGTTTCGCCCGGATCGAGTGTATCGAACACCCCCATCACCTGCACGTAGGGGTCTTGCCGCAACTGCTCCAGCACCTTGCGGCCCAAATCCCGCGCGCCGACGAGGGCGATGCGGATGGTCAAATCCCCATGCCGCCGCATACGCCGCCGCCGATCCCATATCACAACGCGCGTTACCGTGAAGGCCAGCAGCACGCCAAAAAACCAGCGCATTGCCCACGTGTGGTTTAGCCACCCGTCAATCTCGGTCACGAAAACAAAGGCGAGGACCGATAGGCCAACCATGCTCCACGCTACCGCCAACCGCACGACCTGTAAGGAGGTAGAGGCGAGGGCCGCCGGGCGGTAGATACCGGCAATATGAGTGAAATTCGCGGTCAGCAGAGCGGCTAGCACAATAATCTGATGATAATAATGCGGCGCGCGTAGGGTGTCGTTATGAAACCAAAACAAGACATAGGCAATCATCACCACCAACAGAATATCGGTGAGGCGTAAGAGACCGGCAATCAGCGTGGTCCGGTCGGAAGCGGGAAACGCGCGAACGTCACTCATGACTAAAAGGGCGCACCAAAACAGGAGAAAAGAAAAGCCGACGGATGGCCCGAAGGCCCCCCGCTCAAACCCTGCGGACTACACGGCCCGCTGGGCGTGCTGTTTCATCAAATTGCGGAAAAACTCCAACGCATCCATCGTGGAGCGCGTGAAGCGCACCGCCAGCGTTCCGTGCCGAGAGTCTAGCCGAACAACCCGAATGGTGGCCGTATAGTTCCGGTCGCCGCCGACGAGGCAGAAGTTCGCCTGGGTTTCGCCCCCCTGATCCAAATCGCCGTCATAATTGGCAATCAGCAGCCCACCGATAGACCAATCAATCGTGGTGAACATTTTATCAGCCAGCTTCACTTGCAGCTTAGGCTCGTCAAAGCGCGTATAGTTGCGCTTCTCGCTCTTAGCAACGTTGGTAATTTTTGGCATTGCCTCGGCAGGCTTGGCCTTGGTTGGGCCATCCTGGCGGTGCCCCCCCGTCATCGAGATCAGGTCAATCTTTTTCAAGACGAGATCTTTGAAAGTTTGAGCCGCGCCCAGTTCCATCGCCTTAGCAAGATGCTCTTTTGCAATCTTAACCGCGTCTTGTTTTTTGCCTTCCAAGCGCTGCAAAGCAAACTCGCGCGCTTGTTCTAAAGACAAATCAACAAGCTTTAAATTAGCATCGAGCGATATAGACTTAACCGTCTCGCTAACCTTGACAAAATAGTCACGGGCAATGGCTTTATCTTGAAGTTGGCCGCGTACATTTCGCACGATTCGTTCAACTTCTGCAACGCGCCCCGTGGCCGCCGCAATACGAGCACGATCGACATCAATGTCGATGCGCTGCATCTTACTTTCCATCATTTTCCGCTGAATTTCGCGGTCTTTGTCGGAATACATCGGGTATCGCCAAAAAGTTGGGCCAGATAATGTCCGCAGTTCGCTTGGATCACGACCACGACATTCGGCACTATCTCGTTACTATAGCAAAAAACCAAGCGGAAACAAAATCTACCATCACAATGATCACCCTTTTTCTGTCATACGCCTCTCCTCGCATCCACGGGGATCGCCGCTTCGTATTAGAAAGTAATGATTATTTTTCAAATCTGGGCACGCGCCCTTCCTGCAATTCTCTTAGCTGGGCTAGTCTCTGGCTGTAGCGGCCTTGCTATGCTTGATGCGCTGACCCCGAAAACGGGCTATCGCGTGCAAACCGACGTGGCCTTCCAGCCCGGCCCGCGCGGCAAGATGGATTTCTACAGTCCGGCCAGCGACGCCCCTATGAAGACGCCCGCGATTGTTTTTTTCTACGGCGGTGGTTGGCAAGATGGCGCACGCCAGCAGTATCGCTTCATTGGGCAGAGCCTTGCCGAAGCGGGCTATAGGGTGGCCGTGCCCGACTACCGGGTCTATCCCGAGGTTCGCTATCAAGGCTTTCTGGCCGATGCCGCGACGGCGGTGCGCCATGCGCGGGACGTGTGGGGGGACGATACGCCGCTGGTGCTGATGGGCCATTCGGCAGGCGCGCATATTGTGCTGATGTTAGCGCTCGACCCCACCTATCTGGGGGCAGAGCGGCTCCGGCTTGCGGGCGTCATCGCTCTTGCCGCGCCGTCGGATTTCGAGCCGGACGAGCCTTACCGCACTATTCTTGATTTTGACCGCTTGGGCCGGGCATCACTCCCCAGCGGCCATATCCGCGCCGATGCCCCGCCGATTCTGCTGCTGCACGGCGAGAGCGACCGCACGGTCCATCCCCGCAATAGCCAAACCCTCGCCGCCGCGCTGACCGCCGCAGGCGCGCGGGTAGAGACGATCTTCTACCCCGGCGTCGGCCACAGCGCCATCATCGGCAGCATGACCCCCGGCCTCGGCTTCCTCGCCCCCGTGCGCGACGATGTGCAGACGTTTTTAACGAAGATCGCGCGTTAAATATATCAGCGCTTCTGACGTTTTCAGGTATGTCAGCGCTTCTGACGGCGGGCGTTCTCAGAGACTTCGAGCAGCGCCCGCGCGCACATCACCTCGTCCGGCAAGGCGGAGCTTTTGCACTGGGCTTCCGCCTCCATCAACCGGCCCAAGGCTGCCGTAACGCGGGGCAAAGGCCAGAAGCGGGCTTGACGAGAGAGACGCTCGGCATCGCGCTTGAAGGCGGGCGGGCGTAGGCTGGCAAGGGCCGAATCGGGGCTTTTGCCGCCCGCCACCTGCGCCGCAATCAAGTGCAGCCGCTGCATTTGCCGGATCAACATTCTTAGAATGCCCACAGGCGATTCGCCGTCCATCATCGCCCGGCGAAAGGCCAAATCGAGCGCCTCGGTACGGCCATCGAGCGCCGCTTGCAGCACGTCATCCAACGATTGCGCCGCGCTATCCCCCACCGAACCTTGCGCGTCGGCCAGCGTTACCCGGCTTTTACCGTGCAGATACAGCGTGAGTTTCTCAAGCTCCGACCTGCTGACCATTCGGTCGCCGCCCAAGTGTTGCGTGAGATAGGCCAGCGCATCCGGCTCTGGCGTCAGCCCGGCTTTCCGCAGTGTATCGCCGATCACCTGCCCAAGATCGGCCCCGCTATCGTGATAACACGGCACCGCCACCGTCGCGGCGTGGCTTTCGCACAGGCTGCGAAGGCTGGATTTTGCGGCCAAATCGCCGGCTTCAATCGCAATTACCGCCTCGCCCGGCAGGGTTTCGAGAAAGCCCTTCAGAATCGCCGTTAGCCCGGAATCGCTGGCGTCGCGCAGCCAAATCGCCCGCCGCCCGCCGATCAAAGACAGCGCCGCCGCCTCGTCGTTCAGCCGCGCCGGATCGTCCTTCAGGGCGGATACTGGGAACTCAACCACGCGAAACGGATCGTTTTTGCTGCCCGCCACCGCGACAACCAGCGCCGCCGCCCGCTCCCGCACTAGCCCTGCGTCCTGCCCGAAGAACAGCGCCGCCCGCAGGGGGGAGTTCGCCTGCTTCAGTAGCGCTTCGGCGGAGCTTCCACGCGCGAGCTTCATAAAAACCTACGGCTTGGCTTGCCCGCGCTGGGCCAAAAAGGCCGACAGGCGCAAGCTGATACTATTCGCCAAATCTTGCACCGCCCGCTCCCGCGCCTCATTCTGCGCCAGCAACGTGCCGTAACCACCTTCCTGATTGATATACCCGATTTCCGAGCGCACAGGTTCGGACAGAACCACTGTGCGCGTCTCCAAATCGGTCAACACCATGCCGCCGTTCAACCGCAGCCGCGAATAGCTCGATGTCGCATCGCGCCGTACCGCTACTTCCGACACGCCCTCGGCAAGGTTAATATCGAGACTATAGCGTGCCTGCTCCAACCCCTTCGGCTGCAACCGATCCGACAACAGCCCGCGCAAAATCTGCCCCGGACGATCCGCAATCGGATTGATCCGCACCTGCCGCAACGTCCCCGCCGCCACCTGCCCCTCGCCGCGCCCGTACAAAGGCTGGAAGCCGCAGGCGGTGAGGAGAAGAGCGACTGCGAGAAGGATCGGGGCGCTGCCCCGAACCCCGCCCAAGGGGCTTGCCCCTTGAGAATCCGTTTTTCCAATGGATGACGTGCGCTCGGTCGCCCAGGAAATTAGTTTTGACAAATAATAGGATCGCCAAGGGGCAAGCCCCTTGGCTGGGGTCATTAGGGGCAACGCCCCTAATAGAGGCTTCTTACCCGACGACATTGATTAAGCGGTTCGGCACGAGGATGATTTTCTTCGGTGCGCGGCCATCGAGGGCGCGTTGCACGGACGCATCGGCGAGGGCGGCGGTTTCGGCGGCGGCCTGAGTAATGTCGCGCGGCAACTCCAGCGTTCCCCGCATTTTGCCGTTTACTTGCAGGGCGATGGTGACGTTGGTATCGACCGTAAGCGCCGGATCGAAGCTCGGCCACGGCTGGTTCACCAGCATACCTTCGGGGGAATGCCCTAGGTACGCCCAAATTTCTTCGGTGACATGGGGCATCATCGGCGCGATGAGACGAATGACGCTGACCAGAGCGAAACGGCGAACCCAGGCGCTCGCGGCGTCGGTACCGGTCAGATCTTCGGCGGCATTGGTGAGTTCGCGGATGAGGGCGACCGACTTATTGAAGTGGAACTGCTCCAACCCGTCCGTCACATCGCGGATGGTCTTATGGGTCAGGCGCAATAATTTGTCTGCCGCGCCGTCGATTTTATCCGGCAGGGCGGCACCATAGGCGGCCAGCGGTTTATCGGCAGCGGGTTCGGTCGCAAGCCGCCACAGGCGGTTGACGTAGCGCCACGCGCCATCAATACCCGCCGTGGTCCACTCGAAATCCCGCTCCGGCGGCGAGTCGGACAGCACGAAGAGCCGTGCGGCGTCGGCCCCATAAGCCCCGATGATTTCATCCGGGTCGATGACGTTTTTCTTGGACTTCGACATTTTCTCCACCCGGCCCGGCGTGCTGGCCTGCCCGGTGGTGATCTCGATGAAGGCCCCCGCCTCGTCCTGGCGCACATCGGTGGGGAACAGCCATTGGCCGTCCGCCGATTTATAGGTCTGGTGGCAAACCATGCCTTGCGTGAAGAGGCCGGCGAACGGCTCCTTCATATCCACATAGCCGCACTGCTGGAGCGCACGGGTAAAGAAGCGCGAATACAGCAAATGCAGAACGGCATGTTCAACGCCGCCAATGTATTGATCGACCGGCAACCAATACGCCACCGCGTCCTTATCGAAGGCTTCTTCCGCGCGCGGCGAGGCGAAGCGCAGGAAGTACCAGGAGCTTTCAAAGAAGGTATCGAGCGTATCGGTTTCGCGCGTCGCGGGCGTGCCGCAGGTGGGGCAAGCTACATGCTTCCACGTCGGGTGCCGATCCAGCGGATTGCCGGGCGCATCGAAGGTCACATCTTCCGGTAGTGTCACGGGAAGCTGGTCATCGGGCACCGCCACCGGGCCGCAACTCGGGCAGTGGATCACCGGGATCGGGCAGCCCCAGTAGCGCTGACGGCTGACGCCCCAATCGCGCAGGCGATACTGGGTTTTCACCGTGCCGATACCGAGCTTTTCGATCTGCTCGCAAGCGGCTTTCTTGGCCTCGGCGACGGTCAGTCCATCGAGGAAGCCGGAGTTGAGGAGAACCCCGTCGTCGGTGAACGGGCCTGTACCAACCGTATAGCTGGCGTCGGCCTCGCGCGGACGCACCACGGTGACAATCGGCAGATTATATTTCGTTGCGAAATCGAAATCGCGCTGATCGTGCGCCGGGCAACCGAAGAGCGCACCGGTGCCATACTCCATCAACACAAAGTTCGCGAGATAGACCGGCAGTTCCTGGCCCGGAACGAACGGGTTCGACACGAACAGCCCCGTCCGATACCCCAGCTTTTCCGCCTGTTCGATCACGGCTTCGGAGGTGCCGAGGCGATTGCACTCGGCGATAAACTCAGCCGCCGCAGAATCGGTTTTCGCCAGCGCCAGCGCCAGCGGATGATTGGCGGCAATGGCGAGGAAAGACGCGCCGAACACCGTATCCGGGCGGGTGGTATAAACTTCGACCGCCTCAAAACCGGGCTTACGGCTAGCCTCCGTGAGCGCAAAATTAAGCTGTGCGCCCTGGCTTTTGCCGATCCAGTTTTCCTGCATCACGCGCACGCGGTCCGGCCAGCGGTCCAGCGTGGTGATCGCGCTCAGCAGATCATCGGCGTAGTCGGTGATCTTGAGGAACCATTGATTTAGCTCCCGCCGCTCGACAGGCGCGCCGGAGCGCCAGCCCTTACCGTCCACCACCTGTTCGTTGGCGAGCACGGTATTTTCGACCGGATCCCAATTCACATAGCTTTTTTTGCGGTACGCGAGGCCGTTTTTCCAGAAATCCAGGAACATCTTCTGTTCGTGGCGGAAATACTGCGGATGGCAGGTGGCAAGCTCCCGCTCCCAATCGAACGACACGCCGAGTTGCCCAAACTGCGCGCGCATACTGTCGATATTCGCGTAGGTCCATTCTGCCGGATGACGCTTGTTCTGCATCGCGGCGTTTTCTGCGGGAAGCCCAAAAGCGTCCCACCCCATCGGGTGCAGCACGTTGAAACCGCGCGCACGCTTGTACCGCGCCGTCAGATCGCCCATCGCGTAATTACGGACGTGGCCCATGTGCAGACGCCCCGACGGGTAGGGGAACATCTCCAGCACATAATATTTAGGCTTACTCGGGTCGATCTTGGCGGTAAAAACCTTTTGATCGGCCCAAGCGGCTTGCCATTTGGCTTCGGTTTCTTTGGTTGCGTAGCGGGACATGGGTCTCGTTCGGTGCGAATTATTTACGGTTTAGATTGGTGATACGCAGTTGGCGCGCGCGCGTTAGCACCGCGTCTTCAAGGTCAGTCCCCGTGCGTGGATCGACCGCTGCATCCTGCCACCCGGCCCCACTCAGCACTTGCCGGAACACGGCAGCGCGCACGCCATCGGCGCGCAAATCGCGATCCAGCACATACAGCGTTACCTTCACCCGCTCGTTGGGGTTCTGCGGTGGGCTATACCAATCGGTGATGATGACGCCGCCAAACGGATCGGCGGAGGACAGCGGCATGAACGACAGCGCATCGAGCGACGCGCGCCAGAGGTAGGTGTTGACGCCAATGCCCGTGCCACCTTCGGAGCCGCGTGGCAGCGAGCGCCCGCCGAACAGCACAATGCCATCTTCCCCGGTCACTTTACCGAAACGCTCGGCATCGCGCTCGTCTTCGGTCTTGGGATAATTCTGCTCGCCTTGGGGCAACATGCCGCAGGCCGTGAGCATGGTGCCGAGAATCAGCACCTTTAACAGGGAAACGGCACGCATGACCGATCCAATCCTTTTTTCGAACGAACCCGTTAACCCAATCCGCGACGCGAGACAGGCCCCGCCGTGCCTCCAAAGCTCAGCAGTTTGCGGGACGCTAGGCCATGCGCCGCGCCGTTGCAAGCGCGCAAACGCGGGTAGGCTTCAGAGACGGCGTGCGCGATAGCCTTCTGCGCTCGCAACAATGGTTAGCCCCAGCCCCAACCCTTCAATCTTTCGCCGCAACCGATAGAGATGCGTTTCCACTGTGCGCGTCGGCGTATCGGCCTGATAGCCCCAGATCTCTGCCAAAAGCTGAGGGCGGGAGAGGGGAGTATCGGCTTTCAACAGAGAGTGCAGCAACGCCGCCTCTTTTTCCGTGAGTCGCGCCGCGCCTTGGGGGCCAACGAGCAAACGCTGCGTTAAGTGCAGGCTGCCCCCAGGGAGCGCCAACGTCTCCCCGTCCGGCTCAAGCGGCCCGGCGGCATCCAACGCCCGGCGGAGCGCGCCCCGCACGAGCGCGGGATGAAGCGGTTTTTCCAGCACATCCCAGCCCGCAGGCCACGCCCGGCTCTCGCCTTTTGCCACGAGCGCCACCACCGGCACCCGCGCCGCCGTTAGCCAATCCGGCCACTCTTCCCCGGCCCGCAAGGACAGGATTAACGCCCCAAGCGGTACCGGCTCTGGTGGCAGGGCGTCGGCAATACAGGCTTCCGGCATCACGCCCGCCACGGCAGCCGCCAAGATGGGGCGCACGACGGCATCGGCCTCGATGATCCAGAGCGGCGGCATTGGCTAATTTTGGCCCTCAACCGCCGCCGCTGGGCGCGCGCCAAAAATAGCGGTGCCCACGCGCACATGAGTAGCGCCGAACCGCACTGCCGAGGCGTAATCGCCGCTCATGCCCATCGAGAGCACGGGCAACCCGGCCTTCGTCGCAATCTCCCGCAGTAGGGCGAAATGCAGCGCGGGTTCTTCATCCACGGGGGGAATGCACATCAGCCCGCTAACCGGCAAGTTATGGAGAGTGCGCGCCCGCTCGATGAAGGCCAGCGCCTCGCGCGGTGGAATGCCCGCCTTTTGCGGCTCTTCGCCCGTATTCACCTGGATCAAACACGCGGGATGCCGCCCGGCTTTGGCCATTTCCTTCGCCAGCGCCTCGGCGAGAGATTCACGATCGACGGTTTGAATCACATCGAACAGCGCTACCGCCTGCTTCGCCTTATTGGTTTGCAGCGGACCGATGAGATGCAGTTCTAAATCCGCGTGTGCGGCTTTCAGCGCGGGAAACTTTTCCTGCGCCTCCTGTACGCGGTTTTCGCCGAATACCCGCTGACCTGCGGCGATAGCTTCTGCTACCGCATCGGCCCCGTGGGTTTTCGAAACGGCAACGAGGCGTACCGCATCAGCCCTGCGGTGCGCGGCAAGGGCCGCCGTGGTGATGGTATGCCGAACCTCGGCGAGCGCTTCGGCAATCGCGCGCGTCATTCTGTCTCTCCTTATCAAGCGCATCCCGGATCAAGCAAGACCCTCTCGGCAGAAATAGCCTAGCGCGTTTCGGCCCTGTCGCCGCTCAGACGTCTTACGCTTCTTCCTAACAAAATCGAATAAGAGTATGATCCAACACAAGGTGTAAGTCTGTAAGACATACGCCTAGGCGCAAAAATTCGCAGGTAGAAAAATCGGCCTGAATTTTGCTTGCCTCTCGGAGCTGGGATAGGAATCCTGGCAGAGAGTGCCTAAACGCGGTGCGAGGGAGCGGTTCGATGACGATGAAACTGGTAATTGATCCCTCGGCGGATCGTCCGTTCAGCGAAGCCCGTTGGGTTAAGGTTGACGCGGCTGATACGGTTGCGAGCGCCGCCGACGTTCAGGACCAAGCCAAAACCGATGGCAAAACCACCGATGACGGCCTAACCTTCGCCGACGTGCTGGATACGATCAACCCGCTGCAACATTTACCGATTATCGGCACAATCTACCGCGAACTCACCGGCTCCACACTGTCGCCTGCCGCGCGCCTTATTGGCGGCGGAATTTACGGCGGGCCGCTGGGCCTTGTTCTCAGCATGGTCGATGCGACCATTCAAGAAGGAACGGGGCGCGATATTGGCAGTAACATGCTGGCGGTTATCAAAGGCGATCCGCTCGGTAAAGAGGCCGTAAACACTATCGCCAAAGCCAAAGAGCTTGACGGTAAACGCCCGCAACTGGCCGAGGCGAAACCCGCGATCACTGCGCCCGCACCCATCGTTACCCAGCAGCTTGCCGCTGCCGCTGCGACCGATCCCAATGCCGTCGCCGTCCCAAGCCCGACGATTGCCGCCCAAGCTGCAAGCCTGCCTGCCGAAGGGGGCCGCATCGCGCTCACGGGCAAAGGCCCGATGGGCACTGTTGGCGGACCTACAGCCGCGATGCCCGCAGGCTCAACGGGCTTCATCGGCAAGTCCAATATCCCGTCCGGCGGTATGATTACCCCTGCCGCCGCGATGATGAATGTTCAGGGCCAACCCACAGCCAACCCAGCGCAAGCTGCGCCAGGATTGCCAGGGCAGCCGTCGAGTGCCGATCCCACTCAATCCATGAGCGGGCTGGCAGGGGTTGCAGCCCTACAAGCGCAACGCTCGGCCCCGCAGGCAACTCCCACGGCCCCCCTGCTCGCGGCGGTTGAGGCTGACGCCCCGCAGGAAAACGGCTGGTTCAAAGTGCCGGAGCGCACAGGCCGCACGGCCACACGCACGCCGCCGGTGCTGGAGCGCCGGGAAGTCAGTAACAACCTCGCCCCGAAGCCGAGCCTGCCGAACCCCACCGCCGTGCAAGCCGCCGAAGCTGCCGCCCGCGTGCCACCGCCCGCTGGCGACGCGCAGATTCTGGCCTCCGGCACGCCCTCGATTTCCGATGCCATGGCCCGCGCGCTCAACAAATATGACGCTCTGGTCAAAACCCGCGCCAAACCTGCGGCTGCGATGGACGAAGCCTATTGATGATACTCCGCGATGCGGTGGTTGAGGATGTCCCCGGCATTCTGGCGATTTATAACGAGGTCATCGCTACCTCCACCGCTATTTATATCGACGATCCCGTTAGCTTGACCGATAGGCACGCCTGGTTCGCCGCCCGGCAGGCCGACGCCTACCCCGTGCTGGTTGCAACCGAAGGGGCCGACGTGCTTGGCTATGCCTCCTTCGGCACGTTTCGCGGCCCGTGGTCCGGCTATCGCCATTCGGTCGAACATTCCGTGCATATTCGGAACGATCAGCGCGGCAAAGGGCTTGGCGGCCTGCTGATGCCCCCCTTGATCGCGCGCGCCGAAGCGATGGGCAAACACGTCATGATCGGGGCGATTGACGCCGATAACGCAGGCTCGATCCGATTTCACGCGCGCTTCGGTTTTGAAATCAGCGGCCATATGAAAGAAGTCGGCTTCAAATTTGGCCGCTGGCTGGATTTAGTGTGGATGCAGCGGAAGCTGGGCTAGAGAATACCGGCCAGCACCCGCGCCGACACCTCCGTATCCATATTCGCGCCCGAGAGGATGACCGCGACGCGCTGGCCGCGCTGCCGGTCCCGCTCCTGGATTAGCCCGGCGAGAGCAACCGCGCCTGCCCATACCGGCCAGCACCCGCGCCGACACCTCCGTATCCATATTCGCGCCCGAGAGGATGACCGCGACGCGCTGGCCGCGCTGCCGGTCCCGCTCCTGGATTAGCCCGGCGAGAGCAACCGCGCCTGCCCCTTCGGCAAGATTATGGGTATCGTGAAATAAAACCCGCACGGCTTCGGCAACCTCGGCGTCGTTCACCGCGATGATCCGCGCCGCGCCTTTGGCGTAGAGCGCAAAGGCTTCGGGTACTGGCACGCGCACGGCAACGCCATCGGCGAACGTGGTGGCGCTGGCGGTTTCGATGATCCGGCCTGCCTCAAAGGATAGTTTGGCTGCCGCCGCTTCGGTCGAAACCACACCGACGATTTCGGTTTTAAGGCCCAGCGCATCGCGTGCGGCAATCGTGCCGCAAATGCCGGAGCCGCTGCCGATGGGAACGTAAACTGTCGCCAAATCTGGCACAGCGGTTAAAAGCTCGAACCCATAGGTAGCGACCCCGCGCACCAGTTCAAGATGAAACGGCGCGGCCCAAAATAGCCCCTCGATGGCCGCAACCCGCATTGCTTCGGCTTTCGCGCTATCGAAATCCGCTCCAAATTCCACCACCTCAGCCCCGAAACCGCGCATTGCGGTGTTTTTCTCCGTGGAATTACCCAGCGGCACGTAGATTTTTACCGTTAGCCCCGCCGCCGCCGCCGCGCGTGCTTGAGCTTGACCGTGATTGCCGCGCGTTGCCGTCATAATACCGCGCACGTCCGGGTGCGTCCGTTGCAGCCAATCAATAAAGGTAATGCCACCGCGAATCTTAAAGGCCCCCGTGGGCGTATGATTCTCATGCTTCACCCATACGGTCGCGCCTAAACGCTGCCCCAAGAGCGGCCAGGCGAACTGCGGCGTCGGCGGCATCTGGCGATAGATGAGGGCTGCGGCATCGGCAATCGCATCGCGGGTAAAGGGCATGGCACGCTCCTGGAGTAGGTCTGCAACAAAGAGGCTTCTTTAGCGCCTCTGCCCCGGTTAGGCTTTCACTCATCTGACCCAATCGGCGGGTTTTGCGATGACACCCTATGCCGCTGGCCCCTATCGGCTCATGCTGCTACCGCAGCAACCCTATGAGGCGCGCTATGTTGCGACGGCCCCAGTGCTGGGTTTTGCCTTCGACGGGCAAACGGGGCTGCACGCCTTTAATAGCGACCGGCTGCGCCCCTTCCGCACGCGCCCGAATAGTTTTGCCTACATCCCAACGGGGTGCATGGTTCAGTCGCGCTCGACCACGGGGGGTGAATATCTGACCCTCAGCCTGCCGAACGCCCTTGCCGCGCCGCAAGCGACCAACCTCAGCGCCCCGCGTCTGTGCGCCACCGCTCGGCGGTTGCGGCAAGGGCTGCTCGCGCCGGGCCGGGTCGATCCGCTGGAGATGGAAGCGCTCGCGGGCCGGTTTATAGAAGCCGCCATCGAGGCCCTCGACACGCCGCCACCGCGCGCCGCAGGCTGGCTGACACCGCAGCGGCTAGCCCGGCTCGACGCTTTGATCGACGCGCATCTGACGGAGGGAATCACCGTCGCGGCCCTCGCCGCCGCGCTCGACCTGTCGGATGGGTTTTTCAGTCGCGCCGTGAAAGCCAGCCTGGGGGTTTCGCCGCAGGCCTATCTGCTGGATCGTAAACTCAGCCGCGCCCGTGCTCTACTGCGAACCAGCCCGGACGACCTAACCAATATCGCCCTTGCCGCCGGGTTTTCCTCCCACGCCCACTTAAGCGCCGCCTGCCGCCGCTATTTGGGCGTACCGCCGAGCGCGTTGCGGAAACCGCGCTAGAGCCGCGCGCTTTAACTCTGGCGCGGCTCTAAAAGCCGCCATTGAGGCGGCGGCCAAGGGCGCGGACGCGCCCGCCCGGCGAGGGCTAAAAGAAAGCGAGAGCATCGTGCGTCATAGTTGACGCACGATGCTCTATACCGCCATGCCCGCCGCCCAGCCGCTCGACCAGGCCCACTGAAAATTATACCCGCCGAGCCAGCCCGTTACGTCCACCGCCTCACCAATCGCATAGAGGCCAGGGATGCTGGCAGCTTCTAGGGTTTGGGAGGAGAGGGCTTTGGTGTCGATCCCGCCTGCCGTTACTTCTGCTTTTGCATAGCCTTCCGTGCCTGCTGGAAGAAAGGGCCAGCGCTGCACCTTTTCCGCCACGGCCAGCAGCAGCTTATCCGGCAGATCCGCCAGCGCGCGGCCCGCTGCGGCCTCGGGCGTGAGCGCCGCCGCCAATCGCGCTGGAAAAAGCTGACCGAGCACGGTTTTAAGCTCCGCCCGCGCCCGATCTCGCTTGGCCGAGAGCAGCACGTTTGCCGCGTCGCCGTCCGGCAATAAATCGAGCCGCACGGTTTCGCCCGGCTGCCAATAGCTCGAAATCTGCAAGATCGCCGGACCAGACAGGCCGCGATGGGTGAACAGCAGCGCTTCCCGAAACGCCCGCTTGCCAAGGCTCACGCGAGACTCTGGCACCGCCACCCCGGCAAGGCCCGTCATCAGGTCCAACTCGGCCCCGCCCGCCGTGAACGGCACTAAGGCCGGGCGCGGCGGGATAATGGGCAGGCCGAAGCGTTTGGCCACCTCATAAGCAAAGCCGGTCGCGCCCATCTTCGGGATCGAGGGGCCGCCCGTCGCTAGAATGAGGGAGGGGGCGCTAAAGTTGCCCTTATCTGTTTCGATTTCAAAATGATCGGCACGGCGCACATCGGTAATCGCGCACTTGAGCATGAGCGTGACATTGCCCCGCGCCGCCTCGGCCAGCAGCATCGCCACAATCGCCCGCGCCGGCCCATCGCAGAACAACTGCCCCAAGGTTTTTTCGTGATAGGCAATCCCATGCCGCGCCACCATGTCGATAAAATCGAACTGCGTGTAGCGCGCCAACGCCGATTTGGCGAAATGCCGATTGCTCGATAAAAATCTATCCGGCGCACAGTCCAGATTGGTGAAATTGCAGCGCCCACCGCCTGAAATCAGAATCTTCTTGCCCGGCGCGTCCGCATGATCGAGCAGCAACACCCGGCGTCCACGCTGCCCGGCGGTTAGGGCCGCCATAAGCCCCGCAGCCCCTGCGCCGAGAATGATAACGTCATACTTGGTCATGGCGGGTCTCTTGGTTGGGTCAGGGGCGCTGCCCCCGAACCCGCCCAAGGGCAGCGCCCTTGGGGAACGCGGTTCGTCTTGATGGCGCCGGAGGGGCTTGACTAAAGCGCCTTCGGACGCAGCAGCCCCATCAGATCATAGGTCTTCTCCAACACCGGCGTGGCAATCGCCTGCGCCCGTTCGGCCCCGCGTGCGAGGATGCGGTCGAGTTCGGCGGGGTCGGCCATCAGATGATTGAGACGGACGGACATTGGCCCCATGACGGCAACCGTGAGATCGGACAGGTCGCGCTTGAAGCTGGAGAAGTCTTTGCCTGCGTAGTCGGCCACCACGTCGGCCAACGGTTTGTCGCTGAGAGCGGCGAAGATGTTCAGCAGATTGGCGGCTTCCGGGCGGCCTTCGAGTTTTTCAACACTTTCGGGTAGCAACAGCAGGTCAGTTTTAGCTTTTTTTACCTTGAGGGCGATGGTATCGGCATCGTCCGTGACATTGAGGCGCGAGTAATCGGACTCGTCCGATTTAGACATTTTCTTGGTGCCATCGCGCAACGACATAACACGGGTCGCCGTGCCAAAAATCTGCGGTTCGGGCAGTGGAAAGAACTCGGTGCCGAACTGGCGATTGAAGGCCCCGGCAATGTCGCGCGCCAGTTCCAGATGCTGCTTCTGGTCCTCGCCCACGGGGACATGGGTAGCGTGATAGAGCAGAATGTCCGCCGCCATCAGCACGGGATAGGAATACAGCCCCAAGCCCGCCATATCCTTTTGCTTGCCGGCTTTTTCCTTGAACTGGGTCATACGGTTAAGCCAACCCAGTGGCGTAACGCAGCCAAGCAGCCAGCCCAGCGTGGCATGGGTTGGCACCGCAGATTGATTGAACAGAATGTTCTTATCAGGGTCGATCCCGGCGGCAATATAGGTTGCCGCTACTTCGCGCGTTGCCCGTAGCAGCGCTGCCGGGTCTTGCGGCACGGTGAGGGCGTGCAGATCGACGACGCAGAAAATGCACTCGAATTCCGCTTGCAGCTTCACCCAGTTGCGAACCGCGCCCAGGTAGTTGCCGAGATGCAGATGATGGGTCGGCTGAATGCCGGAGAAAATGCGCTTGCTCATACCCATGTTTATCACGGATGCGAGGGGGGCGGGTCAAGGTGTGCCAGCAGGTCCGCGCCGCGATACCCCGGCGCAACGCCGTCGATAACAATCATATCACCCTCAGTGCTGCCCATGCGTCGGGGTTTGATCGCCTGATAGGCCGGGGAGGTGTGCCAAGCTCGGGGCCGGGGCGGGTTACGGTCAGCCGAGCGATGGCATAAGTCGGCATGGTACGCATCTCCGTTAAGCGTGCGCTGATGTAACGGGTGTCGCAAGGCTTCGATGCAATCCATAGGCTTGCAACCCGGCAAAACCAGCGACCCCCAGTGCTTGCGCCATCACAAAGGCCGTCCCTAAGAGTGTCGGCGTAACCCAACCACTGAGCAGCAGTGCCACGCTATCAATCACCCAGATAATGTTGAAGGTGATCACCAGCCTGACAGTCCCGCGCCTCAAGGTCGGGCGGCGGACAAGAACGATCACGAACACGACAAAAGGTATGAGGGCGAGACTAAGCCAGAATAGTAGCACTTCGGGTAAGCCAAACAGGCGACTGGCCGCGCCCGCAGCAGACATAAGCATCACGCAAATCGCGCCAGTGGCAAAAGCGTCAATAAGTAGGGCAAAGCGAAGCGTGGGGTGGGGGGGAAGGCTCATGATATTTTTCCTCAGCAGAATGAAACCTCTCGTACTCTGTCCGCGCCCTGAACGCCTGTCGATTACGCACGAGGTAATTGGCGTGGGTCGAAAAGGCGCTATTCTCGGGTCATGACATACGCCCCCTCCCCTACCGCCGCCCCCAGCTTCGGCGACCATTTACGCGCTTGGCGGCAGCGTCGGCGCATCAGCCAGCTCGATCTCGCGTTGGAGATCGACATGTCGCAACGGCACCTGAGCTTCGTTGAAAGCGGACGAACGCGCCCCAGCCGCGCGCTGGTGTTACGGTTGGCAGAGGGGCTGGAAATACCGTTACGAGATCGCAATCAAATGCTATTGGCGGCAGGCTATGCCCCGGTCTATGGTGAACGATCGTTGGACGATCCAGCCTTAGCCCCGGCGCGGGCGGCGATCGAGTTGATCTTGAGGGGCCACGAGCCTTTCCCGGCGCTGGCCGTTGATCAACGCTGGACGCTGATTTCCGCTAACCGCGCCCTTACGCCGTTTTTGGCGCTCGTGGAGGATAAAAGCCTGCTAGAGACGCCCGTAAATGTTCTGCGCCTCAGCCTCCATCCGCAGGGGTTGGCACCGCATATTCTGAATTTGGGCGACTGGACGGCGCATTTGATCGGCCAACTGCGCCGCCAGATTGCCAGTAGCGCCGACGCTCGCCTGAGAGACTTACTAGCAGAGCTTTCGGCCCTGCGCCCCTCTGACCAAAGCCCGAGCGGGCCGGATTATGGCGGCGTGCTAGTGCCCCTGCGGCTGCAAACCCCCGTGGGGCCGCTGGCCCTCTTCTCCACCACCACCGTGTTCGGCACCCCGACTGACATCACTCTCTCGGAACTCATGCTAGAGGCGTTCTACCCCGCCGATGCCGAAACCGATGCACGGCTGCGGCAGTTGGCCGGTTAGGCTTTGCGCCGCAGCGCTTTCAGATCCCGCAGATCAAGACCGCCGAGCGCCTGCCCCAGGCCGAAAAACAGCAGCGCGCCCCCAGCGCAAAGCGCGGCGAACAGTGGGTAGCGCAGGGTTTCGCCCGGTTGCAGCAGGGGTAGCAGCCAGGGCAGCGCCGCAAAAATCGCCCCGGCCATGACCAATGCCGCCACCAACAGACGCGGCCCCCGGCGGCGCAACCTTGCATCGACCGTCAGCAACCCGCGCCGATGCAACGTGACGCCCAACATGGCCACATTCAGCCAAGACGACAGGCTGGTCGAGAGCGCCACCCCTGCCGCGCCCAACCACGGCATCAGCGCTAGATTGAACAGCAGGTTGGTCAGCAGGCAGACGATGGCGAAGCGCACGGGGGTTCTTGTATCTTCCCGCGCGAAAAAGCCGGGCGTGAGCGCCTTCACCAGCACGAAAGCGGGCAGGCCGACCGCAAAACCTTGCAGCACTCGGGCCGTGCTTTGGGCATCGGCGAGGCTAAAGGCCCCGCGCGCGAACAGCACAATCATGATCGGTTCGGCCAACGCCATCAGCGCGGCGGTCGCGGGGAGAGTGAGCATCAGGCCGTATTCCAGCGCGCGATTCTGGCTGGCCTGTGCCGCCGCCCCATCCCCCTGGCGAATCTGGCGGGCGAGCAACGGCAACAGCGCGGTCGCAATCGCCGCGCCCACCACGCCGAGCGGCAGTTGCGCGATACGGTCGGCATAATAGAGATGCGTCACGGCACCCGTCGGCAGCAGGGAGGCGATGATCATATCAATCATCACATTGACGTGCATAATCCCCGCGCCAAGCACACCGGGGAGCAGCAGTTTCAGCAGCTTTTTAACCTCGGGCGTTAGGCGCGGGCGCGGCAACCGTAAGGGGGCATTCGCCCGCCGACACGCCGCCGCCAGCCACAGAAACTGCGCGACCCCGGCACCGACCACGCCCCAGGCAAGCGCTTCCGCCACACCGTCGCGCCCACGCTGCCCTAAAATCGGCGCAAGCCCCAGCATCGCCGCGATCATGCAAAGATTTAGCAGAATAGGCGTCGCCGCCGCCGCCGCGTACCGGTCGAGGCTGTTCAGCACCCCCGATTGCAAGGACGCGAGCGAGACCAGCAGGAGGTAAGGGAAGGTGATGCGCGCTAGATCGACAGTAAGATTAAATCGTTCCGGGTCGTTAACAAAGCCGGGGGCCATGACCATCGTGAGGTACGGCATCCCCGCTTCGGCAAGCCCCAGAAACACCAACAGCGCCGCCAACAGCACCGCCAGCGCTTGTTCGGCAAACATCACCGCCCGCCGATGCCCCTCCGTCGCCAGCAGCCCGGCGAAGACTGGAACGAACGCGGCATTGAACGCGCCTTCGCCAAACAGCCGCCGAAAGAAGTTCGGCAGTTTGAACGCCACCAAAAACGCATCAGATTCCGGCCCTACCCCCAACACCGCCGCCTGCACGACATCGCGGACAAAGCCGAGCACACGGCTGAGCATCGTAAAACCGCCAACTGTGGCGATGGCGCGGGCGAAGGTGGGGGGCATGGGTAGGTTTTAAGGGAGTTTTGGGGGCTTGGGTAGCGGGATCGTCAGTGAGGCCGCACCTAGCTTGATGACAAAGCTGACATTTCAACTCGGACCGCTTTCCTAGGAAACTTAATTTTATGTCGGGTACAAAACCGTTGGCAGGTGTGTCCCCATGTAACCTATCTCAATAATTCTCGGATTTTCGTGTATAAAAATATGAATTCGATATTGTTGACCGACCCAAACATGCTTTTCGAAAACCAGTCTACGCCCCTGGTGATCACTAAAAGTTCTGTTATTTTCATACCTCGCCATTGTCTGTTCGCTTTCAGGCTTAATTCGGTGCCTTACCTCAACCACTCTTGTAATGTCAATTGAATTCTCCCCATATTTCTTTGAAAGACTATTTAAATCGCGCATTCTTGTTATGGCCAAGCCAAGCATTGCTGCACTAAAACTCTCTATATGTCTCTCAACGTCAAGGCCAAAAAGAAGATTTGGGAAACAACTTTGTTTTAAATCCCAAAAATTTCGGGCTGTTAACCCCCTCTGTGCAATTTCTCTCCGCCGCTCCAATACTAAATTGCCGTGCTGTTCATTAGCCACATGATCGAAGATAAACGAGTCTGGGAAATTGTTGCAACAAAATCCCATTTCGTCAAATTGCCAAACATTGTTTCTCGACAAGCTCATAAGTATAGAATTAGTTACAGCGCACTGAATTGCCTCCAACCCCGCTTTCAAAACATGATCTATCGTTGCCTCATAACCTGACGCCGGATTTATTGCATCTACGCTTAATAATTTTTCTAATATATCGTCACCGAGACCAGTATCTGCGGGACTCATACTCTGCACTGCATGAAAGAAACTGGCTAAATCGCGAGTCTCATGACTATGGTATAAGGATTCAGCTACGGAACCGAATGTTTCATTGCCATCTTCACATTCAACGAGAGGAATATACCAGGGGTCGGCATGAGTTCGAAAAACAAGCCTATCATTTTCGATGTCATCCTCCAAACACACCAAACCCCTGATCATGTTTGCTAATTCAGCCGCAGCGTCCCCGTATGACGAGTATATAGGCTGCAGCGACGAACGATTCAAAACAACATCTGGCATGGTGACCTACCGACCAAGAGGACGAATTAGAGCCGCTGTGTTAATGCGATGCTGGTCAAAGAATCCTTTTGGCCATTCACTTACCCTTCCTTCCTTATCCAGCACAGGGCTTGCGACCTGTACAACACCATCTTTTCGCTCAAAATAATGAAAACACACGTCCTCTGGGTTGAGAATACCATGCCTTACACTAATTCGTGCCCCGTCTAAGACATGATCACTATGAGTTTCAAGAATAACCTGAACACCATCTGCTACCGCGCGCGCGCAAAGTTGGCCCATGCGTGTCTGCCCCTGAGGGTGTAGATGGGCCTCAGGATTTTCGATTATAATCAGAGCGCCAGGCTTAGCAGATAGAAGGGCAATCAAAATTGGTAGAGCGTAACTTAAACCGAAGCCAACATTTGTGGCGCGAAATGGCCGGGTTCGCACGTCTTTTGAGCGATCAAAGGCAAACCGTGAGATCATAAGATCGGCTGATCTGACCTCTTCCAAATCCAAGTGTGCGCCGGGGCTGATTTCTTGTAGCCAACAATCAACTTGATCAATCAAGAGTTCAGCCGCACCTTTAATAAACCGAAAACATTCGGGGTCTAAACGTAACTCCGCGCCATATCGTGACAAGAAATGTTGAGCATATTCACCATATTTCCCTATCTCAAATTCAGCAATATTACTATCTGACATAGCCGTAAATTTACGCGGGCCTGATCTTTCGGCACATAAGTATTGAAAATTATGACCATCTCCAGTCAGAAAATTTTTTGCGCCCCCCAATATCTGAATAATTTTAGAATAAGATATTGAACTTTTATCGCTTAGGCGCAAATGATGCTCGGCTTTATCGATTATAAATTCAAATACAACATTATCATCAATATTATCTAATTTGATATTTATACCCACCTCATCATCCAAGGCATCAATAAATAGAATATCTTGGGCCGTTCCCAACTCAATGAGTGAGCCATTTAATTGCAACAGCCCCCTCTGCAAATCACCCGACTTATAAGATTGACGAAGAAGAAGCAAACTTTGAATTATACTACTTTTTCCCATCCCATTCATACCGCTAAGTAAGGTAAATCCAGATATCTCTAAATTTACCTTGTTAAATGCTTTAAAATTCTTAAGAGTTAAATTGTGTATCATCTTAAATTCTCCGAGAAAACAGTATTAATCGCGTCAAACCGCTTAATCACTCGACTCTTACTGCCCGTGGCAGCAGAAATAGAGGCCATAAAATCTTGATCATTCATCAGCTCCAAATAAGAATTTAGAACATCTTCGCGCCTCTTTAACAGAATCTTTATTTTTTTATCATCTAAGCGGGCCAAATTAACGGAGACTGCCTCAAACAACGCTTTGCTCACGGGACCACGGCGACCAGCAGCCTTATCGAATTTTCGAAAAGCGTATTCTTGGAAAATGTCTTTAGAATAAACCATAGAGCGTTCAAAAATATTCTTTAGATTATTCCTTTCTGATTCCGTCATCTTACTAATTTTATGCATCGTACTCAAAATAAAACTATCCAAGTCACTATCGCCGTACTCTTGATGTGAGCACAAAAAGAAAGCAAAAAAACGGGAAATACACTCTTGAGCGTCCATTCTCTTATCATTGACCTTACCAGCAGCAGATAAAAATGCCTCACTTTTTGCAAGATTATTTAGAAAATCGCGCACAGGGCCTTTTGCAAGCGCATTGCGTATTTCTTGTGCCTTGAGAGGCTCCCCCCCTGTATTAATTCGCTTAAAGATATTGATCATAACATCTTCAGGAGTTCCGGGTTCGATTACGTGAATTACAATAGATGTCTCCTCTATTCGCCGCTTCAGAGACCGAGGAAGGTCATCAAAAACTTTTCCTTCAAGATTCTTTAAATATTCCAAATTTTTCAATTTAAATACATTGTTCGTATAATCACTTACTGTAGTTAATCTTTGGAGACCATCAACAACGGCCCAATCACCATTCTCAAAAGCGCAAACATAAAAGACAGGAAGAGGGATGTTTAATAGCAAAGATTCGATTAATCGGCCTTTTTTTTCTTCAGGCCAAACTCGCGCTCGCCGCTGAAAATCAGGAGCCATATCGATTTCTTTATATTCTATCCGCCTCAATATGAGATCAAGAGAACGAGTCTCGGTTCTCATTTTGATTTTTTCTGGATCAAAAGGCCGATTGATCGTACCAATATCTTCTTCATCTGTCTCTAAATCAGAAGATTTATTTAAATTATCCGCGCTTGATTCTGTTTCAATTATCAATTGCCTATTCCTAAAAAAATATTGGTCGGAAAACTCTATGATTTACCTTTTTTACTATATCACCCAATCCTCACCCTGTCCAACGAACTCCACAGCGCTTCATACATCAGCAGCCAGCCGGACAGCGACTCGCCGATGCCGAGCAATTCCTTCACCACTTCCACCGCAGCGAGGCTGCCCATTACGCCCGCAGCGGGGCCGAGGATGCCGGTTTCGGCGCAAGACGGCAAGGCACCCTCGGCGGGCGGGGTTGGGTAGAGGTCCGCGAAGTCGGGGTGGCCGTCACCGAGATAGGGTTTGAACACGGTCAACTGCCCGGAAAGCTGCACGACGGCGGCGGAGATTAGCGGCACGCCTGCCCGCGCGCAGGCTTCGGCCACCAAGCGCCGCGTGTCGAAACTATCGCTGCCGTCCAGCACCGCATCGGCCCCCGCAATCAGCGCGTCGATGCTGGCGTCGGTGGCGCGTTCGGGTCGCAGAACCACGTCAACGCTGGGGTTGAGCGCCGCCAACGCTTCGGCGGCGCTTACGGTTTTCAGCGCCCCTATGCGCGCGGTCGTATGCAAAATCTGGCGGTTGAGGTTACTCAGATCGACGGTATCATCATCAATCACCACTAGCCGCCCCACACCGGCGGCGGCCAGATAGAGCAGCGCAGGGCTACCGATACCGCCCGCGCCAATCACGGCGACAGTTGAGGCCAACAGCCTTGCCTGCCCTGGCCCACCGATTTCCTTCAGCAGCAGATGCCGGGAATAGCGCGCGATGTCCACGTTAGATCGAGGCTTCCGCCACGGCATAGAGCTTGCGAACAGGCTCCAAGGTTTCCCATACTCCCGCGAAGCCTGCCGGAATGATAAAGGAATCCCCGGCCTTAAACTCCCGCGTCTCGCCGTCGCGAGCAATCAGGCGCACTTTACCCACCAGCAGCACGCACAACTCTTCTTCGGTGTAATTCACTTCCCACGCGCCGACAGTGGACTCCCAAATGCCGCAGAAGAAATGACCGTTCGCGCCGACATATTGATTGGCCACGCGGGTAACAGGGGTGCCGCGCAGGGGATTCGCCGGTTTGCTCTCTTCGCCCCTGGCGCGGTAATCGAGCAGAAAAGGCAGGTTCATCGCGCGCTAGCCCCGTTCAAATTTCACATCCAAAACCACAGCCGATTGGGTGCGACGCACCCCAGGGGATCGGCCAATATCGTCTAACAGTTGGTCCAGCGCTTTTGCGCCATCAACCGCGACCAGCAGCATCATATCAAACTCACCGCTCACCGTGTGGCAGCGTTTCACCTCGGGCCGAACGCGCAAGGCTTGCGGCAGACTATTGCCCGCCCGCGCGTCCAACAACAGAAACACATGGGCCTGCAACGCGGTGGCGCGATCCGAAACACGGCCCCGGCCCACGCGCACTGTATAGCCTTCGATAACCCCGCAGCCCTCTAACCGCGCGAGCCGCTCCTGCGTGGCAGAGCGCGACAGGCCGATCTTGCGGGCAAGGGAGGCCGTTGGCTCGCGGGCGTTCTGATCCAGAAGCACCAGCAGCCGCCGGTCGAGATCATCCAGGCTGGTGCGCTGCGTCATGAAGCCAACCCTACAGCGCGCAACGGGTTCTGAAAAGCATCAAAGAAAAACCCCGCGCGGCGCTGGGCGTGCGGGGCGCGGGCGTCCTTACCCTTCGGCAGAACGATCCAATCGGGGGATTACCGAATAGCCTGGACCGGGGCTACCGGCCTAAACAAGCGTACGGGCAACGGCATGTGTGCCGTGATCCAAAAGCCGAACCGTTGAGTATCGGCGGTAATGCTGATCGGCGGCGTAGAACGGTTAGGGGCGCGTTCACGGGCCGGAAGAGGATCCTCCTTCTTCATAAACAGCATGGGGTGGCTCCTTGTTGTGAGTCTTATCTAGATGATCCCCGATGGACCACGCTTTTACTGTAAGACGGAACCGTTAAAAAAAGGTAAGGATAAAGTGAGCATTTTCGCGAGTCGCTTTATCGGCGTGCCAATAATTGTCTTACACGCATACACCGCAGATTCTAAGGCATTTTTTTGTCACATGCGGTCACGGCAAATGCTCCAAATTTGTTTTGTTACGCAAATATATCGCCGCAGGTATGCACCCCACTCGGGATGGGCTGGATCAAATTTGCCCGCCGCCCCCTTCAACGCGAGAGGAGCCGCAATTGGCCGCCACGACACCCCAGCGAAGGGAAGTTACACGGAAATTCGGCAATTATTATCAACATTTCACAACTCACGAGCAATAAAAATTACTCATTATTTTGCTATGATGAATATCGTAATTATTTTTATATTTTTTGAATATTTAATTCATATTATCGCTAGTTTTTATATCTATTATTGACTGAATTAATGCTGAACAGGGGCGTGATTTTAATTTATCTTGCTTTCCCAACATCACCACTTGACGGATCATTTGAGGATTGCCAAATGGGATACATGTTAAATTGACTCTCTGAATCACCTCGTTTTCAAGGGATATGATACTAACACCGAGTCCTTTTTCGACCATTTTAATAATGACTTCCTGACTATCCAGAACCATTTCCTCTCGAATACTTAACTGCATAACACGTAATTGCCGATCAATCATGCGCCCCGCCCAAGCCCGACGATCAAAGCGAATGAACGGGAAGCGCGTCAGCAGATCCAATACATCACGATGCTCATTCCCAGGAGGCGCAATAACCCAGAACCGATCTTCATAAAGGTTCGTCCACGTCAACTCGGTGGGATATGGTCTTACCGGTTCGGTGGTGATAGCGGCATCCAATTCGCCTGAGACAACGCGGACAGCTAACTCTGCTGACATGCCCGCCGCGACATGAACCCTTACCCGAGGATGCGCCCGGTTCAGCGCAACGAGCGCCTCGGGGATTGGCCCTGAAAGGGCGGTCTGAATTGCACCAATTTGGAGGCGTCCCGAAAGGGAGTGCTCGTCACTCAGGGCTTCGCCGATCCCGTCATAGAGCGAAATAACCTCCTGCGCCTTAGCCAGCACAATTTTTCCGGCTTCCGTTAAGATGGGGTAGCGTTTGGAGCGGTCGAACAACTGCACCCCGAACTCACTCTCCAATGCTTTCACCTGCAAACTAACGGCTGACTGAGTTAGTCCTATAGCGTCGCCCGCGCGGGCAAAAGAACCATGGCACGCAATTGCATGGAGAATCCTGAGAGCACGGAGAGACATGAGTTGGCTCCAGTTTCGAGGGATTGTCGAAAGACACCCATAGGATATTCTCATGGGTCCGTACAGATTTAAGAATTTTTAATCGTACATTGTTCCTGTTACCACATGTTCATTCCCTCTCGCACAATGAGCATGTCCATGTCATCCGGCACCGTCATACAGTCCCCAACCCCGATGCAAGCATCCCCAATTCTCGCGATGGCGCGCCGCGCGGCAGAGTTGAGAGCCGCCGGGCATGACATTATTGATCTGACCCTTGGTGAGCCGAATTTTGCGCCGCCAACCCATGTTAGTGATGCTGCCGCTGCTGCGGCGCATCAGCCCCTGGGTTACACTCCGTCAAATGGTATTCCGGCGTTGCGCGCGGCGGCGCGCGCAGCCCTCGCCCGAGACCGGGGCTTAACCTATGCGGACACTGAAATTACCGTAGGCTGCGGGGCCAAACAGGTAATCTTCAACGCCTTTCTTGCAACACTGAAACCCGGTGATGAAGTCATTATCCCCACGCCCTACTGGGCAAGCTATCCAGATATGGTGCGGATGTGTGGTGCGACCCCGATAATCGTTGCGTGCCCGGCTGAAACGGGGTTCCGCTTAACGCCCGAAATTTTGGCTGAAGCGATAACCAGCCGGACACGATGGGTAATCGTGAATGCGCCAAGCAATCCTTGTGGTGTGGACTATAGCGCCGCTGCCCTAGAGGCCCTTGCAATCGAACTCCGCAAACATCCGCACATCAGAATAATGTCTGACGAGATTTATGCACACATCCGTTACAGCGCCGATGAATATGCAACTCTTGCGCGCGTCGCGCCCGATCTTCGGGATCGAATTTTAATCGTCGATGGTGTATCGAAAGCCTACGCGATGACCGGATGGCGCGTTGGCTGGGGGTTCGGTTCGGCGGAACTCATATCGCGCATGACAATTATTCAAGGTCATAATTGCACGCAAACGGCAGCTCTCAGCCAAATTGCCGCCGTTGCCGCGCTAGAAGGCCCTCAGCACGTTCTCTCTGAGCGTAATGCGCTTTACCGTCAACGTCGGGATGAAGGTCTCAAAATCCTACGCGAAAGCGCCAATCTTGATGTTATCGAACCCGCTGGGGCTTTTTATTTTTTCCCGAAACTTCTGAACCATACCGACGATACCGCTATTGCCGACCGTTTACTGAACGAGGGCGTTGCAACGGTGCCCGGATCGGCCTTTGGTGCGCCTGGGTATCTGCGAGTTTCATTCGCAACAGACCTAGCTGTACTGCAAAAAGGGTGTCGTCGCCTCGTACATGTTCTGGGATCATTATAATGATTAATACAGTGATATTGGCCTTGCTGCCGATTCTGCTGCTCATCAGTCTCGGTGTTTATCTCCGTTACAGCGCATTTTTGGCAGAAGCTTTCTGGCCTCAAGCCGAACGCTTAGGCTATTTTATCTTACTCCCGGCGTTATTCTTTCACGGCCTCTCGATGGCTGATCTTACGGAGCTACCGGTAGCGAGCCTAGCCCTAACGCTTATTCTATCAACAGTGATTGTCTCCATAGCCTTGCTCGCCCTTCGGCCAGCCTTTTCGGTTGAGGGGGCTGCCTTCACGTCGATTTTTCAAGGAAGCGTCCGGTTCAATAATTATGTCGGCGTGAGTCTGGCGGCAAGCATCCTGGGCGCACAGGGGATTGCGCTGGCGGCAATCTGCAATGCTGCAATTGTCCCCACAGTGAACATCCTATGCGTGTTGGTTTTTGCGCGGTATGGAACGGCCCGCCTGAGTGCCAGGGGCATTCTGAGGCAATTGGTCCTGAACCCGCTCGTTATGTCCTGCTTCGCCGGCATTGCGTTTCAAGTGTTGGGCGTTCGAGTACCATCAAGCATAGAACCAGCGTTACGAACACTGGGCGCAGCCTCAATGCCTTTGGGTTTAATATGCGTCGGCGCGGCTTTGAATTTTAAGACGGCACGTCACTGGACCAAGCCGATTCTTTCTTCCTCAGTCACAAAGTTTATGATCATGCCATTAGCAACTGTAGCTGTCGCAACGATCATCGGCCTAAACGGCCCCGCCCTTACCATTGCGGTGATGTTTCAAGCACTGCCCACCGCGTCGTCAGCCTATCTGATGGCGCGCCAGTTGGGCGGCGATGCTCCGCTTATGGCAGGCATTACGGCGGCGCAAACGATTATAGCGTTTGCGATGATTCCCATAGTGCTCACAGGCGCTGCAATAGTACTAAACCAGTAATTTCCGAGAACAATGCGCTAGGCTTTTTCAAAGTCCAGCGCATTTCCCCCCCTACACGTCTAAATTCGCCACCTTCAGCGCATTCGCCTGAATGAAATCGCGGCGCGGCTCCACCAAGTCGCCCATCAGGGTAGAGAAAACTTCTTCCGCCTGTTCAGTGTGGGCGACTTTGACTTGCAGCAGCGTGCGGGCGTTAGCGTCCAGCGTGGTTTCCCAAAGCTGGTCTGGGTTCATTTCGCCCAAGCCTTTGTAACGCTGGATCGAGACGCCCTTGCGGCCATGCTCGAACAACGTATCGACCAATGCCACCGGCCCCGCGATCTGCTGTTCCTTATCCTTCAAGCGCAACCGCGCGGGCAGTTGGAAAGCGGCACGGAAGGTGTCGGCCAGGGTCATCAGGCGGCGCATTTCCACTGAACGCAGCGTGGCCGCATCGAGATCGTAGCGCTCTTCCACCCCGCGCCACAGGCGAGACAGGCGAATGCCATCGGCGGTGAGGGTGCCGCGCCAACCGCGTTCGGCCTCGCGGGTCATCGCATCCATCCGCTCGGCAATGCGGGCGACGAGGGAGGCGTCGGTCTCGTTCGCGCCAATCTCGGCATCCGGGTTAGGAAGCCCCGCCAGCAACGCTTGTTCCACAACCGTAACAGACCCCACGCGCCGCCCGACCTGCTGAATGAGATTGCGCGCGGCCCGCGCCGTATCGGTCAAGCGGCGCAACTCGTCCGCCGCAATGGCGCTGCCGTCGCCCAAGATCAGCGTGGCATCCTTCAGCCCATCGGTGAGCAGATAATCCTCAAGCGCGCGGTCGTCTTTCAAATAAACCGCGCTTTGCCCGCGTTTGGCCCGGTAGAGCGGCGGTTGGGCGATATAAAGATAGCCGCGCTCGATGAGTTCCGGCATCTGGCGGTAGAAGAACGTGAGCAAAAGCGTGCGGATATGGCTGCCGTCCACGTCTGCGTCGGTCATGATAATGATTTTGTGGTAGCGCAGCTTTTCGATATTAAAATCTTCAACGCCAATACTGGTGCCAAGCGCGGCAATCAGCGTGCCGATTTCTGCCGAGAGCAGCATTTTATCGAAGCGCGCGCGCTCCACGTTCAGGATCTTGCCGCGCAGGGGCAGAATGGCTTGATACTTGCGGTTACGGCCCTGTTTGGCGGAGCCGCCTGCCGAGTCACCCTCGACCAGAAATAGTTCGGCGGCGGCGGGGTCGCGCTCTTGGCAGTCCGCGAGCTTACCCGGCAAGGAGGCGATGTCGAGCGCGCCCTTACGCCGGGTCATTTCGCGGGCGCGGCGCGCGGCTTCGCGGGCGGAGGCCGCTTCGACGATTTTCGCCACGATGCGTTTGGCTTCGTGCGGATGCTCTTCAAACCATTGGTTCAGCTTTTCGCCGATGATGTTCTCGACGATGGGCCGCACTTCGGACGAAACCAGCTTATCTTTGGTCTGGCTGGAGAATTTTGGGTCCGGCACTTTTACCGACAGAACGCAGGTTAATCCTTCGCGCGCGTCGTCCCCCGTCAGCGACACTTTTTCCTTTTTAGCGATGCCGCTATCCGTGGCGTAGGTGTTGACGATGCGTGTTAGCGCCGAGCGAAACCCTGCCAGATGCGTGCCGCCATCGCGCTGCGGGATATTGTTGGTAAAGCACAGCATTGATTCGTGGTAGGCTTCTGTCCATTCCAACGCCGCTTCCACGGTCACGCCATCGCGCTCGCCCTTCACCACAATCGGCGGGGCGTGCAGGGGCGATTTCGACCGATCAAGATACTGCACGAACGCCTGCACACCGCCCTTGAAGTGCAGCAGCACTTCTTTGGGATCGCTGTGGCGACCATCGACCAGCTTCAAGGTAACGCCGGAGTTAAGGAACGCCAGTTCGCGCAGGCGATGCTCTAATGTCTCGAAGCTGAAATCGAAGACATTCTCGAAGGTGCCTTCGGGGTTCTCGTCGGTTTTATAGGAGGGGAGGAAAGTTACTTCCGTGCCGCGCTTGCCGTCCGACGGGCCAACCATTTTCAAGGGCGCAACCGCAGCCCCGTGCCGGAACTCCATCTCATGCGCTTGGCCACCGCGCCAAATTCGGAGGCGCAGGACCGACGAGAGCGCGTTGACCACCGACACGCCAACGCCATGCAAACCGCCAGACACCTTATAGGAGTTCTGATCGAATTTTCCGCCGGCGTGGAGTTGAGTCATAATCACTTCGGCGGCGGAAATCCCTTCCTCCGAATGCACATCGGTGGGAATGCCGCGCCCATTGTCGCGCACTGTGCAGGAACCGTCGGCGTTTAGAATCACTTCGACCAGATCGCAATGCCCGGCCAGCGATTCATCAATGGCGTTATCGACCACCTCATAGACCATATGATGCAGACCGGAACCGCTGCCCGTATCGCCGATATACATGCCGGGGCGCTTGCGAACAGCATCGAGGCCGCGCAGCACTTTGATCGAATCGGCGGTATAATCTTCCGCGTTCGTGGTTCCAGCCGGATTTTTGGGCAAGGGGACTGAGGTCATCGACAGGCACGCTCCACACAAATCATCGCACACGATACCCGCCTGCGGCAGGCTTCTAGCAAGCGCGGTAGTTTAGCAGGTGCAGCGCGAGAGGCTAGTGAATATCGGGCGGGGCATGGATGGGCAGCCTTTCCGGGACACCTCGCGCGCGACACCCTAGCCTCGGCACTCCGAAACATGGTAATATTACGATAGGTTTTCTAAAACGCGAGGGCACGAAAATGGCGGGTTATTATGTTCTAAGCAAAACGGGTAGCGGCGCGTTTCGGTTTGCGCTGAAGGCGGGAAACCACGAGATTATTCTTGTGAGCGAAAACTACGTCGCCAAAAATTCCGCCGAAAAAGGCATTGCCTCGGTTCAAAAAAACGCCCCCGATGATGCGAAATACGAACGCCTGATCGCCAAGGACGGCCAGTTCTATTTCAACCTGAAAGCCGGAAACGGCGAAATTATCGGCACCAGCGAGATGTATAAAAGCACGCAAGGCCGCGATAACGGCATCGAATCGGTCCAAAAAAATGGTCCGACGACCGATATTCACGACGAAACGGCCCCCGAGGCGTAAGTCCGGTACGCTGCTTTGACTGAAGACGGGGTTGCGGGCGGGGTGCTGGCGGTTCGGAATTGAGGGAGAGCCACGATAATGTTACTCTTCGGTCATGATTTCCCGCGCTGACCTGATCTTACTGCTGCGTCGCCACGCGCCCGAACTTCAACAGGCGGGCGTGCAACATCTCAGCTTGTTTGGCTCGGTCGCGCGTGGGGAGGCGACAGAGGCCAGCGACATCGACCTCGCCGCCGAGTTCGCCCCTGATATTCGCCTGGATCTCTGGCACTTGTCAGCCGTCCAGCGGCAGCTTTCCGCCGTTGTTGGTCACAGGGTAGATCTCGTGTCGGAGCCGGTAATGCGGGCAGCGCTACGACAGGAAATTGCACGGGATGGGGTTTGGGTGTTTTAGCGCGCCCGCTTGAAGTCTAATCAATCTAAAGCCCCACCCTAACCGCCCCCGCCCCCGCCCCGAACGCCTCGAACAAGCCCGGCTCGGTCCCCGTTAGCCAGGATTGTCCGCCCAGCGAGAAAAGCTCTTCCGCCAGCGCTTGCCGTCGTCTCGGATCGAGATGGGCGGCCACTTCGTCCAATAAGAGCAGGGGCGGCGCACCCCGTGCGGTGCGGATAAGGCGGGCGTTGGCCAGCAGAATGGCAATGAGAAGCGCTTTTTGCTCCCCGGTCGAACACAGCGCGGCGGGCATTTGTTTCGGGCGGTGGATCACCTGCCAGTCGCTGCGGTGCGGCCCTTCCGTGGTGGTTCCGGCAGCGGCGTCGCGCGCGCGGGTTTGGCGCAGCGTGCGGCGGAAATCCTCTTCCACGGCAAGGGCGGGCTTTTCGGACAAAGCCTGTTCCAGCGCCCCCAGCATGGCAAGATCGGCGGCGGGAAACGGCCCAACGCCTGCGGCCACCGCAAGGCTAAGGCGTTGCGTAATGTCGCAGCGCGCCGCCGCAATCGCAGTGCCGTCGCTCGCCATCGTGTCTTCTAGCGCGGCCAACCAGTGCGGATCGGGGCGTTTGCCGCCCTTCCCCCTCCCATCAACCCCCTCGCGCAACAGCCGCAGCCGGTCGCGCTGGGCGGCTTCGTAGCGGCTGAGGTGCTGGAGATGATCGGGCAGAAAGCCGTGAACGAGACGATCCAAAAACCGCCGCCGCGCCGCCGCCCCGTCTTGAAACAATCGGTCCATCACGGGTGTGAGCCAGGACACAACGAGCAGGTCCGACAGGGCGCTCTGAGTTTTGACTGGTTCGCCGTCGATACGGATTTGCCGCCGGTCGCCGTGTGCGGGCACGCGGCCCGTAGCGATTTCAAGAGTGCCGTGAGCGGTTTCCAGCGCCACCTGCATGGACCACCCCCCCGCACCCTTCTGTCGGTCGATCTCCTGGATCGCCGCCCGCCGAAACCCCCGCCCCGGCGCCAGGAACGACAGGGCTTCGAGCAGATTGGTTTTCCCCGCCCCATTATCGCCCGTTAGAATCACACACGGCGCTGAAACGGTGAGATCGAGCGCTGCGTGGGAGCGAAAATCATGCAGCCGAACCCGGCTTAGTGCCGGAATCGTTTCAGAAACCGGGATCACACCCGCATCGGCATCAGCACGTAAATCGCGCTGCCATCGGCGCGGTCGCGCACCACCGTGGGGGAGGCGGCGTCGGCCATAATGAACTGCGCCACATCGCCTTGAACCTGCTTCAGAATATCGAGCAGATAGCGCGAGTTGAAACCAATCTCGAACGGACTGCTGGTGTAGGAAACTTCCAACTCTTCCAGCGCGCTGCCCGCTTCCGGGCTATGGGCCGTTAGCGTTAGCCCATTGGTGCCGAGGGCGATTTTCACGGCGCGGCTTTTCTCGGTCGAGATCGTCGCAACCCGGTCCACCGCTTCGGCAAAACTATTGCGGTTGAGTTCCAGCACCTTATCATTGCCCGTCGGAATAACGCGCTCATAGTCCGGGAAGGTGCCGTCGATCAGCTTCGACGACAAGATGATCGCGCCAAACGCCAACCGAATGCGCGTTTCGGACAGGCCAATCGTAACCGCCCCATCGGACTCGTCCAGGAGCTTGCGGAGTTCCAACACCACTTTACGCGGCATGATAACGCCGGGAATGCCTTCCGCGCCCTTCGGCAGCGGCAACTCTACGCGGGCAAGCCGGTGGCCGTCAGTCGCAACGCCGCGCATAACCGGGCCGCTCGGCTGCTGGGTTGCGTGCAGATAAATCCCGTTCAGATAATAGCGGGTTTCTTCGGTGGAAATCGCAAAGCTGGTCCGGTCGATCAGCGCCTTCAGCTCTGCCGACGACAGCGTAAAGTTGAACGGCAGATCATCCGACGCAAGGCTGGGGAAATCTGCCGTTGGCAGCGAGGGCAGCGTGAAGGTGGAGCGCCCGGCGCGCACCGTCACCCGCTCTTTCTCCGGCTCGGAGGTAAGTTCGACCGACGCACCATCGGGCAGCTTGCGAACAATATCGTACAGCGTATGGGCGGGAGCCGTTACAGACCCCGGCACGCTGACCGAACAGGTCACGCGGTCCACCATATCCAAATCCATATCGGTCGCGGTCAGCGAGACGCTGTCACCATCCTGCGCTTCAATTAGGATATTGGAGAGGATTGGGATCGTATTACGCCGCTCAACGACACTTTGCACATGGGCGAGGCTTTTGAGCAGAGCGGCACGATCAATCGTCAGTTTCATGGCGATGCGTCTTCAATCCTTTAGTCACCCGAGAGCCTTACAGCCTAGTCGGAAAGTATTCCAATTATACCATAGCGGCGCTTTGGGGGAAGTGCCTTATGCACAGGCGTGAACATTATGCTTATCCATCAGCGATAACCGCCGCGCGCCCGTCTAACGCCAAACCGGGCGCTTCGGGCATAACAGTTATATCCGGCACGCTATTCTCCGCCATCAAAGCCGTCAGGCGATGCACGAAAGCGTGGCCCTTTGCGGTTAGGCTCACCCGTTTGCGGCGGCGCTCGCGCGGGTCTTCGCGGGCTTCCACCAGCCCCAAGCCGGGTTTGCCGAACGAATGCCAGTCCGACAGGGCGGCGATATTGCGCGAGGCGGACGATTGAGCAATCGCGAGGCGCTGCGCCAGCTCGCCCATAGAAAGCCCCTCGTTTTGTGCCAAGGTTAGGAACGAGAGGGCATATTGAATAGGAAGATCAGGATCGAGCGTGCGGAACTCTTCCAACACTCGGATCAGCTTGGGAAGGGCCGCGTTAGCGCTCTCCATCCCCCGGCCTCTGGGAACCTCTCCGCCCTCCAGGGCAGCCTGCGCGCTCCAGAGGGGCATCATGCTTGAGGCTTTCGGTTGGAGATAAAAAAGCGCCCCCAGCTTCGGCGGGGGTTTTATCCAAAAACAGATATATCCGATAACGGATATGATTGAAGGGCGCAAGCGAATGGTTATGCGGGGCAGTTCGGGTAGATGTTTTTTTGGGAAGTCAGCGATATTCCACAAGTCATCGTAATGGTTATGCTCTGGAAACCGATGCAGAGGGGCAACCTTCCGATGATCCCGGTGTGCTGCTCTGTTCTTACACCTGGGAAGACGACGCCAATAAGCTCGCCGCAGAAAATGAACATCCTGACGATACAACTCTTGCCGCGCGCGCCCTGGCGCGGCTCGACGCGGTTCTGCAACGCAGCGGTTTGCCAAAAATGTCGGACTTCATCGATCAAGCAGCGCAGCCAATCGTCTGGCAATGGGAGCGCCAACCCCTCTACCGAAGCTGCGCTAAACTGTATCGGGCCGGGAGTTTCGATTGGAACTATGCCCAACTCACTTGGAATCAAAACCATTCTCGCAGCAAAAAGCTCTATTTTGCCGGGGAGTTTGCGTCTCTTGAAGGCGGCTGGATCGAACCCGCTATGATCCGGGCCATCGATACGGTCATTCATATTGTCAAAAATACAGCTCCTGCTGACGCCTGGGCGTCAATCTTCAATGACTATGAGATGATCCAGCACTATCCCGAGATTCCCAATTGGCGGCCACAGGCACCTTACGCCGCGCACAGCCCCGCCGCGACAGTTCGCGTCCCGGCCTAAACATCCCCCTTGCCGCCGCCGTCCTTCCCGCCCAAACTCTTGCCCAGCAATGCTGTTGGAACAAGCGGCAGTCTAGGGTTTGGGGGAGGGGTTTGGCATGGGCGCACGGGTCGGGCTTTTTGTGACCTGTTTGGTTGATCTGTATCGGCCCAGCGTAGGGTTTGCCGCGCTGAAGCTGTTGGAGCAGGCGGGGTGCACTGTGGTGGTTCCTGCCGAGCAAACCTGCTGCGGCCAGCCCGCCTATAACAGCGGTGCGCGCGCTACGACCAAGCAGATCGCCCGGCAGGTGATCGCGGCGTTCGATGGTCTCGATTACATCGTTGCCCCCTCCGGCTCCTGCGCGGGGATGATCCGTCACCATTACCCGGAACTGTTTGCCGATGATCCCGCGACAAAGCTGGCGGCCGAACGGGTGGCCCACCGCACCTACGAACTCGTATCGTTCTTAACCGACGTGCTGGGTGTGACCTCGGTTCCGGTGGCTTGCGCCAAGAGGATCACCTATCACGATAGTTGCTCCGGCCTGCGCGAGTTGGAGATTAAGGCGCAACCGCGCGCGCTGCTGAACAGCATCACAGGGCTGTCGATCACGGAACTGGAGGATGCCGAAACCTGCTGCGGCTTCGGCGGCACCTTCTGCATCAAATACCCCGAAATTTCCGACCGGATGGTGATACAGAAAACCGACGCCATCGAAAAAACCGGGGCCGATTTGGTGCTGGCCGGAGATCTGGGCTGCCTGATGAATATGGCCGGAAAGCTGAAGCGCCGAGGCTCGCGCATCGAAGCCCGCCACGTCGCCGAAGTGCTGGCGGGCGATCTCTCCGCCCCCGCTATCGCCGAAGCTGAAACCCGCTAGAAGGCATCAGTCATGCACGCCACCAGTCACGCTTTCGTTGCGAACTCGAAGAATTCCCTGAACGACGCCACCTTGCGGAAAGCCTTGGGCAATATGCGCGGCGGCTTCGTTAACAAGCGCGCCGCGACCATCGCCAAAGTGCCGGAGTGGGAGGCGCTGCGCGACACGGGCCGCGCTATCAAAGACCATACGCTCGCCCATCTCGATTTCTATCTCGAAGCCTATGAAGCGAAGGTAACAGCCTCGGGCGGGGTCGTACATTGGGCGCGTACTGCCGAAGAGGCCCGCCAGATCGTGCTCGGTATTTGCCGCACAGTGGATGCTAAAACCGTTACTAAGGGCAAATCAATGATCGCCGAGGAAATCGGCCTAAATGATTTCCTGGAGCAAAAAGGCATTACCCCCATCGAAACCGATTTGGGGGAATATATCATCCAGCTTCGGCAGGAGCCGCCGAGCCACATTATCGCCCCCGCCATTCATCTTACTGCCGAACAGGTGGCGGAGACCTTCCGCAAATCCCACACGCACCTCGTCCCAGATCGTCCGCTTGGCGAGCATCGGCAGTTGGTGGAAGAGGCGCGGACGGAGTTGCGGGCGAAATATTTTGCCGCCGACGTTGGCATTACCGGCGCGAACTTCCTTATCGCCGAAACCGGCACCAGCGTTATCGTCACTAACGAGGGCAATGGCGACCTAACCCAGCTTCTGCCGAAAGTGCATATCGCTATCGCCAGCTTGGAGAAGATTGTCCCCACGTTGGAAGACGCCACCACGCTGCTGCGCCTGCTGGCGCGGTCGGCCACGGGGCAAGAGTTTTCCGCCTACACGACCTTCTCCACAGGGCCGCGCCGGGCGGAAGACCCCGATGGGCCGGAGCAGTACCATGTTGTGCTGCTGGATAATGGCCGCTCCGGTATGCTGGGGTCGGAGTTTCAGGATATGCTGCGCTGTATTCGCTGTTCGGCCTGCATGAACCATTGCCCGGTCTATAGCGCCGTCGGCGGCCATGCCTACGGCTGGGTCTATCCCGGTCCGATGGGGGCCGTGCTCACCCCCACGTTGATCGGCGTCGATGAAGCAGGCCACCTGCCCAATGCGTCCACCTTCTGCGGCAAGTGCGAGCAGGTCTGCCCGATGAAGATTCCCCTGCCAAAAATGATGCGCCATTGGCGGGAGCGGCAGGCAGAAGCGAAACTCTCGCCGAAAGCGATGCGCTGGGGCATTGGCGCTTGGGCCTTCATGGCAACCCGCCCGCGCCTCTACCGCCTCTTCACTCGCGCGGTTGCGTTTGGCTTAAGCCTCGCTGCACGCAAAAAAGGCCGCTTCACCAGTTTGCCGCTCGCAGGCGGCTGGACCCGTGTGCGCGATATGCCTGCCCCGCAAGGCCAAACCTTCCAAGCCCTCTACGCCAAACGCCGGAGCCGCTGATGAGCACTGCCCGCGCCGATATTCTCGATTCCATCCGCCGCTCGCTGGGGCGGGAGGGGCTTGATGCTGCAACCGAAGCGGGGTTGCGCCAGCGCCTTACCGCCCACCGCCGCCAGATCGGCCTTGCCCGCACCGAGAAAGACCACGCCGAACTGGTTACGCTGTTCGAGGATATGGCGACGGCGCTGGCGGCAACTGTCGCCCATATCCCCAATAGTGCGGCCCTGCCGGGCGCGGTCGCGACCTATCTGGCCGAGCAGAATCTTCCGGCGCACTTGGTTGTCGCGCCCGCTCTGCAAAACATCCCCTGGGCCGAACGCCCAACGCTAACGGTGCGTTTCGGCAAAGCCGTGAATGAGGATCTCGTGTCGGTCACGCCGGTCATTGGTGCGGTGGCGGAAACCGGCACCCTGGTGCTCACGTCCGGCCCGGACTCGCCGACCAGTCTCAACTTCCTGCCCGACACGCATATCGTCATGGTCAACCGCAGCCAAATCACTGGGCGCTACGAGGATGTGTGGGACAAAATCCGCGATCAAGGCGCATTGCCGCGCACTGTGAACATGATTTCCGGCCCATCGCGGACAGGCGATATTGAACAGACCATCCAATTAGGCGCGCACGGCCCGCGTCGGCTGCATATCCTCATTCTTGACGAAGCGTAGGCCGACACGCGAGGTTAGCGCCCGTCAGGGGCTTGCCCCCGATGTGCTTCGCGCATCAAACACGCAAGGACAACCCCACTCAAGGGGCGTGCCCCTGGGGAATCTCACTCCGTTTGAAAATAGTCTGCCCTAGCGATTTCCATGATGGCCCTCTTCCCCGCCCCCGGTTCCCCAAGGGCCGCCGCCCTTGGGCGGGGGTGTGGGGGCAGCGCGCCCGCGCACTCCCGCGTCTAAGATGGCCCCCAAGAAGGAACCTGCCGCGCCGCGCCCGCGCCGCACGCGCGCCCTGACCGAGGCCGAGCGACTGTTGTGGCAGCAGATCACTCAGCAGATCACGCCGCTACGCCCCACGCTCGCGCCAACCCCTGCACCGCCGATACAACCAGAAGCGCCGCTGCCGCGCTTGACTGGCCCCGTGCTGGCCCCGTTCAAGCCTGCGGAGCCTGTGCCGGTGAAGCGCGCGAAGCCGCCAACGATTAAAGTGGGCAAACTCGATAACATCGACCGCGCGACGGCCCGGCGGTTCGCGAGGGGCGAGCGGGAGATAGATGCCACGCTCGATCTGCATGGCATGACCCAGGCTGCCGCGCACGACAGGCTGGTGGGTTTTCTGTTAGGGGCCTGGGCGCAGGGGTGGCGCTGTGTGCTGGTGATTACCGGCAAAGGGGCACCCTCGCCGGACACGCGCCCCTGGCCGGAACCGGAGCAGCGCGGCATTCTGCGTCGCGCGCTGCCGCAGTGGGTGAACGAGCCGCCGTTGCGCGGTAAAATTCTCGGCATTACCTCCGCCAAACCCCAGCACGGCGGCGCGGGCGCGTTCTATCTGCTGATCCGGCGCGACCGGAACGACACGCGAGGCCCGCGCCCATGACGCCCTTCGGCGAACGCTGCCGCACGCTGCGGCTGACTAAAAAAGTCTCCCTCCGGGCGATGGCCGCCGCGCTGGAAATCAGCCCGGCCTATCTGTCGGCTTTAGAAAACGGCCACCGAGGCCGCCCCTCACGCGGGTTGGTGCGGCAAATCTGCGATTATTTCGAGCTAATCTGGGACGATGCCGAGGCCATGCAACGCTTGGC